>CAXTSG010000193.1:701-5689 GCA_964246825.1 uncultured Acidobacteriaceae bacterium | reverse complement strand
GCAGGATCACCGCGTCCACCATCTTGAGCGCGCGCTCCACTTCGCCGCCGAAGTCAGCGTGGCCCGGTGTATCGACGATGTTGATCTTGGAATCCTTGTAGTAGATCGCGGTCGACTTGGCGAGAATGGTGATGCCGCGCTCGCGCTCCAGGTCGTTCGAGTCCATGACGCGGTCGGTCAGCGCCTCATTCTCACGGAAGGTGCCGGACTGGCGAAGCATGGCATCCACCAGCGTGGTTTTGCCGTGGTCGACGTGGGCGATGATGGCAACATTGCGGATATTGGAGTGGGGCAAGCGAAGTTCCTGTTCTGTGCAGCTTGGAGACTGACTGGCGGTGGGCCCGAAGCGCAAAGGGCGTTCCAACTCAGTCTATCAGGGCCTTACTCGTACTTGAGCGACTCCACCGGGTCAAGCTGCGCGGCGCGGTTGGCCGGCAGCGTGCCGAACAGGATGCCCACGGCCGTCGAGGTGACAAGCGCGATGACCACCGACCACGGCGAGATGGGGATGGCGTAGGAGGTAAAGAAGCGCAGAGAAAGCGGCACGGCCAGGCCGAGGATCGACCCGATCAGCCCGCCGGTGAGCGAGATAAACACCGCTTCCACCAGGAACTGCAGCTTGATTTCGCGCGCGGTCGCGCCGAGCGCCTTGCGGATGCCGATCTCGCGGATGCGCGAGCGCACAGTCGCCAGCATGATATTCATAATGCCGACGCCGCCGACCGCGAGCGTCACGGCGGAGATGAGCAGCAGGATAATGGTGAGCGCGTTGGTGATGAGCGCGGCCGTAGTGAGCAGCTCCGTCAGCGTACTGGTTTTGTAGACCGAGTTCGGCTGGTGGCGGCCGTGTACCACGGTGACGATCTGCTTTGCGGCTTCATCGACATCGGTGCGGTCGCGGATGGTGAAAAAAATCTGCTTCACGTTGTCGGTACCCGTGAAGTAGCGGCTTACGGAGTACGGAATCAGAATCGTCTGGTCCGCGATCTCCGACTGCCCGAAGGTATCGACCGACTCCTTAAACACGCCGATGATGGTGAATGGAATGCCGGAAAGCGAAAAGCTCTCGTTGACCGCGGCATCGTCGGAGCCGAAAAGCTGCTGCGCGAACTGCTCGGTCACAATGGCGACCTTGCTGTGGGAGCTGTCGTCCTCGTCGTCGAAGAAGCGGCCGGTCAGCACCTTGAGGTTGCGCACCTGCTCGTATTCCGGGCTGACGCCCAGCACCAGCAGTTCTTTTTCAGTCCCGCGCACCGAAATGCGGTCGTGCATCTCCAGCATCGGCGAGGAGTACTGCACGGCCGGCACCTGCTCGCGGACCGCACGCTCGTCATCGCGCGTCAGGTAGTCGCTTTGGAAATTATTGACACCCGCGCTGGAGCCGCCCGAGTACTCGATGTACACCATGTTGGTGCCGATACTTTCGAGCAGGCCCAGGATGTACTGCTTGCCCGTGAGCCCGATCGTAATGACAAAAATCAGGGACGCCGCACCGATGACCATGCCGAGCGCGGTGAGCGCGAAGCGAATCTTGCTCGCGCGAAAGCTGTCGATCGCGAGCCGAAAAATCTCGGCCGTCGGCATCGTGCTTTTGGCGCTGGCAAGGGTCCGGTCGAACGAAGCCCGGGAAGCAGAGCGGAGCGGCGCCATGGCACTTTCCATGGTACGCGACATGCCTCTTGCGCAACGTGCCTTTGCGCGTCTCCAATGCAACAACCGGCTTACCGGGAGCATCCCCCCTGGACAGCGGCAGGTTTGCAGAAGGCCGCAATCCACGTATCTCTTTTGCCCGACTCCCTTCTCCCGCGAGTCGGCTCTTCCCCCGGAGACACCCTATGCTGATCCCATCCCTTCGCTGCGTTCGCCGGCTTCCTCAGCGGCGCATCCCGCTGTTCCTTGCCGCTGTGTTAGCCGCTCCCCTCGGCACCGGCTTTGCGCAGGGTGTTTACGGCTCCATCGTCGGCACCGTTACCGACAGCACCGGCGCGATCATTCCGAACGCCACGGTTACCGTGACAGACGTGAGCAAGGGCACCGTGCAGACCGTGCAAACCAACGCAAGCGGCGAGTACACGGTCGGGCGGCTCATCCCCGATACTTACAGCGTCAAGGCAAGCTCCGGGTCTTTTCAGCCGGCTGAGGTGGGCAATGTCGCGGTAGCGACCGATCAGGCACCGCAGGTCAATCTGACGCTCGGCACCGGCAGTGCCGCGGCCACCAACATCACCGTGACCGGCACCGCGGCCGCGCTCAAAACCGACCAGGCCGATGTTTCGCAAACGCTGGACTCGCGGCAGCTCCAGTCGGTGCCGAACCTGAACCGCAACTTTTCGGAGTTCGCGCTGCTCACGCCCGGCGTGCAGCGCTCTTCCTTCTCGATTTCTCCGACCGAAAACCCGCAGGGCACGGTTTCCACCGAGATCAACGGCACGAACTACGGCACCGAAGGCTCGCTGCTCGACGGCACCGACAATCGCGAGCCGGTGCTCGGCATCATCGTTGTCAACCCGACGCTGGACTCCGTGCAGGATCTCCATGTGATCTCGGAAAACTACCCGGCGGAGTTCGGCGGTGCCGTCGGCGGCTTTATTACTGCGTCCACGCGGTCCGGCGGCAATGATTTTCACGGCGACGCCTTTGAGTTTCGGCGCAGCGACGCGCAGCAGGCGCGCGACCCTTTTACGCAGTACCAGGTAAACCCGGTCACCGGCAAGTTTCTGCCGTCCGCTGTGTACAACCAGTTCGGCGGTTCGCTGGGCGGTCCCATTATCAAGGACCACTCTTTCTTTTTCCTCGATTACCAGGGCACGCGGCAGCGCGTGGGCAACAGCCTGCAGCAGAACGTGCCGACCGCGCAGGTGCGCGCCACCTGCCTGAGCGGAGCGGGCGTCTGCGACCTGAGCCAGTATCTGGTGACCACGGCAAACCCGAACCCGACGGTCCATGCGCCGAACGGAGTCAACTACAACGCGAACGCCATTCCCTCCTCGGTCATCGCGCCGCAGGCGCTGGCCTTGCTGCGCGCGCTGCCCGCGCCCAACTCCACCGGGCAGTCCAACGGCACGATCAACAACTACGTCGCCTCGGGCAGCGGGCAGTACAACGCCGACCAGGCCGACGCGCGGCTGGATGAGCAGGTGAGCCAGAAGGCGCACGTCTTCGGCCGCTACGACTACTCGAACTTCCGGCTGTTCGGCCCGCCGGTGTTCGGCACGGCCGGCGGCGTGGGCTTCGGCATCGGCAACACCACAGGCACCGACAACGGCCAGAACCAGAGCGCGGCGCTGGGGCTTGACTACGCCCTGAGCCCTTCCCTGCTGACCGAGCTGCGCTTCGGCTTCCTTGACTACCACATCGTCGAGAATAAATTCGACGTGGGCACCGCGCCTGCCACAGCCGACGGCATCCCGAACCTGAATACCGGCGCGCCGGATACCAGCGGCTCGCCGACCTACCTGCTGGAAGACAACTCCATCTCCAACTTCGGCGATGAAAACTGCAACTGCCCGCTGCACGAGAGCGAGCAGGTGTTCCAGGTAGCCAATAACTGGACCAAAACCTTCGGCACCCACTCGGTGCGCCTCGGCGCGGACCTGCGCTATGCCTTGAACCTGCGCGACGCCAGCGACAACAACCGCGCCGGCATCCTGAACTTCGGCCAGGGCAGCACCTTTGTGAATGCAGAGAACCCCGGGCTCGGTCTTGCATCCGTTTTGTTCGGCGACATCGACCACTTTCAGCGCTTTGACGTCTACAACGGCACGGCCGCGAACCGCCAGAAGCGCGGCGGCTTCTACATCCAGGACGACTGGCGCGTGACGCCGAGGCTGACGCTGAACTACGGCGTTCGCTGGGACATCGTCTTCCCGGAAACGGTGAACACGCCGGGCGCGGGCGGCTTTACCAACATCGCCACCGGGCAAATCCAGGTGGCCGGGTTTGGAGCATTCCCCACCAACGGCGGCACGAGCGTCGACCTGCGCGACCTGGGCGGGCGCTTCGGCTTTGAATACCAGGCGGCTCCAAACACGGTGCTGCGCGGCGCGTTCGGGCAGATGTATGACGATGTCGGCTTCTTCGGCACCATCTTCGGCTCGGCGCTCTCGCACAACATCCCGGTCATCAACAATGAAGATGTAAACGCCGGCAACTCCGCCGACCGCGTCAGCTACAACTACAACAATCTTCCGCCCAAAGCCGCGCCCTTTGTGATCCCGGCGAGCGGGCTCATCCCCATCCCGAACGGGGTCAGCGTGACGCTGCGCCCGACCACCCTGGTGCTGCCCGAGGTGTACCAGTACAACCTGAGCCTGCAGCAGCAGTTCGGCGGCAACACAACCGCGACCATCGCCTACGTGGGCAATGTCGCCGACCGCATCTACCCTTCGGAAACGGAGGGCTTCAATGCGAACCAGCCGGTGCTGCCCGCGCCCATCACGGGCACGACCAACCCCGCCCTAGTTGCCGCGGCTGAAACGCTGGAGCTTTCTCAACGCGACCAGCGCCGGCCGCTCTACAACAAGTTCGCAACCGAGTACAACGGCGCGCTGGTGCAGTGCTGCACGCAGGACATCAACTCCACCTCGCCCGCGGCCCGCGCGAACTATAACTCGCTGGAAGCGACACTGAACCACCGCTACTCCAACGGCGTGCAGTTTCTGGCAAACTACACCTGGTCGAAAGCCTTGAACTACGGCGCTACCTACTTCGCGCACGACCACCGCGTGGAATACGGCCCCAACGACACCAACCGCACCAACAACTTTGTCTTCAGCGGCCTGTATGAGCTGCCCTTCGGCAAAGGCCGGCGCTTTGCCGGCGGAAGCAATCGACTGGTCGACTACGCCGTCGGCGGATGGCAGCTTGCCGGCACGACGACCTGGGAAAGCGGCCTGCCGTTTACGCCCACCTACAACGAGTGCGGGCAGGACCAGGACATCGACACCAACTTCTCAAGCCCCGGCAGCTCCAGCGACTGCCGCCCGAAC
>CAXTSG010000193.1:0-691 GCA_964246825.1 uncultured Acidobacteriaceae bacterium | reverse complement strand
CCCGAACCGCGCCCCGGGCGGCGGCAGCTTCGTCCTGAAAGCCGGAGGGCTTAACCCTGCCACCCACGCCCGCCGGTACTTTACGCCGGTCGCGCCGCTTTCCGGGGCCGCGGGCACCGTTTCCGGCCCGTTCAGCCGCCCGGCCTTCGGTACGATCGGCAATGTCGGCCGCAACTCCCTCCGGGGGCCGTCCGATTACTTCGCGGACGCATCCCTGTTCAAAAACTTCACCATCACGGAGCGCCTGCGCGGCCAGTTCCAATTCCAGGCGTTCAACGTCTTCAACCACGTCCCGCTCGGGCTGCCGAGCTCGACCGACGCCCGCTCAATCGACTCCGCCGTCGACAACCCCGGCCTAATCACAAGCGTGGATGGGGCCGTTTCGGGCATCGGTACGCCCTACATGCGGCAGCTGCAGTTCGGGGCGCGGCTGCAGTTCTAGGGGCGGGTTCGGCAAGAGGCGGCAAGGGCGGCTTGCATGGGGGGCAAGCCGGCTGCCTGCCGGCCTGACGGCGACTCGCCGCTTGTCCGCATAGCGGCCGGGGTAGAAAGAGGACTGCCCTTGCAGGCAGCCCTCCACCCGGCAATCCATGTAAACTGTGCGAGCGCAGCCCCGACGCGGAGGGATGTGTGAGCGGTTGAAACAGGCGGTCTTGAAAACCGCTTTACCCTAGCGGGTAACGGGGGTTCG
>CAXTSG010000192.1:0-5691 GCA_964246825.1 uncultured Acidobacteriaceae bacterium | reverse complement strand
TCTCGCATTCTTAAACTGAGATGTGAGATCAACGTAGCTGCAGTTTGCATCGGATTTGCTTACTGCGCCCTTAGCCTAACCCCTACAACGGGCAGCATCTCTCGGTCCGCTGAATCAGTAACGGGAGGCCGCAAGCTGCTGAGCATTGTTGGGTGCCTTGAAGAATCTTGTTAGCGTTTCCAGAAATCTGGAAGCTCGCTCGATAGTAGGCGGCAGCCTATTTGCCGGAGGGTATCGCGTCCGGCAAATTCAGGCGTAGGCATATGGATTTCCAATGGGATCCATAGCGGAAGTATAAAGAAATTAGCAAAGTTATCTCAAAAAGATAATATTGGTAATTTCCCTATACTTTGTCATTAGGGCTTTACAGAGACTTCTTCGACAAGTACCAGCTTTCAACATCAAGCCCCGCGCCGCCGCCGTTGGTGCGCTTCTCCGCGTCCGCCACGGTGGCCGGGCTGGGTACGATGACCGGGTCGCCGGGCTGCCAGTCGGCGCCGAGCGAAACGCCGTTCTGGTCGGTGGTGCGAATGGCTTCAAAGATGCGCACGATCTCATCAACCGAGCGGCCCAGCTGCGGCGGATAGTAGATGATGGCGCGGATTTTTCCTTTCGGGTCGATGGCGAACACGGCACGTACGGCAGCTGTGTCGGAAACAGCCTCGTGCACCAGGCCGTAGGCGATGGAAACCTTGAAGTCAAGGTCGGCGATCAAGGGGAACTGGATCTTCACGCCGCCGATCTGCTCCATGTCGCGCACCCAGGCGATATGCGAGAAAACGGAGTCGACGGACACGCCGATCGGCTGAACATTGAGCCGGTCCCAGTCGGCCTGCCGTTTGGCAAAGGCGATAAACTCCGTGGTGCAAACGGGAGTGAAGTCGGAAGGGTGAGAAAACAGCATCACGTACTTGCCCTTGGAGGTGTAGTCCGACAGCTTGATGATGCCGTGTGTGCTTTTGGCCTCGAAGTCGGGGGCCTGCTCAAGGATGCGGGGGATGCGGGATTCAGCGGTAATGCTCATAGCAGTCTCCAGGTCCTAACATGGTGCGGATGATCGTGCGCGTCGTTTGGTCCGTCTGTAGGAGAGATGCGGCTGCGGCGCTACGGACGCAGCCGCATCGTACAGGCCATTGCCGTCCGCCGGACAGCGGGACGCGTCAGGGCGCCGGAAGGAAGCTGTACGGGACGGGCAAGAAGGATCGGGCTCGACATAGAGGCGCTCGGGATGAGGTGAGCATAGCACGGCATCCGGTGCTTCCATCGGGAGTTTTCAGGGAGAAAATGCATGTCGCGTGAGTACCACTACCTCCTTTTGGATGTCTTTACAGAAACGCCGCTGCTCGGCAATCCCCTGGCTGTTTTTCTCGACGGTGCCGGTCTAAGCGACGCCGAAATGCAGGCGCTGGCGCGGGAAACAAACCTGTCGGAGACGACCTTCTGCTTTCCCGGCGAGGCGGTCGGGGCCGAGGTGCCCGTGCGGATTTTTACAACGCGGGAGGAGCTGCCCTTTGCCGGGCACCCGACGCTTGGCACCGCCGCGGCTCTGCGCATGGTGCTGCCAGGCCTCCATGGGGCCGCGGAGGTGCGTCTGCGCCTGCCTGTAAGCACGGTGCCGGTGCGCTTTGCAGCCGGAGCAGCCGAGGCGGGCGGGCTGCCTTTCGGCCTGCCGGTGCGCGGCGATATGGAGCAGCCCCTGCCGCGGTTCGGGAGGCGGCATGAGCCGCGGGCGGTCGCCGGGGCGCTGGGCCTGCCAGTGGAAGCGCTTGATGCAGGGAAGCCTCCGCAAACTGTTTCCACGGGCATACCGTTCGTGGTGGTGCCGCTTCGGTCGGAGGAGGCGCTGCGCTCGCTGGCGATGCCCCCGGAAGCTGCGGAAAGCTATCTGCGCTCGACCGACGGCAAGTTCTTCTATGTGATCGCACCCGGCGGGGATGCGACGCACTGGCGGGCGCGCATGCAGTTCTACGGCGGCGAAGACCCCGCGACAGGCTCGGCCGCCGGGGCCGCGACCGCGTACTTGGTGCATTACGGCTTTGCGCCCGCGGGCGCGGAGCTGCTGCTGGAGCAGGGCAGGGAAATAGGCCGGCCGAGCTTTCTTCATACTTCGGCCGTGCTTTACCCGCACCGAAACGGTGAAGACGAACAGGTTTGGAAAAAAGGCAGCTATGTGCGCGTGGGCGGATGCACTGTTCTTGTCGCAGAGGGACGGTATTTCCTTTTTTGATGCACATGTGTTCCACAGCGTGAAAGGTGCATGCCCACAGGGGATCGTGGTGTTTGGGCCGAGATTTCCTTGATTTCATGTTTCGACCACCCGGCCTGTTCGCTTCCTGTTCGCCATTGCGCAGTGCCGGTGCGGTCCGTAGTCTGGGCAAGCATTCAGGAGCCGGAACATCGGCAAGCGGATGCAACTTTCGCCTTTACTCGACAACTGAAACCGGATTGAGGCTCCGCCCCGCCGTTTGCGCCGCAGTGGATTTCAGCGCAAAAGGGGCGTGTCGGAGCCCTTTGATCCCCGTGCCTTTTTGCCTTCCGGCGGTGTTTTGCCGGGCGGCGGGGCTCATAAACGTGCCGTTTGGCGCGGCTGCCGGAGTTTTTGCTTTTTGCCTCCGACAAGCGGCGCTCCCGGCGCGGTAGGCCCCGCTTTGCCCGGAAACGCTTGACGGCGGTTCGGCGCGGTCCACACACTCCCCTTCCGGGGGCAACGCCGGCGCTCGCCCTCAAAACGGCAGCGCGCTGGAGCAGGGAAGAGAACGATGCGTCCGAAAAAAGTGATTCTCCTGGTAGACGGCAATGAGCAGGCCCTGAGCGTTCGCAAATTTATGCTGGAAACGCGCGGCTACCGCGTGGTGGAGTCAGCCGGGGCCCAGGCGGCGCTCGACCGCTTCGCCGAAGGCGGCATCGACCTGATTGTGAGCGACTTGATGCTGCCCGGCATGGACGGCAATGAGATGGTGCGGCGCATCAAGGCGGAAAACCCGGAAACGCCGGCGCTGCTGCTCAGCTCAACCGTGAAGGACTTTGCGCGGGCTTCCGCGGCGGATGCTTTTCTTCCCAAGGGCGCGGTGACGCCGACTGAAATGGTGGAGCGGATTCGGGCGCTGCTGGTGCGCAAGCGCGGGCCCAAGCGCGCCATGGCTCCGGCGGAAGGCGCGCGTCCCTTTCCCGAGGCTCCTCAGCTTCATGCCTGAAGGGCGGCAGTGCCCTAGAATGCAGGAGTGACCTCCCAAGCCGCCCCACCCATGGTCCAATCCATAGTCCAACCCATGATTCAGGCCGAGCATCTCGGCAAGACCTACCGGGTCGGCAAGCTCCAGGTGCCCGCTCTCATCAACGTTTCCTTTTCGGTGGCACCGGGTGAGTTTGTCGCGATCGTGGGGCCGTCCGGCTCCGGCAAGTCGACCCTGTTCTATATATTAGGTGGGTTGACGCAGGCGACCTCGGGCCATGTGCGCATCGACGGCATCGACTTTGCTGCGCTTGGCGATACGGAACGGACACAGCTGCGCAAAACAAAGATCGGCTTTGTTTTCCAAAAGTTCAACCTTCTACCGACCCTGTCGGCGCGGGCCAACATTGAGATCGCGCAGGAAATTGCCGGCGGCAGCGACAAGCTCGACCGCAAGCGCCTCAATGAACTGACGGAGATGCTGGGCATTACGGGGCGGCTCGGCCACCGGCCTTCAGAGCTTTCAGGCGGCGAGCAGCAGCGGGTCGCTATTCTGCGGGCGCTCGTGACCAAGCCCTCCATCATCCTGGCGGACGAGCCGACCGGCAACCTGGATACGAGAAACTCGGACGCGGTGCTGGCCATGCTGCGCCACTCCAACAAGACCTTCGGGCAGACCGTGCTGATGATTACGCACAATCCGGAGGCCGCCGCCTTCGCGGACCGCATCCTGCACATGCGCGATGGGGCCATGGTGCCGTAGGCGGCGCGGCGGTCTATCCATCCTGTGCAATCAAAGATTCACCGCCGCGCCCGGCTTCCTTCCCAGCCGCTACTCTCGAAGGGTGACGAACCGGGATTTACAACAATTTGCCGATCGCGCGGAGATGGCCTCCGCCCTCCGCAAGCTCTTTCCGCACCTCCTGCCGACCGATACCGCCCTGAGCCCCACGCGCGGAGGGCGCATCGCGGCCAAGGCCGCCCTGTCGAAAGTGGAGGCGCAGTCCTACGAGCGCAGCCGCAACTATCTGGCCGGCAGCGTCACCCGGCTTTCCGCCTATCTGCGCCATGGGGTGCTCACGCTGGCCGAGGTGCGCGATGATGTGCTGGCGCGCGTTGCCGACCCGCGGCACGCCGGGAAGCTGGTGAACGAACTGGGCTGGCGCGACTACTGGCAGCGCCTTTACCTGGAGCTCGGCGAAGGCATTTGGCAAGATCGGGAGCCGTACAAAACCGGCTACGAGGCCGCCGACTACGACCGGGCGCTGCCCGCGGAGGTTGCGGAAGCCGCGACCACTCTTTATTGCATCGACAGCTTTTCGCGGGATCTTACAGAAACCGGCTACCTGCACAATCATGCCCGGATGTGGTTTGCCGCTTATCTGGCGCATTGGCGCAGGGTGCGCTGGCAGGCCGGCGCGCACTGGTTTCTGGAACACCTGATTGACGGCGACCCGGCCAGCAACAATCTTTCGTGGCAGTGGGTCGCTTCCACCTTCGCGAGCAAGGCTTACATCTTCAACAAGGAAAATCTGGAGCGCTACACCGACGGCTTGTACTGCCGCGCCTGTCCGCACGCCCGGGCGGGTACCTGCCCGTTTGACAGCGACTACGACGGGCTTCAGCAGACGCTTTTTCCTCGCTTCAACGATCAGCTCGGCCAAGCCTCCCTCCCGGCGCCGCCGCAGCCATTTCCGTCCAGGGCGACCGGCAAACGATCCGTAGGAACCCCGAACGGCACACCCCTGATTTGGGTCCATACCGACAGCCTGAACCCGGACTCACCGATGCTGCGCGAGCATCCCGACAGTCCGGCTGTGTTTGTGTGGGACATAAAGTGGCTTGCCGAAAGCCAAATTAGTTTGAAGCGGATCGTTTTTCTGGCGGAGTGCCTTCGGGAGATGCCCGGCCTGGTGGAGCTCCGAGTCGGCGACCCGGCGACGGAGCTGCTTGGGGCGGCGCAGGCAAGCGGAGCGGCGTACATCCTGGCCCAGCGCACGGCGGACCCGTCTCTGCAAGCGGCGGCGCTTACCGTGGAGCGGTTGGTGCCGGTGGTCTGGTTTGATCCGCCGCCTTTTGCCGGAGAAGTGCGTTCTGCCGACCTGAAGCGCTTTTCGCGCTACTGGAAGCGGGCGGAATTTTCCGCCATGCAGCCCACGCGCTCCCGCTAGCGGCGGCCCGGTGAGGTTGACCGACCTACCCCGCTTCGATAGACTGCAATCTGTACCAAGCGGGAGTAGCTCAGTGGTAGAGCATCGCCTTGCCAAGGCGAGGGTCGCGGGTTCAAGTCCCGTCTCCCGCTCCAGTCGCTTCTTCCTGAAGCGCTGTGTTGTAGTGGTTTGTCAGCCGATTCCGGCATGGCGCGGTACCCAAGTGGTAAGGGAGAGGTCTGCAAAACCTTTATGCGCCGGTTCGATCCCGGCCCGCACCTCCACTTTTTGCCAGAGAAAAAATAAGACGCTGCGAAGCAGCTTCCTTCTCATTAGAGATGGAGGCTTTCTTTTGCAGAAGGCATGAAA
>CAXTSG010000191.1:0-5702 GCA_964246825.1 uncultured Acidobacteriaceae bacterium | reverse complement strand
AGACGGTTAAGGGGCGCGTGCCCAGCACCCGCGGGGATGAACCGCATGTGCTGGAAGAGGATCGTGCGGATCGGCGGCGTTCCCCGCACCCGCGGGGATGAACCGTCGTCCATCCTGGTCGGCAAACGCGATTTTCAGCGTTCCCCGCACCCGCGGGGATGAACCGACGCTTGGTTTGTTTCGGAGATGTGCCCCGAGGCGTTCCCCGCACCCGCGGGGATGAACCGTAGCCGTCTTCCAGGTCAGCGGTTGTGAGTGTGCGTTTCTCGCACCCGCGGGGATGAACCGCATTTACGCCGCATTCCACAAAAGTGGTATTGGCGTTCCCCGCACCCGCGGGGATGAACCGCCCGAGCAGACGCCCACGCATGAGGCAGTACGGCGTTCCCCGCACCCGCGGGGATGAATCGACGGCAGTACATCAGCACCGGCTGTCACTTGGGCGTTTCCTGTCCCTCTCAATGCCGGCAAGCGGCCTCGTGCCGATCAAGAAACGCCTTGCTGCTGATTCCATGCACCCGAGCGCACCTGAGAAGGACTTCTCCGGCACAGCGGGCATCTTCCAGCGCGTCATGAGCGTGGAAGCGAATGCCCAGGTGCCGAGCCAAGCGTGCCAGCTTGTAGCTTCTCAGGTGCGGCCAGCACGCCCGGGCCAGCGCACACGTATCCACCCAGCGGCGAACCTCAGGAGCCAGCAGTCCGTACCGCCGCGTCGCGCCGTTGACCGCGGCCCGATCGAAGTAGGTGTGCGAGGCGACAAGCTGTCCGGCAACGCGGCTCTTGAGTTCCTGATGCACCTGCGGCCACAGCGGGGCCGAGGCAACAGCCTGTGCGTCCATGCCATGCAATCGGCTGTTAGAAGGCAGGAAAGGTGTTTCGGGCTGAACCAGCGACTGCCACAGTTCCACCGCGCACCCATCGCGAAAACTGACAACCCCTATCTGACAGATGCTTCCCGGGTCATCACTCGCGGTTTCCACGTCCACGCAGACAAAGTCCATGCCAAAGATCAGCGTATCTCATGACTCGCTTCTCAGATTCCATCTACCATCGCGAGCCGCTCGGAAATAATCTGAACTTCTCGCGTCTTGTGCTGTCCGGGATGTCGAGCGAGCCTGGAATCGGCGGTTTTTCAAGGACCGGGGTTGTCGGCTGCTTTCGGCAGAGAAAAACGAGACTTCTTTTAGACACTGTCTGCTTGCAATTGTTATGTTTGGAAGCACTTGCTTTAAGAATTGTCAGTAGCTCGATGCCAAATATATTGTATAAGCTGAGCTATTTCATCGTAATTATTGAATATAGTGAGAAGGTACTCTCTTAACCGAAGAAACAGGCAGTCTCAACCGGCTTCGCCTTCGCAAAGTTTGCAACACATTGACTGCCACACTCGTGGCCGTTGGTTTATTGTTACTCACAGCCCATGTGGTTCCAATGCATACATCTCCTTATGTGAAAGAGAATCTTGAACTCATTGGGATTTGAGGGTTGGGGTTTGTCATCCCAAGCATTGTCATCTTTTTAGCTTCTTTCTTTGCACGGTCCTTCTTGGCTGATACTAAAGCAGCCCTGCCGACCTTATCGACGAGAATGCTAAAATCGAAAGCCCAGGACAAAATCAATCTGTCGGTTCGCGGATCCCTGGGAGAAAATCTGATTCAGGGCGTTGGAGCGGCCAAAGAGCGGTGAGCCGAGGGTGCCGACCGGAGGCGCGGGGTTAACATGATTTAGAAGATTGTCAGCCTCTACCGCGGTCGTGAAAGCATACTTTCTCTGAGGCTTCGGTGCTTTTTCGTTAGGCTTCAGTACCGGCTTCGGCGCGTCGGCGGGCGGCTTGATTTCCGGCCCGAAAGAAAAGTTCTTTTCACAATAAGTGCTTAGCTGCAAAAGCCCCGGTCCTTGAGCATGGTTACGGGGAATAATAGTTTGGCCTGCGATAGGGTCCGTGTCTAAGTTGCCGTAGGGAGTACGCACAACACTCGCCCGGGATAAGTCCGTGGCGAAAGCAGGGCGATCGTTGAACTGGCTGTCCCCGTTCCGATCCTCGCCGAGCACGATGTCAAAGGGTGTGCCGCTCTGCGCAATCAGAAATGTGCCGCCGCCGATTCCAAACGGAAGATGAAAAAACTCGCCGAAAAAGAGGCGTTGACGCGCATCTCGCGTATCGCGGCCGTAGTCCTGCCTTACATCGTACTGGTTTGTCGGGAAGCTGCCGCCGGTGTCGGACCGTGTGGACCCGAAGCTGTAGTTAGCAAAGATATCGGCGGCCTTTGTGTGAAAATGAGCGTTGAGATACACGCGATTGCTGTTGGAAAGGCCCTGGGTGTCGTATTGGTTAATATTTTGCAGCGTGCCGAAAGGGCGTACTCCGCTTGTTGGGTTGGAAGGATTGTAAGTGCCCGGCAGCGGCGCGTTGATGTTACGCGAGAGTAGGAGGTGCTCCCCTCGGGAAGCACGATAGCCGAGGGTCACGGTGCCTGCCGACCCGAATGCGTGTTCCAGGCTGGTGTTGCCGTAGAGCGCATACGGCGATCGATACGTGTCGCTGATGCGGTACAGCGTCGGCGGCACCTGGCCCGCGGTCGCAAGTTCGCCGGGCGGCGGTATGTTCGGGTAGAAACTCGGATCCGTAATGACGTATTGCGCTTGAGACACGCCGTTCAAGCGTGCGGTTTGAAGAAGGTCGGCGATCGGCAGCCGTGTGTAGAAAACACCGAAGCCGGTTTGCAGCACAAGCAGCGGCGCTTTTTTAGCCGTGGACCCGATGTTGTAAGTCGCGGCGAGCCGCGGAGCCAGGTCATGCTCCTCGACGAGATGGTTTTGGCTTTCGAAACGTAAGCCGTAGCTAAGGGTCGCCTGCTTTGTTAGTTTCCAGGTGTCTTCCGCGAAAAGAGCCGTGTCCGCCAGCAGAACCGTTGCTGACGACTTGCCCGCCGTGATGTTGAACTGGCTCGCCCCGGCGGCAACGGCTGCGCCGGCGGCAAGCTGCTGCTCCGCAAGCTGATACGCGGAAAGCGTCGGGAAAATATATTCGCCGTTGTAGTTAGCGGTTGAATCATTTGCTTCACGGTTGATGCGCTCACGGATCCCGGCTCTTACAAAATGCTTGCCGAGGTCAAATGTCGCATAATTCTGAAGCTCATACTGGTCCAGGTTGTCTGTAACGCGGCCCAGGTTGCTGCCGCCCCCGGTAAAAGCGCCCTGCACCACCAGCGCCGGCGCATCGCTGACAGGCGACTGCCGAGAGCGCGATCGTTGATACTGAAAGCGGGTTTCATTGACGATTTTGGAGCCGTACACCTGCGTATCGCCGATTTGCAGGACGGTGAAGTTACTCACCATGTTATAGCCCTGTGAGGGAAGCTGCAGCTGGCCCACGGAAGCATTGCTTTGATTTTGATTGCCGTAGTTCACGCGCGCGGTCAGCGTATTGTTCGTACCGATTTGCCGGTCCAGCTTGCCTGAAAGTTCATTGTAGGTGCTGGAGTTGCCGACTGCGGCGGTAATTGGGGCCTGGTTGTTCTTCGCATCCAGCCCTTCAGCATTGACAACAGCAATGTTCGCCAAGCTGTTCAGGCGGATGCCCGCCAGGAAAGACGTCTTCTTATCAAGCGGCCCGTCCACATCGGCGTAGAGGTTCCAGGAGTGGAACGGCTGCGGCTGCGTGGTGAAAGGGTCCTCCGAATCAAACGCCGAATCCGTACCGTAAGCCGATGCGTCCACATGCAGCGTATCGGAGCCGGGTTTGGTAAAAATCTCAATGCGGCCGGAGCCCTGCTCCTCGTACTCGGCCGAGAACGGGTTCTGATTGATCCGGACTTCACGAATAGTGTTCTTCGGCGGCATTCTGCCGTTTGAAAAGCCGTCCACATAGAGAGACGACCCGCCGTCGCCGCCCGTGGCACCGGCCATGGCCTGCAGTTCCTGCTGCATCTGGCCGGTGTCGGTAGACAGCATATCCAGCGCCGAGCCGCTGATGGAGATAGCATCCGCGTTCCTGCTCGGGCTGCTCTCGGCGGCTCCGTCCGGCTTTACCTGTACATTCTGCTGTGCGGTATCAATGGCAAGCTTCACGTCCAGCGTGGTGGACTTCGTTTTGCCCACCAGCACGCCGGGGAGGGTTTGCACGGCAAAACCCGGCGCTTTCACAACAAGCGTGTAGGTTCCTTGCGGCAGCCCGGCAAAGGTGTAGCGGCCATTGCCGTCGGCCGTGACGGCACGGCTGATGTCGCTCCCGTTTGAAGCCGTAACCGCGGCACCCGGCACAATGGCGCCGGTCTGGTCCATGATTTGACCGGTCAGGTCCGCGCGGGCCGCCTCGATCGCTGCCGCGGATGGAAGGTTCCCGGCATAGCCGACGCGGGAGCACGCAGAACCGACAAGAACAGCGGACAGCAAGGAGCGGCGAAGCGGATAGGTGCGCAAGAACTTTCCTCCCCACAAGCACTGCGGATAGGTCGTAGATGGCAGTTCAGACAGAGCGCATGGAGAAAGGCAGCTTGCTGCTGCCTTCTTTTTTACCTTTTCTTCATCACTTTCCTGATCTGCCCTTAACTTTTCGGGGACTTGCAGAACTCTCGCCTTCAGCAGGGGATTTCTGCTTTCCGGAACGCTTCAAGCCGCACCCGCAGGAGTCGCGCAGCAGCAGTTGGTTGCCGAAAACCACGGGCGGCTCGGTGCCCGGCTCGTGCCCCGGTCGGTCGGTCTGCTCTATCAGCCGAAACAGGATCTCCGCGGCGCGGCGCCCGACTTTTTCAATCGGCTGCTGCACCACGGTGACCGCGGGACGAAGCGTTGCGGCCATTTCAAAGTCGTCGAAGCCGATCAGCGCCGCTTGCTTGGGAATCTCGATCCGGAGGTGCTGCATGGCCCGGTAGGCGGCGGCGGTGACGCTGTTCTTGAGCGTAAACACCGCGTCCGGGGGAGTTTTGCGGGCGAAGTGCGCGCGCAGCCGCGCTTCGGGCGAGTTTCCGTCGTTGTTCAGGGTGCTGTCGATCAGGGGCTCAAGCCCGGCCTCCTCCATGGCCTGGCGGTAGCCGCGCAGCCGCTCGGCAATGGTGTAAAGCTCGGGCTCGGTGGTGAAGCAGAGAATGCGTTTGCGGCCGTGGGCCAGCAAGTGCTCGGTTGCTTCCCGCGCGGCCGTAAAGCTGTCGGTCAGCACGGAAGGGCAGCCCGGCAGCGGTCGGTCCACGGTGACGACGGGTACGCCGCAGGTAGCGGCAAACTCCCGCAGGCGGCGGCTTTTCGCGCTGGAAGGGACAAGCAGCAGGCCGTCCGGGCGGTGGCGCATGAGTACGGCCAGGTTGGCCGTTTCAATCGCCGGATCGTTCTTGCTGACGGCAACAATCAAAAGGGAATCGTGCGAGCGCGCCACTTCCTCGGCCGACTCCGCGCAGCTGGAAAAAAACGGGTCGGCGATGCTGGGCACAAGGAGGCCGATGGTTTTGGTGCGGCCCCCTTTGAGGATGCGCGCCGCGTGATTAGGCAGGTAGCCGAGCTCGCGGACGGCGGCCTCTACCCGCTTCAGTGTTTGAGGGCTTACGTTGACGCCGCCGTTGATGACGCGCGAGGCGGTGGCGACGCCGACGCCGGCTGCCTGGGCGACGTCGGCAAGCGTTGCGTGGCTGCGCTTCATGCGGTTCTGCGGGCTGCGGCTTTGTGCAAGGCGTGGATGCTCCCCGGGCGCGACCAACATACCACAAATC
>CAXTSG010000190.1:4987-5716 GCA_964246825.1 uncultured Acidobacteriaceae bacterium | reverse complement strand
ACATGGTCAGCGGCCTTGGGCATGGACTGGATGAGCAGGCAAGGCTGGCCGCCGCCAAAATTCGCTTCAAGCCGGCGACGCGCGACGGCAAGCCGGTAGATCAGGTGTCTGTCATTCGTATTACATTCCAGCTGGCGTAGTCTGCCTCTGGAGTGCTGTCGCAACAAAGTAGGAACACCGGTGTTCCGGTAGATGAGGATTCTCCATGGTTGCTCGCACACTGGGGCTGCTGCTGTTCGGCGCATCCGTCGCCGTCAGTCCAGCCTTTGCTAAAAAAGAAAAGCCGTTGCAGCTGCCGCCGCTGACCGCTGAACAAAAAGAGCTGGTCACCAAGGCGATGGCGCAGGAAAAAACCACGGTGAAGGAAATCGCCAAGCACACGCCCGTGGTGCAAACCTATATTCAGAATATGCGCCCCGACCCGGTCGAGTACCAGGTGCCGGTTTCGGATCAGTACATCATCGGCCGCGTGGATTTCGGTAAAACTTTCTCCGATGAGCAATATGACGCGAAGGCGACCAAGCGCGGTTTGCTTCACGGCTCGCTTCAGTACGTGACTGGTTTAAGCAGGGCGTTTGAGCTGAGCTACTCGCCAACCGGCTTCATGGATATGATGTTCATCGATCCGGCCGGCTTTGACTTCCAGCACTACGACTTCTCGTTTGTGCGCCGTGAATTTATCGGCAATGTCCGCACGGCGGTTTTTGACGTAAAGCCGCGCAATAAGGC
>CAXTSG010000190.1:0-4977 GCA_964246825.1 uncultured Acidobacteriaceae bacterium | reverse complement strand
CAATAAGGCCGGTGCCGGGCGCTTCTTCGGGCGCATCTGGGTTGAGGATCGTGACGGCCACATTGTTCGCTTCAACGGAACCTACTCCAGCAATCCGAACGATGAAGATACGCACTATTATCACTTCGATAGCTGGCGCGCCAACCTTCAGGAAGGTCTCTGGCTGCCTTCCGTTATTTATACCGAGGAGTCAGACCACGCAGCCGCGGCTCATGCCAAGGGCTTCAAGGCACAGACCTCTTTCTGGGGCTACAGCCTGAAGCTGCCGCAGAATACCTCTGACAATGCCTCCATGGAGATCGAAAACGCGCAGGACCAGAGCCAGAACTCGCAGGATGTGAGCCCGCTCCAGGCGCAGCGGCTCTTTGTCACCCAGGCCGAAAACAACGTGCTTGACCGCCTGGTGCAGGCAGGCTTGCTTGCTCCGGCAAGCCCGTTTGACAAGATTCTCGAGCAAATCACGAACAACATCATCATCGGCAACAACCTCCAGCTGCCGAGCGACATCCACTGCCGCGTCATGCTGACACAGCCGCTTGAGTCGCTCGCGGTCGGCAACACTATTCTGCTCAGCAAGGGCCTGGTGGACGTTCTGCCGAATGAGGAAGATCTAGCGGCGGCGATTTCGTTCCAGCTGGCGCATATTGCGCTCGGCCACCATATTGATACGCGCTATGCCTTCAACGATCGACTGCTTTTTCCTGATGAAGCGGCCTTTGAACGCATCAATATGAACCATACCGATCTGGACAATACCGCGGCTGCAAAGAAAGCGGTCGAGCTCTTCAACAACTCCGTCTACAAGGACAAGTCCGGCAGCGTGGGGCTGTTCCTGTCCGAAGTGCAGAGCCGCGAAAAGGAGCTGACCTCGCTTCTGTCTCCCCGCCTCGGCGACCCGCTCATTCAGACAAACGGCACGCCCTGGCTGGATGCGCTCGGCAAGGGTCAAGCCAAGCTGAATGTCGCTGATATCCACCAGCAGGCGGCGCTGCCGCTCGGCAGCCATCTTCGGACCGACTCATGGGACGACAAGGTGCTTGCCCTGAATGCTCCCGCCCCGCTGATTACCAACCCCAGCGACAAACTGCCGCTGGAAGTAACGCCGGTTTTCCTGCGGCTGCAGTATTACCAGCAGCCGACAGCAGCTCCTGCTACACCTACGGCCGCGCCTGCCGCACCTGCGACAGGGGCAGCCCCGGCTACCGGTGATGCGGCTGCTCAGGCTTCAAGTGCCGCGCAGAACACCCCACAGTAGCTCCAGATCTAAAGACGCGCGGGAGGACAGCTCATCCCGCGCGTCACAGTTGTAGAAGTATTCGTTTCTTTGCTTTGGAGATCACGCATGCGCGCCAGGTATTTGCTTTTCAGCGTTCTTGCTCTTGGATTTGTCTTCAGTTCCGGCGCGGCGCGGGCACAGGTAGGCGAGGAAGCAATCGGCTCCGATCGGCACCTTTGGGCCGGCGCCGAGTTCTCTGATTTCAACCCGGATTACAACAAGGTCTTCCCGCGCCTTTTAGGCTACGGCTTTTACGGCGACTACTACATCACAAAACGCGTAGGACTTGAGGGTGAAATTCGGCTGCTGACTATCAACAAACCTGAAGGCCAAACTCAAAAAGACTACCTGGGCGGGCCCACCATCACCGTGTATCGCTACCGCAAGTTTCTTTTCAACGCGAAAGTTCTGCTAGGCGGCGTGGCAATCAACTACCCTGACAATATCGGTACGGGAAGCTATTTTGCCTTTGCTCCCGGCGGTGGGGCAGAGTACCGCCTGACCCCGAAGCTCAAACTTCGGGCCGAGTATGAGTACATCTTTCTCCCGAGCGCCCCAGGCTTCAACGTTCCGGGTGAGCCCAGCAACGGCCTTACCCCGACAGGTTTCAGCGCGGGTATCTCCTATAAGTTCTTCTAGCATCTTGCTGTAACGGGAAGCCCGGGCAATGTCGGGCCCGGGTTCCTGCCGGTTCATTAAGTTAGAAGTGGTACGCCAAGCCGATAACCGGGTCCGAAAGATTTTCATACCGGCCGGTATTGGTGACTCCACCGGGAGATCCATAGTTTGGCGTTTTTACTATCACGCCGCGGTACTCTACCCGAAGATCAAAACTCGGGCTGATCTCGTAAGCGAATCCGCCGCCGTATGGTACCCCGATCGCAGTGGTGCTTTTGAAAGTTTGATTCTCGGAAGTTTTATTGTCGTTGATAATCCCGAAGAAGTAGCCGCCGATGCCGCCTTCCACAAACGGAAAGATATTGTGATAGGAGAACGCACTATAGGCGTATTCCGCGGAAAACTCCTGCATCTGCGTGTGAGCGCGATAATTTACACCGGCCGCAGCCTGGAAGCGGGTAATAAAACGCTGATATCCGTAGTTGGCTTCCGCCGCACCGCGCGGCGTCAGCAGGTAACGGTAGCTCGCCAGCAGACCCAGGTCGCCCACGGTGGCGCTTTCATGCACGCCGTTGCCTACAACTTCCGGGCTGAACAGTGCGGAGTAGCTGACGCTGGCATCCTGACGGCTTTCCTGCGCATGCGCCACGGTGGCGGCCGTCAACGAGAAGCCGGCCAGAAACAAAATCCAATTCTTCATCCTTTGTGTTGCCCTCTCGCCTGTGCCGGCTCTCCGAACAACCGTGCGCACGGCATCGCCCTCTAAGGTGGTACCAAATACCGAGTGTAAAACCAGTCTTGAGCACAAAACCTCGGTCCATCGCAATTGTACCTTTGCGAGATGGCGCTGTGCGCGCCCAAGCCGTGAATCTGGAGAGCCCTCTATGGCGGTACCGTTTACCCCCTTTCGCGTGTGCCGTTTTCTTGCCTTGTGGCTGCTGGCATTTGCCGCCGTCTACGGCATCTTTATGCTGCTGATGCATATGCGGGCACGGCAAAGCATCGCTCCCAGCCGGGGCTCCGTTTCGCAAATCTTCCCGTCAGGGGAAAGCAGGGCGGCCGCGCTTCCATGCCGGCCTGCGTTCCAGCCCCAAACTCTTTAAGCACGCCGCTCCCCCTGCAAGGCAGCTCTCATAAAGTACGACCCGCTGCCTTGTCTCCATATATGCCCGTACTCATCGCGCGAGAACACAGCCATGGCCGATACCAACCAGCTCCAGGTTCCCTCCGCTGCCCGCAACGACCGACGCTCATTCGAACTGCTTCGTGTTTGGGTTGCCGATGCCGAGCAGCATATCTCGCTTCGCGCCGGCATCTGGGACGACCCCGCCGCCTGGGGCACCATGCTCGCCGACCTCGCCGGCCACATCGCCAACACGTTTGAGCAGTCTGCCCCGCCCGGCCGCAAACCCGACCGCCGCGAGCTCCTCGCCCGCATGAAGGAAGCTCTGGATGCCGAATGGAACTCACCCTCGGACGACCTTTCCGGCGAACTGACCTCCTGACCGGTACCTGCACCCATTCTTGCAGCCGCAGCGAAGGTTTTCGTGCCCGACCTGAAATGCCGTGCCGGGTGGATATACAGCGCACCGCAAACTCCAGGACCTACGGCTTACCCGCAAGCGCATCATCAATCCAGTGATAAAGAATATCCTCTGCGCCGGGATTGCCCATGTGCTGGCGGTTTCCCCTGGCGAGTAGGTCCTTCTTGTCGCCCCGCATGCCGACAATGAAGTTATCTTCTATGGGAAAGATGGAATCTTCCATACCGTCGAGAACAAGGAGCTTGCAGCTTGGATGGTCCAGAACGCCGGAAGTAAGCAGGCTGAACTTACCGGCATCGGTTTTGTACGCCTCGATAGGATGAGCGCCGCGGTACCCAAACTTGTAAGCCAGCGCGTCAGCCAGTGCGAATGGGTATTCCATTTGGTTTTGCGCGTCGATCCACTCGGGAGCAAACATATAGTGGCAGCCGCCGCCCTGCGCTACCACGGCAAACAAGCGATCGGCATGGGTGTGCGCGATGCGCATTGCATAGTAGCCGCCGGTGCTGATGCCGCGGGCAACAATTCGGCTTACGTCAAAGCCGTACTTCTCGCGGCTGACTTCTACCCAGTCCAGAATGCTGCTCATCAGCCGATCCGGCGAGGTTGGATCGTTGGGAGCCGCCGGGCAGTCACCCGTTCCCGGTATCTCGAAGCTGAGCGCGGCAAAACCGTGATCGACGTGCAGCTGCGTTCGCGGGGTATGGTCCGTCTTGTAAGCGTCAAGGCCGCAGATAAAAAGCACCACAGGCCAGCCGTTCTTCGGCTTTTCACCGGCAGGCAGGCGCAGATAGCTTTGGATCGGCACATTTTGATCGCCGGCAGCCACATCAGCATGCGTAAAGGGTATATACACAGGAGCGCTGGGCGGACTCAGTAAGCGGCCGCCTTCTAGATAAGCAGCCTTGCCGCACTCCCAGGCTTTCTGGCTTACGGGCGAGCGATTAATAGGAAAACGCGCGATGCGGTACACAGCCGCGGCGCGCAGGTAGAAGTCGAGAGCTTTTTCCTTTTCGCCCTGCTGCTCGGCTTTGACAGCCGCCTGCACAAGATTTTCCGCAACAGGGAAAAACGGCTTTGCATACTCGTCGGGCCGGTAAAAGATAGACGAGTTATCGCCTGACGCTGTGACAAGTTCGGCAAAGATAGGGTCAAAGTCCTCAACCTTACCGTCCGTAAATGGGTAGATACCATGTGAACATGGAGTCCGCCACTTATCCTTCCAGAGCGAAGAAACAGATTCATGGTAGGAGAAATAAGGAAACCCGGAGCGCAGCTCAGCTGCCGTGGTTTGAACGTGATAAGGCGGTGCGACGATTACGCTTTCTTTTGTCATGGCTGTTCCAGCTCCTTTATGCGTTGTAATTGCCAATAGCGAGAAATGGGCAGGGTAGGGGCGGGTGTTCTATGCCTGGTGTCTCCAGGCCTCAGCCGTTTCCGCTGCAAATTCTCGGTAGCTGCGGGGAGGATGTCCGAGAAGCTGAGTAAGTGTTTCAAGGTCGCCCTCCTCGGCGGTGAAGCCGCGTTCGAGATAGCCTT
>CAXTSG010000189.1:0-5720 GCA_964246825.1 uncultured Acidobacteriaceae bacterium | reverse complement strand
CTACCAGTTTGCGCGGGCGACGGTGACGAACTTCCCGCAAAAGCCGGGGCAGCCGAACCTGGTGGGCTTGTGGATTCCGCAGGTGCCGCATAATACAGGCACCCTGCAGGCCGCGGCCTCGCGGGCGGGCTGGGGCACGCTAAGCCTGCAGGCGCGGGCAAGCGGCCGCCAGTACGACGATGACGCAAACACCGCCGTGCTGCACCCGTTTACACGGTTCGACGTGTATGCGTCGCATATCTTCGGGGAGCGCTACGAGGTGTTCACGGCGGTCGATAACCTGCTGGACCGCTCGATCGACGTGGGGAGGACGCCGATCCGGACGCTAGGGACGCCGCGGCTGGCGCGGTTCGGGGTGCAGGTTACGCTCGGGTCTCGCTCCGCTGACGGGCAGCGATAGGAATTAGGTAAGTCGTTGGGGAGTGCGAAAAAATTTCCGCACTTACGGGGCCTGACTCCTCATCGCCTGTTTTAGAAGTAAGTGTCTTTTTGTTTTGGCAAGCCCCTGAACGAGGCGGCAATTACTGATTTGGATGCGGCAAGTGAGATGGCTGCCTGGGGTTCCATTATCAGGCAGGTGCTGTGGACCTGCTTCGCGAGAACTTCAGGAATGTCGATGGTGTGGGCGGTTTATGATCTTCAACTTCCGCGGAACCGGTACCGCCTCATTATGGTTGTTACTCTGCGCGGGAGCGGAACGGCAAACCCGCCATGAGCCATGTTTCTATCCGGTCATTGGTGGCGATGCCCGGGCCAACCGGACCCCATCATGCGACTTGGCAGTGCTTATGATTCGGCATGGCTTTGGAAGAGGCTGCATGAACCAATTTCCTGGCATAACGGCTCTGGTGCCGATGCAACATTGACATCCGTACTCAGCATTCCTAGTCTGATGACTATGGATGTTCAGCTTACCGCCGACCAGAAGGCCTTTGCGCGCCATGCCATCGAGACGGGTAGAATCCACCACGAGAACGAAGTGGTGCAGGAGGCGCTTGCACTTTGGGAGGACCGTGAGCGTACCCGCTTGCAAATTCTTACCGCGCTTGATACTGCAGAAGCTTCGCTTGCAGGAGGCAAGGGCCGCGTGATTAGCGAGCAATCCGTGAAGGACCTTGCCCTGGAAGTGAAACAACGCGGACGGGCGCGGTTTGTCGCCGAACAAACCTCACGCGGCTGATGCACCACCGCCTTTCCCCTGAAGCCGAGGCGGAGTTGGACGGCATCTGGTACTACATCGCCAAGGAAAGCGGCAGCATGGATATAGCGGACCGTTTTTTGGACGCCCTGACCGATAGATTTTGCTTGCCAGGAATCCACATATCGGTCGCCGCCGCGACGGAGACTTGCGTCCCGGCATGCGTAGCTTTCCCGTCGGTGAGTATCTGATTCTGTACCGCGTAGATGAGCCTTACGTGCTGATTTTGCACGTAGTCAGAGGCAGCAGAGATATAGAAGCACTTTTCGGATTTAACCGCTTAGAACTGTAGGCAGCTAATGATGTGGGCGACACACTCGGCCAGCGTCTTATTGCTCGTATCGAGTATTTCTACCCCTGCTTTTACTGACTCGCTGTGCAGAGAGCGGCTCCACCCTTTCATGCCTTCATTCGCCAGTTCTGGCTGCTTTCGTTCCTAAATGAGCCGGGCGTCCCGCGTGGAATCTTCATACTCAATCAGGATGATATACATGTTAGGCATATTTTGAAGAATCAGAGCTTCTCTGATGAAGGGGACACGCATCTGCCCTTCAAAAAGCACCGGGCAACCACTGTCGACAAGCTGGGCGATGGTCGTTTTCCCGACTCCTGACGCTCCTGTCAAAACAATGAACGATCCGCTCACATCGCTTCCTAAATCATCGTAGGCTTTAGAGGCGTGGTTAGTACTGTGAAACGCGGTTACGGAAAGTCGAGGACTCGGTACGCTACTTAAAACGGTCGTTTATGACGACCACCGTTGCGCTCTGCGAGGGTTAACGAGCTATGGACAATTTCACCATTCGTAAAGTGACCGAGCAGGATGTCCCGGCGCTCTTAGCGCTCTATCATGACGCTCAGATCGACGGTGACGCTGGCTTTACCGTCGAGGAAGCTACGGCACATCTTGCTTCCCTGAATCGTTATCCATACTTCCACGTTTTCGTGGCTTTGAATGATGGAGTTGTCGCAGGCACGTACGAACTTGTAATTCTGGACAATATGGCGAAGCGAGGCATGAAATCAGGCATCGTCGAGGATGTAGCTGTGGGTCCAGATCACCAAGGCAAAGGGATTGGACGCGCCATGATGCAACACGCTCTGGAGGAGTGCCGCTTGGCCAGTTGCTACAAGATGACGCTTTCGAGCAACCTGAAGAGAGAGGGAGCGCACCGCTTTTACGATTCCCTTGATTTCGCCCGGCATGGCTACAGCTTTCAGGTAGAGCTGCCAACCTCGTAACCTTCACAAGTGGCCCTTTTCTGACGCACAAAGAATACGATAACCAATCAAATTGGGACGGGGAGCTTGAACAGTACACCGCTGCTTCGCCCCTCACAGCAAAGCAACAGACCACGCCTGATGAGAACGATGCGATCGAGCTGCTCACCCTTCTTATCGAGCGCTACGAGGCGGGCAACTTTCCCATTCCTGCTGCCGATCCCGTCGAGGTGCTTCGCTACCTCATGGAGAATCACGGACTCAGCCAGCGAGACTTGATCCCTGAGTTCGGCGTGGAAAGCACGGTATCGCTCGTCCTCGCCGGGAAGCGCCGGATGAACCGCGATCCCATCGCTCGCCTCAGCCGGCGCTTTTATGTGTTATCTGCTGTGTTCTTTTAAGGCGGGCCACTTTTATGTTGTCGCGGCTTGAGTATGCTCCACCAAATGCCGGGACCTCACGCCTAGCATGTTGTACTGCCGCGCGCGGCCGCTTAAAGGGTACTGCTCGTGGCTACAGAATTGCTCCTTCCATCCTGCATCATCGCGATTCCGGCAGATGGCGCTCCAGATCGCGGCTGTCATGGAGAATGCGCAGTACCTCAACGCGAAAGGAGAGAACGCGGTACAGCAGGAAGTGACGGGGTGCTTTCACGCGATCACCTTTGACGCGATCGCGGCTCCCCGCCAGATGGTAAGTGTAAATATCCTGCGGCAGCTCGCGCCGTTGCCTTGCGCCCGGTCGAAAGGGATCTTCGCCCACATCGGTCAGTGCTTGATGGATCAGCGTTTCGTAACGGTCCGCAGCAGCGGCCCCGAACCGCGCAACGGTCCATTCCATGACCTCCAGGAAATCCCGGTCCGCCGGTGCCGCAAGGATGACCTCAAAAGCCGGCCGCTTCACTTGCCGGTGCGCAGACCGCGCAGATGGTCCTTAATCGCCTCCGGCGAGCCGAGAGTGACATACTCGCCGCGCTCTATCGCGTCGATTCCTTCCTGTGCCGCTCCGCGCAGCCATTCGGCTTTCGCGCGGTCTTCCGCCTCACGCTGCTCCAGCAGGCGCAGGCCTTCCCGCACGACTTCGCTTGCATTGCTGTACTGCCCCTTCTCAATGCGGGAAGCAATAAAGCTGTCGAAGTGCTGAGTTAAAAACACATTGCGTGTCGGCATCGTAAACTCCTCATCCTCCATGGCATTTTATGCCATATATTGCATGAGCTTGGCTCGCGGCTTTGCAGAAGTTGCTATGGATTTGTTGAGGTTTCTCGCTCCCTCTCCCTGCCCTCCATTTTTGAAGCCTTGCAGATCCGCCCGCGTCCGTGGGACACCGGTTCTCCACACCCGCTTGCAAATGTGGAGAAGCCGTTCCTGTGGAAAGCCGGGCCGCGCCGGAGGGCTGCTCCTACTGCATGGAACCGCGATTTCCCCAACCGGTAGCCTGCTTTGCACATGGGTGCGCGGCGGCCCTGTGCGGAACCGGCAAGACCGGTGGCGGAACCGGCGGGCTGTTCCCCTTTGTCCCGGTTTTGCTTGTTTTCCTCTTCCGGTTTTGGAAAACAGGACACAGGCCGGGAGGTGCGCCGTTGGGGGTCGGGGGCACGATTTCCTGTTTTCCTCGCCGAACGGTTACGGCTGCTGGTTTTAGGTAATTTTGAAAAAGGCTAGAAGCAATCGTCGCGCCGCGGGCCGGGATTCGGGCCTCGACAGCCCGGCTGTGGAAGCTGTGGAGATCGGGCCTGGGAAAGACGTGTTTTTCTCGCATGCGTTCCCGGCCCGGGGCCCATAGAATGGGGGAAAGCGCGACGGAAAAGAGGCTGGGAGTATGGCGGAAGCAGGGCTGGAGCAGGATGTAGACGCAGGGCTGGACCCGATGCTGCCGGGCGTTGCGGCATCGGAGCCGACCAACCAGGTGGCAATGGAGATTACGGTGAGCCGGGCCGAGCTGCTGCGGGAGCTGACCGCGGCGCAAAGCGTGGTGGAGCGCAAGACCACGATCCCGATTCTGTCGAACTTCCTATTTGAGGCCGCGAATGACCGGCTGCAGATTACGGCGACCGACCTGGACCAGAGCCTGCGCACGGGCTGCAACGCGAAGGTGAAGAAGGCCGGCTCCTGCACGGTCCCGGCGCGCAAGCTGTACGACTACATCAAGCTGCTGGGCGACGGCGAGGTGTCTATCAAGCTGATGGACAACCACTGGGTGCAGATCCGCTCCGGCCGGTCGAACACCAAGATGGTGGGCATGGCGCGGGCGAACTTTCCGCAGGTGCCGGAGTTCCCGACCGGGGCGAGCACGCGGATTCCGGCGGTGTCGCTGCGGGGGATGATTGCGAAGACGATCTTTGCGATCTCGAACGAGGAGTCACGCTACACGCTCAACGGGGCGCTCCTGATCCTGAAGTCGGAGTCGCTGGCGATGGTGGCGACCGACGGGCACCGGCTGGCGCACATCGAGAAGACCGGCGAAAACCTCCAGAACATCACGGGCGAGCGCAAAATCCTGATCCCGCGCAAGGCGCTCCAGGAGCTGCAAGGGCTCTTGGCGAACACGGAAGCGACCGAGATCGACTTTGCCGACGATGAGCACCAGTTGTATTTCCGCGTGGGGACGCGCGTCTTGACCAGCCGCAAGCTGTCCGGGAACTTCCCGAACTACGAGGCGGTGCTGCCGCGCGAGAACACGAAGTTCCTGGTGGTGCGCTCGGAAGAGCTGCAGCACTCGATCCAGCGCGTGGCGCAGTTTGCCGATGAGCGGTCCGGGGCGATCAAGATTCGTTTGGAACAGAACGAGCTGCGGATTTCGTCGTCATCGAACGAAGCGGGCGAGAGCGAGGACGTGATCGAGACGCCGTACAGCTTTGACCCGATCGCGGTGGGCTTCAACTCGCAGTATCTTTTGGATTTTCTGAAGGCGATCGGCAATGCGGGCGAGGTGCGTTTGGAGTTCAAGGATGCGCAGTCGGCGGGGCAAATGCGCCCGGAAGAAGCGGACGAGGATGCGCGCTACCGGTATATCATCATGCCTATGCGCATTTGAGCGACAGGAGCCCGTGTGACCCCGAGATTTCTTGTGCTGTTTGTGACGGTTTACCTTCTTGTGGTATTTGCGGAGTGGTTTCAGTTCTTGCGGGGCTTCAATACCGGTATCTGGACATTTGGGAACTGGGTGCTGCTGGTTTTCGTGCTGCTGGCCGAAGCCGCGGCCATTGCCATTATCACGCTGACGGTGGACAAGGCACTGCCGGCAGCCGGGAACCGCGCGTTGACGAAGGACATCAAGCAGTCGCGGCGCGGTTCGCAGA
>CAXTSG010000188.1:0-5756 GCA_964246825.1 uncultured Acidobacteriaceae bacterium | reverse complement strand
GAGTAAGTAGGCATCACCGCCGAGCACCACCCCGTCGCCGTTACCCTCGCGGGTGCCCTCGCGTTTCTCGACCGCCGGGATCAAGCCCCGCACCTCCCCGATATCTACGCCCGCACCGCACCCTCTCCCGTTCTTGCTTTGCGGTGATGCCTACTTACTCATTGCCGATAAGAATAACTACATCTTGAGTTATCAGATGCGGCATGCATACATAAACTTTGAAAGCTATTCGACACGGCAGTGGAAATGCTTCTAGCAATTCTTTTTGCTTGCCTTTGCTGAACACGAAAGCCAACGCAGGAAGCCGACTACGTCAACCTTCGCATCCACCCTCCTGATCGCAGGCGCCCGGAAAACTCCGCCATGCTCCTGCCTTCCAGGCCAGGCTGGTCCAGGCACTTATAAATCTCGAACATCGCTCAAGGCTGAATCACTCTCCCACTTACCCTGTTAATAGAAAGTACAGCTTTCTATACACCTCCGACTCTTGTAATTGTTTTCGTACTCATCGGCTTTTACCTTTGTCTACAATATAACGATGAACACCCCTGAAATCGTAGTTCAAACCAGCATCGACGCCTACAACGCCCACGATCTCGACAACTACATCGCCTGCTTCACCCCGGCGGCCACCTTCGGGCAGCTGGGCGGCCGCATCCTGCTGGACAGCCGCGAGGCCATGCGCGGCTTTTACGAGCAATTCTTTGCGGAGCGCCCTACCGTTCACTGCACCGTCCGCTCCCGCTCCGTCATGGGCTCTTTCGTCATTGATCTCCAGGAAGTCGGCAGCCCCGAGCTCGCTCATGAAGCCCAAGCCCCCATGCAGGCCATGGTTATCTCCGAGGTCCGCGAAGGCCGGATCGCCAAGGTCTGGTACTCGCCCCTGGCCGGCGACGCGGCCGCCCATGGATCCACACCGTAAATCCATACCTCCTCAGAACCGACCTGCCCTGGCAACGGAGTTGCTGTGCTGTCGGGAAGAACGAGGTCTCAGCTTCTTCCCGCGTTTATTGCAGCAGCACCGGGCTCCCGCTCACCTCCACAGTCCCACCCGCTCCCACGGCCGCTGTTTGCCCTGACAAATCCGTCACCTGCGCCTTGCCCAGCGCGCTTGCGCTCACCGTGCCGGCAGCCGACCACAGTACCCACTCCGTGCTCGCGCCGCGCACCAGTTGGCAGGTCCACAAACCGCCCGCTGTCGCCGCGCAGCCGTTCATTTGGGCCCCCGCGAGCCACCCTTCCACTACGGCATACGCCGCGCCCGCCGCCGTCGGCTGCCCTTGTCCATCGCTCAAGGGCAGCACAGAGCCGTCCCGGTCATCCCACGCATACCAGTACAGCCGCTCCACTCCAAGGCCCGCGTTCAGCAGCAGCGTCCGCGCCACATAGTTGGCCTGCGTTGCCTTATCAACGCCGCCCGTCGATAGCACCCAGGCACTCTGAGCATTCCACACCGGCTTGCCCGCGGCCGAAGTTCCCGCCGTCACCCCGCGAATGGCTTCCAGGGTCGCCGCCATCCCTTCCGGCGCGCCTGATACCCCTGTTCCCGCCGTGTAGCCGCTCCCGTTCAGCGCGCTTCCAATCACATCCACCGCGGCCCCGCCCCCGGCCGCCACAAATGCCGCCAGGCCTTGCGAGGACATCGCCGGCGATACCACCACCGCCGCCGGATCGGCTCCGTGGACCGCCTCCGCCGCATGCTGCGCCAGCAGCGCCATGTCCGCCGGAACGCGCGTCGGCGCATCGGCAAAGTACGTCGGGTTTTCCGGCGCGTTCCAAACCTCGTACCCGTGGATGCGTCCGCGATACCGCACCGCCACCGCCGCCGCATACGCGTCCCAGTCCGCAATCCTCGCGGGCATGGCCGTTGCGCCCGCTCCATAGACGGAAGGCGCACCCGGCACCGCGCTGGCCCAGCTCGGCGTCATGCCCAGGGTCAACGTCACTTCCGCCCCCGCTGCTTCTGCCGAGGCGACTTCCGCGTCCAGCGTTGCCCACTGGAATACGCCCGCCTCCGGCTCAAGCGCCGCCCAGCTTACGCCGCAGTCCCACAAGCGGCGGCCGCCCGAGGACACCGTCGGCGTACCCGGCCCCTTGACCACCATTCCGAAGAACTGCGCCGGCACGGCTCCGGTCGCGAGCGCTGCCTGCTCCCTTGCTACGGTCGAGTTCCCTCCCCCGCTTACCGCTACTGAACATCCCATCGGCAAAAATCCCAGCAGCATGAGCAGAAAAAAACAAAACCTTGATACTTCCCGGCGTTCCTGATTTTGAACCGTTGTGCAATGTGCTTGTGTCATGGCAGCATCCCTCTGCCTTGCATCATGCCCGCTCGCACCGCGGTTCATGAGCACAATCCACGCCGTGCCGAAGCGCTCCGTACCAAACCGAAACGGCCTTCCCGCTTTGTCCCATTTCAGGAAACAGCCGCGAAAATACTGGCTGGGTTACTTCCCTGTTACTTAGCTCTATGGAAGCAAGCGCTTACATATACCCGCACGGTAAATAGCGGTGCCACTCCCTCCCCGCTGTCTGAAAAACATTCACCTTCCTTGCAAAAAGCCGTTGCCAAGTCTCCGTATCGGGGCGCTATATTCGCCAAAGAGCGAACGTTCCAAGGCAGCGACCCCGTCGTTTCTACAGGCACTCGCGCTTACCGGCAGGAGCACACTTGCCTTTGCGGAGCTTTCCATAATGTGCAACGAACTTATTCCCCTCTGAAGGAGCCTTTCCATGCAAGCTCTTTGCATCCGCACGGCCGGCGATCACGGTGATATTCAATGCCCCTGCTGCGGACAGCAGTACAGCGTGTACTATTCGCGGCCCGGCAAAACCGAGTGCGCCGAATGTCTTCAACTCGTCCGCGACGCCCTTGTTGAGCACCACCGCCGCAATCCCCTCGCCTCCGCGCATCCTTCCGAGCCGTTCAACATCCCGGCCTGGAACGGCCCCGCGCACGCCTCGGCTGCCGCCCTGCTCGGCGGAGCGCCGATTTCTCCATCGTCCAAGCGCCGTGCCGCCCCGCCCGCGCCGCTTGCCTTTACCCCGGCCGCCCAGCAGCGCCGCGTCTCCTAGCTGCCGGTAATCTACTTACCAACATGAAAAAGCCATCCTCGTCGGATGGCTTTTTCGTCCTGCTGCCTGCTGCCTGCCCTACTCCCGCGTCGTATCCACAAATGCCTTCAGCTTGCGCGAGCGCGAAGGGTGCCGCAGCTTCCGCAGCGCCTTGGCCTCAATCTGCCGAATCCGCTCCCGCGTGACCTGAAAGCTCTGTCCCACCTCTTCCAGCGTGTGCTCCGAGCCGTCTTCAAGCCCAAAGCGCATCTTGATCACCCGTTCCTCGCGCGGCGTCAAGGTCCGCAGCACCTGCGAGGTATATTCCTTCAGATTCACACTGATGACCGCGTCCGACGGCGAAACCGCCTGGCGGTCCTCAATGAAGTCACCCAGGTGCGAATCCTCTTCCTCGCCGATCGGCGTTTCGAGGGAAATCGGCTCCTGCGCGATCTTCAGCACCTTGCGCACCTTGGCGACCGGAATATCCATCCGCCGCGCGATCTCCTCGCTCGTCGGCTCGCGCCCCAGCTCCTGCACCAGCTGCCGCGAGGTGCGGATGAGCTTGTTGATCGTTTCGATCATGTGGACCGGGATGCGGATCGTCCTAGCCTGGTCCGCGATCGCCCGCGTAATCGCCTGCCGAATCCACCAGGTCGCATACGTCGAGAACTTGTAACCGCGCCGGTATTCGAACTTGTCCACCGCCTTCATCAAGCCGATGTTGCCTTCCTGAATCAGGTCCAGAAACTGCAGGCCGCGATTTGTATACTTCTTAGCAATCGAGACCACCAGCCGCAGGTTTGCCTCGATCAGCTCGCGCTTGGCCTGCTCGGCGTCCATGTCGCCCTGGATCATCTCGCGCTGCGTGCGCTTAATCTCCGTGAGCGGCACGCCTGTCTCCTCCTCCATCTTTTCCAGGTCGGCGCGGCAATTCTTCTGCTGGCGGCGGTACTCCTTCTTGAGCTCCTCGCTCTTGGAAGCGTCAAACTTCTGATCGAGCGATCGAATCTGCCGCTCCAGCGTCCGCATGGAATCGACCGACTTGTTCAACTTGTCCAGCAGCCGCTTGCGCTCGCCATTTGTGTACTTCAGCTCGCGCACAATGCGGCTCACATACACGCGCTCGCGCGCGATGGCCCAGCGCGTCTTCCGCGCTTCCTTGGACTTGGTCTTCACCCCGTCTATCGCCGGCAGCTTTTCATCCAGCAGCGCGGCCTTCTTCAGATGCTTCTGCATCGCCTCAATGCGGCCGGCGGTCTGCCGCACCCGCGCCTGCACCACTTCTTCGGTGAGTTCTTCCTCGTCAAAAATCACCACGTCCTTGATGTTGCGGACGCCGCGCTTCAGGTCCTCGCCGAGCGCGATAATTTCTCGCACCACAATCGGCGAGCGCGCGATCGCCTTCATCACGCGCACCTGCCCCCGCTCGATCCGCTTCGCGATCTCCACTTCGCCCTCGCGGGTCAGCAGCGGCACCGTGCCCATTTCGCGCAGGTACATGCGCACTGGGTCGTTGGTTTTCTCCAGCGTGCCCGGGGTCAGGTCAAGCTCAACATCCTCGCCCTCTTCCCCCTCCTCGAACTTGTCCCCGCCGAACTTGGGGCCGCCTTCCAGGATGTCAATCCCCTGCGTCCCGATGGTCGTCATCAGGTCGTCCAGGTCATCGGGCGAGTGCATGTCCCCGGGAATCAGGTCGTTGACCTCCCCGTAGGTCAGGTAGCCCTTTTCCTTGCCCGCCTCAATCAGGTTCTGAATGTCGTCTTCGTATTTGTCTTCAATCGCCAAACCGGTCATTTCTCCCACGCATCTATTTCGGACGTTAATCTCTGTTCGGTGGTCCGGCGCTCCCTAGCTTCCCTCGGAAGCGGCCGGATTCACAGCGACGCTCAAGGCGCAGGCCGGCACATGCCAAAGACCACTAGAATAGCAGGTTTTGATGCCGTCACAGCCTCTTTGTACACCCTGAAGTCGCCTCAACCAGCCTTCTCGCCGCTTCCTTTTGTGTCCGATGTATATTAGATGTTCCCCAAGCCATTTCGTTTCTTTCGGACTTTTTAAGCCCTGATAACCGACTTTGGCGTTGGCAGTATCAGGAGCGCACGGCGCCTCGGTAACGCTATTACTGTTCCGATGGAACTTCATGCATCTCGCTGGCAGCTCCGCAGCACCCTATATGCAGGGAGGCTCCGGCCTTCTGTGGATGGCACGAAAGTTTCCTTTAGGACTCGGCCCTGTAACCGGCACAATAGCCGGATTAACTTCACTCCCCAGGCAGCTAGCGAATTGCCTCTGTTCCACCATGAAAAACAGAGTATCGATTTTGCAGTCAAGGCAATTCAATACTCCAGTGCGGTATTGGAGACTACAACCGGCCTCCCTATCACTCTATAGTTCGGCATTGATTACTCGTGGTGGAAGCGGTAACTACGGTAAAAGTAAAAAACCTACAGCGTGATTCTTTCTATAACCCGCACTGAATATTCCATTCCTATAGCTCTGCACCACTCAGGGCATTCTCATCTCAGTATTCCTACAGCGAGCCCCAATCCTCGCCATCACAGCTCCCGCAATGCCCGTTCAATCTCCTGCTTTCGTCCAGCAAGTGCTGCGTATCGATCTTTATCGCCGCCACGATCAGCATCAGCTAATTGAATCCGTAGTTGACGCAATTCGCGTTCAAGCGCAGTACGCTCGAGCGA
>CAXTSG010000187.1:0-5766 GCA_964246825.1 uncultured Acidobacteriaceae bacterium | reverse complement strand
CCATGATGCCGAGCACCACGATCATCGTCAGAACAGATACGAGAAAGAACGACATAGGGTAGGGATCGTCTCCTGAGAGTTCAGACGGACCGCGCGGACCGACGTTTATTTCAACCGGGCCAGAACTTCCCGGGCGCGCGCCCTGGCTTCCCCGTCAAGCGCCAGAACCTCGGCAATCGTACCCGGAGCGGCCGCGGGCGTTTCCGCCAGCACTCTTTCGATTGTACCCGCGATGGCCGGGAAGCCGATGCTCCGGGCGAGGAAGGCTTCGACCGCGATTTCATCGGCCGCATTCAGCGCGATCGAGTGGGCGCCGCCGGCTTCCGCCGCCTCGTAGGCCAGGCGCAGGCAGGGAAAGCGCGCAAAGTCAGGCTGCTCAAAATGCAGGTCGGCCAGCGCGCGCATGTTGAAGCGCAGCCCGGAGCTCGCACTTGCATCTACCCGATCCGGGTAGCTCATGGCATACAGAATGGGCAGGCGCATATCGGTCACGGAGATTTGCGCGAGGATGGAGCCATCGATGTACTCGACCAGCGAGTGGACCGTCGACTGCGGATGCACGGTGACCTGCACCTGCGACGGCGGAAGATCGAAAAGGCGGCATGCCTCAATAATTTCCAAGCCCTTGTTCAGCATGGTGGCCGAATCGACGGTGATGCGCTGCCCCATAACCCAGGTCGGATGCTTCAGCGCCTGCTCTACCGTGATGGAGGCGAACCGCTCCAGCGGCAGCGTCCGAAAAGGTCCGCCCGAGGCCGTGAGCCATACGTTGCGTACCTCGTGCAGTCGCCCGGCGCGCATGCACTGGTGTACGGCGTTGTGCTCGGAGTCGATCGGCAGCAGCGGCACGTTGTGCTCGCGGGCGGCGGCGTTCAGCAGGTCTCCAGCGGCAACCATCGCCTCCTTGTTGGCTAAACCGACCGGCTTTCCTGCCTGTACGGCGGCGTAGGTCGCCTCCAGCCCGGCTACGCCCACAATGGCGGAAACCACAAAGTCCACCTCCGGCAGGGTCGCGGCCATTACCGTACCGGCCGTTCCGTAAACAACTTCCGTCTCCTGCAAGCCGCTTGCGCGCAGCTTCGCGCGCAGCTCGGCGGCAAGCTCTTCGGTTGCCAGCGAGACTATCCGCGGCCGCCAACGCAGGCATTGCCGCGCGGCCTCCTCCACGTTGCGGCCCGCGGCAAGCGAAGCGACGCGGAAGTGCTGGGGGTACTGCTCCACAATGGAAAGGGTGCTTTGTCCGATGGAACCGGTTGAGCCCAGAATCGCAATCTGTTTCAACAGCGAAAGCCTTTCATGGCGGCAGGTGAGCCCGCGGCTACAGCGCCTGCTGAACTAGCAGAGCGTACCACAGCACCGGGGCGGCCAGGAGCAGCGCATCGATGCGGTCGAGCACGCCGCCGTGGCCCGGCAGCAGCGTTCCCGAGTCTTTGACGCCGGCGCTGCGCTTCAGCGCCGACTCCAGCAGGTCGCCCACCTGCGCCGCAACGTTCAGCAGCACGGAAAGCAGCAGGGTGCGTAATACAGAGCCGGGATAGTTGAGCTGGTCGAAGCCGCGGCGGTTGAGCGCGGAGGCTAGAAAGAGAAGAAGCGCAACCGCCACAACAGTACCCGCGACAGAGCCGGCCGCGCCCTCCCAGGTTTTATTCGGGCTCAGGCGGGTGAGCCTGTGCCTGCCGAAGCTGCGCCCCATGTAGAGCGCGGCGACATCGCCCGACCATACGGACACGAACAAAAGCACCAGCAGCGAGGGCCCGTTGCCTTGCGCGGCAAGCAGCGGCAGCGTCGTCATGGACCAGCCCGTGTACAACAGCGCAAAGACGGAAACCGCGGCCGCCGGGAGCACCTCGCGCGAGGGCAGCCGAAAGGCGCACACGGCGAGCAGCAAAAAGCCGAGGCCGCCCAGCGCGGCTGTCGTGTAGTCCGGCCGGAAGTAGGTGCAGACAAAGAGCAGAACTACGCCGCAAAGCACCGCGGCGCGCGGGATGCCGACCGTGCCATGGGCGGCGGCCAGCCCCAGAAACTCCCAGGTAGCCAGGCCGGAAACCAGGGCCGCCGCCACTGTAAGCACCGGCAGTGAATTCCAAAAAACAATTAACAGCACGAGCGGAACCAGCACGGCCGCTGTCAACACTCTTCGCATCTCTTCCAAAGCATAGACCACCGGCACGAACAGGGCCGCACCCGCCTGAGCCGCGCCTGCGTCTAACAAGGAAAGGCTTGTCGCCCTTGCGAACAGCGGAGCGAGCCGGCCTACCAGGACCGGCGTACCAGGAAAGGAACCACCGTGATTTCTCGAAACGCCGCTGCCCTGAGCTTCGCCGCATTGCTTCTCGCACCCGCGCTCCATGCCCAAAACGAAAACGGCCCTGCCTCCGCGAGCACGGTCGTAACCGTGCTGCCAAAGAGCGGGGATGCCGCGGCACCGGTACCGCAAAGCGCCTTGCAGGTAAAGGTGGACGGAAAAACCGTGCAGCCGCTTACCTGGCACCCCTACGGGCAGGGCGAGGTGCAGCTGGTTCTGCTGATTGACGACTCGGCCCGCACCTCCTTCGGGCGCAACCTTGACGATCTGTCGAGCTTTATCAACGGTCTGCCGCCGAACGTCTCTGTGGGGGTGGCCTACATGCAGAACGGGGCAGCGGTGTTTGCGGGCCCGCTCTCGAAAGACCATGCCTCCGCCGCGAAAACCGTACACCTGCCGGGCGGCGCGCCCGGCTCGAATGCAAGCCCGTACTTTTGCCTTCAGGATCTAGCCAAGCGCTGGCCCGCGCCGCTTTCCGCCGCCCGCCGTGAGGTGCTGATGATTACCGACGGCGTGGACGAGTACAACCTGCGCTACGACCCGGAAGACCCGTATGTGCGCGCGGCGCTCGACTCGGCCAACCGCGCCGGCCTGGTGATCTTTTCCATCTACTACCGCGACCAGGGCCGCCTGAGCCGGTCTTTTTACGAAACAGACGCGGGGCAGAACTACCTGACGCAGGTGGCCGATGCAACCGGCGGCAACCTGTACTACGAGGGCACGATCAATCCCGTATCGTTTACGCCGTTTCTTTCCGACCTGACGCGCCGCCTGCAAAACCAGTATGAGCTGGGGGTCCCGGTCAAAACCGAAAAGAAAACTAGCTACGCCGACCTGAAGCTTAAAACCGATATCGGCGGTATCAAGCTGAAGGCGGCGAACCGCATCGCGGTCGGGGCGACGGGTTCAGCGCCCCAGTAAGGCTCCTGTGTAGAAAAGCCCGGCGATGCCGGGCTTTTCTGTTATCCGAGATCAGGCGGCCGCGGGGACGACCGGCCCCCGCGCGGCAGGCTTGCGCTTCCACCGGCTCAACAGTGGGCGTGCCAGCAGCAGCACTGCCAGAACAACGGTCACCTGCATGGGATTGCGCGCGCCCGGCTTCACGATCCACCAGTAGTGGGTAACGCCCGCGATGGCCGAAATGTACACCGCGCGGTGCAGCCAGGCCCAGCCTTTGCCGCCCAGCTTGCGGATCGACCACGCACTGGAGGTCGCGGCCAAGGGCAGCATCAGAGCCCAGGCCGTAAAGCCGGCCCAGATGTAAGGCCGCTTTGTGATGTCGTCCGCGATCACCGGCCAGCTCCACCCGGCATACAGCCACAGGTAGGTGAGCAGGTGCAGCGAGCTCCAAAAAAAGGCATACAAGCCCAGCATGCGACGGAACCGGATGAGCCAACTCAGCCGCGGAAAGAGCTTCCGCACCGGCGTGATGGCCAGCGAGATCACCAGCAGCCGCAGCGTGGCAAAACCGGTAAACCAGGTCACGGTGCGGGTCGGGTCCGGCCCCAGCGCCCCGGGATCGCTGGTTGCGCTGCGATAAAACAGCATCAGGAGGTAAGCGAGCGGCAGCAGGCAGGCTAGGTGGGCCCACACCTTCAGGATCGGAATGGCGCGGTTCGGCATGCTAGTAGTTTTTCTTCAGGTCCATGCCTTTGTACAGGCTTGCAACCTGGTCTCCATAGCCGTTAAACATCAAGGTCGGCTGCCGCTGCTTCCAGATCGGCGCGCCGATAATCCGCTCGGAAGCCTGAGACCAGCGCGGGTGGTCCACCTGCGGATTCACGTTCGAGTAAAAGCCGTACTCGCTTGCGGCCAGATCGTTCCAGGTGGTCGGCGGCTGTTTGTCGATGAACTTTACTTTGACGATTGCTTTAGGCGACTTGAAGCCGTACTTCCACGGCACGATGACGCGCACCGGTGCGCCGTCCTGGTTGGGCAGCGTTTGCCCGTACAGGCCGAAGGTCAAAAGCGTCAGCGGGTGCATCGCTTCATCCATGCGCAAGCCCTCGGAGTAGGGCCAATTGATCTGCGACTCGCGCATCTGCGGCATCTGCCCCGGGTTGTCCAGCGTGAGAAACTGCACGTACTTCGCGGAAGAAAGCGGCCGGCACTCCTTGATGAACTCCGCCAGGGAGTAGCCCACCCAGGGCACAACCATGCTCCACGCCTCGACGCAGCGGAAGCGATACACGCGCTCTTCCTGCGGGCGCAGCTTCAAGAGGTCGTCCACGGAAAAGGTGCGGGGCTTTTGCACCAGCCCTTCGACCTTCACGCTCCAGGGATAAGTTTTAAGGTGCTGCGCGTTCTCGGCCGGGTCGCTCTTGCCGGTGCCGAATTCGTAATAGTTGTTGTAGCTTGTGATGTCCTTATAGGAGGTTGGCGTCAGGCCGCTTGTGGAAAGCGGGCTCTTCACCGTGTCGAGCCTGGTCGCGGCCTCGGCCGTAAGCCCGGGGTGCAGCAGGCGCTCGCCCGCGAGCGCAAGCGTACCGGCCGCGGCAGCGGCGGCCATGAATTGACGGCGATTCGCGTACACGCTCTCGGAGGTAATCTCGGAGCTCGGGATGGTGTCTGGTTTGCGAATCAGCATGATGTTTCCTTCCGGGCCGGCAGGTCCAGCGTATTGGACTCAAAACAGCGCCCGAGGTAGCAACGCCCGGCCCGCGCCTTCAGATGCGATGAAAGCAACCTTCCCAAAACGGTACGATGGAGTCGGGGGTGGACGTGGACGCAGGTCGGCAAAGGCAGGCTTTTGAGGCACTCAAGGAAAGCACGCGCATCCGGGAAACAGCGCAGCTGCTGCTCGATGCACGCCGGGAGGTCAAGCCGATCGCCGATCTTGACCCGGCGCTGCAGCCGGCCACTCTGGAAGAAGCCTATGCCGTCCAAAGCGCCATGGCCGAGCGGCTGGGGCCTGTGAGCGGATGGAAGGTGGGCGCGCCCGGCCCGGAAGCCACGCCCATGTTCGGACCGATGCCGCTCCATCTCGGCCTGATCGCAAGCGGCGGGACCATGTCCGGCAGCCGCAGCCTGCGCGGCGTCGAAGCCGAAATCGGCTTCCTTCTCGGCAAAAACCTGCCGATGCGCAGGGAGCGCTACACCCGCGAGGAAATCCTGAACGCCATTGCCGGCGTCCATCCGGTCATTGAGGTGCTGGAGTCGGCCTTTCTCGCGCCCGATGAGGCGGCCCACCTGGCCATGATCGCCGACCTTCAAATGAACGGCGGCTTTGTTTACGGCCCGGCCTGCAGGCAGTGGCGGGAGATCGACATAGCGGGGGAAAGCCTTGAAGTCATCATCGACGGCATCGTTCGCTGGAGCGGCCCGGGGAAAAACACAAACGGCCCGGACCTTCTGCGGCTCGTGGAGTACGTAGTGAACGAGGCCCAGTTCCGCACGGGCGGCCTGCAGGTAGGCCAGTGGATTACCACAGGCAGCTGGATGGGAAAATTACTGTGCCACGC
>CAXTSG010000186.1:831-5829 GCA_964246825.1 uncultured Acidobacteriaceae bacterium | reverse complement strand
TCCATACGCCGGTGCGGACGAGCGTGACGTTGTGCCGCTCCATGTCGGCGAAGTCCCGGTCCCAGCCGGAGGCATTGCGCGGGCCGGAAAAGTCCCAGCCGCCCTCGCCCGGGGAACTGAAATAGTTGGTGCCGACGGGGAGAAACGGCGCGCCGCCGAGGGTGAGGAAGTCGCCGCGGGTGCCGAGCGCGGGGCCTTGTTCCAGAGGGCGAGTCGGAGGTCCAGGCGGCGCGGACGGTGTAGACGCCCGAGGGCAGGGGCTTGCGGAACGGGATGGGAGCGTCGCCTGCGAGGGGGACGGTTGCGGATTCGAGGAGCCGGGTGCCGGCGAGGAGCTCGACGGTTGCATGGCCCGGGAGGGCGTGTTCGGGCTGATGGAGATGGAGGGTGAGCTCGGGCAGCTCGCCGGGGCGCAGGGTGCTGTACTGGGCCTCGATGGAAAGGCCGCGCGCGCCGGAAGCGGCGTAGGCGGCGGCGGAGCGGAGGAGAGCTTCGGCGGCGGGCGAGGTCCAGTAGCCGGGCTCTGGGGTGAAGGGGAGGGCGACGATGCGGGACCCGCCATGCTCGGCGGCGATGACGGGGGCGGCTAGGTGAGCGCCGTCGGGGGAGTCGAGGTAGCCGAGGCCGCGGAGGCGGCCTTCCTCGACGAAGACGGTTTGGGCGCGGACGGCGGCGGCGGGAAAGCCGGAGCCGGCGCGCCAACGGAAGGCGGCGGCCCCGGTGAGGCCGGGGGCGGGATAGGCGTGGTTGAAACCGAGAAGGCGGCTGTAGGAGTCCTGCGGGGCTTCCGGGCGGAACCGGCCGGGTTCGCCGAGGACGGGGACGCGCATGGGTTGGCCGCCGAGGAGCAGGAGGTTGCCGCCGGAGTCAAGGTAGTGCCGCACGGCGGACCAGGCGGCTGCCGGGAAGGCGGAGCCGTAGGGAAGCACGAGCAGGCGGGCACCGGAGAGCACGGTGCCGGCTGTGAGCGCGGCAAGGTCGGCGAAGACGGGCGGCGGACCGTTGGGGGTGCGCAGGGCGGCCGTGAGGGCGGCTTGGGGAATGGGCTCAGTGTCGATGGAGGGGAAGCCGGGCTGTTGAAACACGACCGCCGGGGCCCCTGACTGCCCGTAGGCGGAGGCGAGGCACGCGCCTGCCAGCCCGAGCAGGAAAAAGAGTTTCATCATGGCGCAACGCCCTCCAAGGCGGGTGCAAACCGTTGAAACAGAATGTACATGGACCGGGGAGCCGGAGGCGGAGCGGGTGCTTGGGAGGCGGCTGAGGGGTGACTTTGGTGCCGGAATCCTTGACAAGCCTTTGGCGGGGCAAGCATGATTCGCCGGGTAAGCGTTTACAGCGACTTGCGATGGGAACGGTATCACGACGCTGCAAGAGTAAAGCGGCGGCAGGATAGAAAACAAATTTACGGCTATTTTGTGAGGCATGATGTTGAAGCAACAGTATTTTCGCTCCCTGCTCCTTTCCGGAGGGCTCCTGGCCTCCCTGGCGGTGAGCGCGCATGGCCAAAGCCCGACCGGTACGTTCGCGGGCACGGGGCTTTATTCTAGCGGCGCTTCAGTGGCGAACGCGACCGTGACGGTGACGAACACGGCGACGAACGTCGCTGAAACGGTGAGGACGGATGCCAAGGGGCAGTATGTCCAAGGCAATCTGACGCCGGGGCAGTACCAGGTCAAGGTGGCCGCGACCGGCTTTACGGCGGCCGAGCAGAACAATGTCACGGTGGACGTGGCCTTGACGCACCCGGCGGACTTTACGCTGGCGGTCGGCGGCGACAGCTCGCAGGTGACGGTGGAGGCGACGACGCCCGAGCTGCAAACAGACAGCGCGACGACCGGCCAGGTGATTACGGGCAAGCGGATTCTCGATCTGCCGCTGAACGGGCGCGATCCGTTCGATCTCGCGACGCTGGTGCCGGGCGTGAATAACGTCGGCACGGGCGCGAACTCGAACTCGACGCCGCACATCGCGGGCTCGCGCAACGCGAACAGCGAGGAAGAGCTGGACGGCATCACGAACATTCTGCCGGAGAACAACGTCGGCAACAACTCGGGCGCGTATACGCCGATCGTGGATTCGGTTTCAGAGTTCAACGTGCAGACGAGTGTTTTGCCGCCGGAGTACGGGCGGTTTTCGGGCGGCGTGATCAACCTGGCGACGCGCACGGGGACCAATGCGTTTCATGGGTCGGTGTTTGAGTTCAACCGGAACTCGATTTTTGACGCGCGCGATTATTTTGCCGCGCCGGGCTCGCCGATCGCACCGCTCTCGCGCAACCAGGCCGGCGGCACGCTGGGCGGTCCGCTGATTCGCAACCGGACGTTCTTTTTCGTGGCGGCGGAGATTTCGCGGGAAACGGATTCCGCCACGGAAACGGACAGCGTGGCGACGGCGGCTGAACGTACCGGAGACTTCAGCCAGCTGCTGACCTTGACGAACAGCAGCGGACAGCCGGCACCGGTGCAGCTGTTCAACCCGCGGTCGGGGCATGTCGGGACTTACCTGAACAGCAAACAGCAGCCGACTCAGGGATTTATCCGCGATCCTTTTCCGGGCAATATCATCCAGAAGAATCAGTTAGACAATGCGGGCTCGCTGGCGTTGAGCTACCAGCCGCTGCCGAACGCCAACGGTACGTCACTTACAAACAACTATGTGGTTACGGGTGCGCCGACCACGAATTACTATCACTATGACGTCCGCATCGACCATAACTGGACCCCGGCGTGGAAGACCTTTGTGCGGTTCTCGCATTTCGCGGAGAACGGGACGCCATTTGAGGACTACCCGGCGAACAACGGCATTGCTTCGCAGGGCTACAGCGGCACTTACAACACGGGCTCGTACAGCCTGGCCTATGACAATACATTCACGATTAGTCCGACTTTGATTTTCGATGTTCGGTACGGGTTGAGCCGGTCGCAGTACCGGCGCATTCCGATCGGCGGGGCTTTTGACATCACCAAGGTTGGGCTGCCGGCTTCGCTCGCGGCTACTTCCAACGCGGAGGTGTTCCCGAGCTACTCCATCGGCAACGGCTACAGCGGCTTCGGCTCGGGCGGCTATGTGGATTACCAGGAAAATCCCACGGTTCACGATGTGCTGGCCGACTTCGACAAGGTGAAGGGCTCACATGATATGAAGTTCGGCGGGGAATATCGGAAGATTTTTCTGAACTTCTTCCAGTACGGCGACCCTTCCGGCAGTTTTGGGTTCTCGCAGGACTGGACTCAGAATGTGGCGGGCGATCCGTCGCAGGGCGGCACGAACCAGGCCGGCGGCAATCCGTTTGCCTCGCTGCTGCTGGGTCTGCCGGACTACGGCGGTTACACGATTGATCCGTCGCTTGCGACCGCCGGGGCCTACTATGCGCTGTATGCGGAAGATACTTGGCGCGTGACCAACCACGTCACGGTCAACTACGGGGTGCGCTGGGACGCGGACCAGCCGCGCACCGACCGGCATAATCAGCTGTCGTACTTCAATCCGAACGACGTTTCGCCAATTAATGGGCAGGTGGCGGCGAACGCGGCCTACCCGGCGCTGGGGAACCTGCGGGGAGCGGAGCACTTTGTGGGGACCTCGACCGGGCAGTTCGGGCGGCAGCAGATCAACATGCACAAGCTGGACTTTGGGCCGCGCATCGGCGTGGCCTGGAGCCCGGACCAGAACTGGGCGGTGCGCGCGGGCTTTGGGATTGTGTACGCGCCCTCGGCCATGCAGCCGGCAGGGGCTGACGGCGGCGCGGGCACGGACGGGTTCAGCACGTACAGCAGCCCTTCGTTCTCGTTTGACAGCCAGCAGACGATTGCGGCGACGCTGGACAACCCGTTCCCGCAAGGGGTGCAGATCCCGGCAGGGGCAGCGGGCGGGCTTGGCAACAACCTGGGCGCGGGGATCTCGGCCGATTACCTGACGCAGTCGGACTCGCGGACTCCGTACTCGGAGCAGGCAAACCTGACGGTGCAGCGCACGCTGCCGGGGCAGACAGTGGTAGAGGTAGGCTGGCTGTTCAACCAGGGCAAGTACCTGGTGGACGGCGACCCGGGCACGCCCGCGGACCAGGTAAACCCGGGCTATCTGGCGCTGGGCAGCGCGTTGAAGGACCAGGTGCCGAATCCGTTCTACGGCATCATTACGACGCCGAACTCCTCGCTGGCGCAGCCGATGATCCAGCGGAACCAGCTGCTGCGGCCATTTCCGCAGTACACGAGCGTGAGCGAATACCGGAAAGACTCGGCTTACTCAAACTACAACGCGGTCACGATGCGGCTGGACAAGCGGTTCGCGCAGGGCTTGACGCTGCTGGTGGCGTTTACGGGGGCGAAGCTGTTCGATAACTCGGCGGCGGCGGTGACTTACCTGGGACCGACGAGCAATACTTTTGCCAACCAATACAATCCCGGCGGGGAGTATTCCGTGTCGCCGCAGGATATTTCCCGCGATTTGGTCACCAGCTACAGTTATGAGCTGCCGTTCGGGCCCGGGCGGCGCTACCTGAGCGGAACCCACGGCATCGCGGCGACGCTGCTGGGCGGCTTCCAGACCTCGGGGATTGTGAACTATATCGGCGGTACGCCGCTGGTTGTGGGCAGCGTCGGCGATACGACAAACCTGTTTACCGACGGGCAGCGGCCGAATATGTCGAACTTCGACGCCAAGGTCGCCCACCCGAACCGCAATGAGTGGTTCAACACGGCAGTATTTTCCCTGCCGCCGCAGTTTACCTTCGGCAACGCGCCGCGCACGCTCGGCAATATTCGGACGCCGCAGCTTGTGAGCGCGGATTTATCGGCGATCAAGAACAACTACTTCGGCGCGGACAAGCGGTACAACCTGCAACTTCGGCTGGAAGGGTTCAACGCTTTCAACCATGTGCAGTTGGCAGGGCCGGATACCGGCCAGACGGACGGATCAAACTTCGGCAAGATCACCAGCACGGCGAACGGGTCGCGCCAGGTGCAGCTTGCGGCGAAGTTCAATTTTTAACCCTTACTT
>CAXTSG010000186.1:0-821 GCA_964246825.1 uncultured Acidobacteriaceae bacterium | reverse complement strand
CCACAACGGCGCCCCCTCCCGGGCGTACCCCTTTTCTATTTGCCAGCGCGGGAAACCAGGCAGGCGAGGTAGCCGGCGCCGAAGCCGTTGTCGATGTTGACGACGGCGGTATTGGGGGAGCAGCTGTTAAGCATGCCGAGGAGGGCGGCGATGCCGCCGAGGCTGGCTCCGTAGCCGACGCTGGTGGGCACGGCGATAACGGGGACGGCGACCAGGCCGCCGAGGACGCTGGGCAGGGCACCTTCCATGCCGGCGCAGGCGACGACGACGTCGGCCTCGCGGAGCAGCGGGAGATGGGCGAGCAGGCGGTGCAGGCCGGCGACGCCGACGTCGGTGATGCGGGTGACGCGCGCGCCGTAAAGCTCGGCGGTGAGGGCGGCTTCTTCGGCGACGGGGAGGTCGCTGGTGCCGGCGCAGACGACGGCGATGGTGCCGGGGATTGCTTCGGGGCGGCTTGGAACTTCGGAGCTGCCCGCGGCTTCGGGGCTGCCGGAGGTTTCGGTACGGCTGCCCGTGCCGGGGAGGGCGACGCAGCGGGCGAGCGGGTGGTAGACGGCTTGCGGGACCAGGGCGCGGACGGCAGCGGCGTGGGCGGCGTTGGCGCGGGTGGCGAGCGCGGGGACGCCGGTGCGGGCGAGCCGCTCAAAGATGAGGCCGACCTGCTCGGGGGTTTTTCCTTCGGCGTAGACGGCCTCGGGCATGCCGGAGCGCAGGGAGCGGTGGTGGTCGACCTTGGCGAAGCCGATGTCCTCAAAGGGGAGCGTGGTGAGGCGGTCGGCAAGCTCGGCCTCAGCCATGTCGTGATCACCTCGGTCGACCGC
>CAXTSG010000185.1:3483-5865 GCA_964246825.1 uncultured Acidobacteriaceae bacterium | reverse complement strand
GCCGTAAGGGATGGAAAACTCTCCCCGGGGCTGCACTTGGCTGCACTCTGAACCTGGCCGAAAATCCAGGCAGGAGCAGGAACAGCAGTTGCCCCTGCCGGAAGCGGCGCGGCTGCCAAAAAGGCCGCCAAAGCGCAAGCGATCAGGCAGCGGCGGCACGGAGCAGTCAGCATCTTTGGGCATAGTAACAGTGTGCCGGTTTCCGGAGTGTTCCATCTATTTTGATTGGGTGACGAACGTGCCCTCGCCGTACCGCGAACAAAGGAGGTGCGCCGCCGCGCTCCGGTAAACTTAAGAGTGGGGTGTAGGACGATGGCAGACATACTTACGGTACCGGTCCTCCAACAGCGGCAAGCTCGGCATGGATTCACGACGGACGATCCGGCTCTGGAAAGCATTGCCGAAAAAGTGGCGACGGGAGAACGTCTCAGCTTTGACGACGGCCTCGCGCTGTATCGTTCCTCCGACATCCTCGCTATCGGTTGGCTGGCGAACTCTGTGCGTGAGCGGCTGCACGGCGACCTGGCCTTTTTCAATGTCAATCGCCACATCAATCCCACCAACGTCTGCGTGGCTTCCTGCCGCCTATGCGCTTTCGGGCGTAAGAAAGGCGCCGAGGGCACCTACACCATGGCGCTGGAAGAAGCCTGGGCCACGGCTGCCGAAGGCTACTCCGATGCTGTCACGGAGTTTCACATTGTCGGCGGCCTCCACCCCGACCTGCCGCTCGAGTACTTCCTCGATCTGGTCTCGGGTCTCAAGGAGCGCTTTCCCCTCGTCCACATCAAGGCTTTTACCATGGTGGAAGTCGCTTTTCTGGCCAAGCGCGCGAAGCTTTCCATCCGCGAGGTGCTGGAGCGGGTTCGTGCCGCGGGCGTGGATTCGCTTCCGGGCGGCGGCGCTGAAATCTTCTCCGACCGCGTCCGCTCCATCATCTGCGACCACAAGATCAACGGCAATGAATGGCTGGAAACAGCGGAGATCGCGCACGGGCTCGGCCTGCGCTCCAATGCGACCATGCTTTACGGCCACGTCGAGAACGAGGAAGACCGCATCGACCACATGTGCCGTCTCCGCGCCGTGCAGGACCGTACCGGCGGCTTTCAGACCTTCATCCCGCTCGCTTTCCACCCGGACAACACGGCGCTCGATCACCTGCCGCGCACCACCGGCCTCAGCGACATCAAGCAGATTGCCATCGGCCGCCTTATGCTCGACAACTTTCCGCACATCAAGAGCTACTGGCAGATGGTCTCGCCCAAGATGGCGCAAATCTCGCTGCGCTTCGGCGCGGATGATATCGACGGCACTGTGATCGAGGAGAAAATCTACCACGATGCCGGCGCGACCACGCCGCAGGGCATGCGCCGCGAAGAATTGGTGCGGCTAATCACCGCGGCGGGTCGCGTACCATTTGAGCGCGACACGATGTACCGCGCGGTGACGCGCACGGAAGACACGTTCACGGTGGCGGTGTAAGCCTTAGGCGCTTTTCTTCTCGGCCGGCGCAAGCAGGACTGCCGATGATCCTGATACCCCGGCGTTTGCTTTCTCTTCAGCGGGATCGACCGGCTCCGGCCTGCGTTCCCGCTTGGCCCTGCGCCGCTTCACAATCTCTGAAGCGAGCAAAAACAGCCCGGCAAAGGTGCCGAACAGCACAACGACGGCAGCAGCCCCGTGCAGCTCCGACACATCGTTGTAGAGCAGCCCCAGCGCAACAAAAACAAAGACGACGTGGGCGCAGAAAACCTCAAGCCCTGCTTTGCCGAGCGTGAGAAACGGTTCGTTCTGGACGATGGGGAAGATCAATCGCCGCAGCCAGTAAGCAAGCACGGTAAAGGCAACGAGGTTGAGCGCGCGCAGCGGTCCGATATGCCACTTATCCAGCTGGAAAGCAAGCGTCTCCTGTGTCAAATGCGGCCCCAGCCATCCGTGCCGCACGCCCAGAAAAAAGAGGCACACTGCCAGGGAAGCGGCTGCCGCCTGACCATTGATGCGCCGCAGCGGCGACGCGCCCTCGGCCGAACGCGCCCCGAGCCACAGGCCCATCATCCAAACGCCCTGCCAGGCCAGCAGGTTGAACGCCCCGCCTTCCTGCACGGGAATCTGCAAATGAGTCAGGTGCACGATGCCGCCGTGCAGCCACTCCCGAAGGCCAAGCTGCGCCCCGAGCCATAGGAAGAAACTCGCCCCCAGCGGCAGGCACCATCCTCGCCGCACCGCCCAGGACAGCACCAGCGGCGTCCCGGCAAGAAACAGCACATACATGGGCAGAATATCGAGCAGGGGCGGGCAGTACAGCAGCAGGACGGAACCAGCAATCGCCGTGGCCGGGTGAGCGAAATAGAAGTTCAGCAGGTTGTCGATCGCATCGCGGTGCGT
>CAXTSG010000185.1:0-3473 GCA_964246825.1 uncultured Acidobacteriaceae bacterium | reverse complement strand
CCACGGTAAAGGCCAGCGTCAGCATCAAGAGGTGAATGCCGTAGATTTTTAGGGCACGCTTCCAAAGTTTGGTGTTCAGTCCGTCGCTGTCTTCCGCGGCCTGCTTGCTGTAGATACGCGCCACCAGCAGCGCTGATAGAAAAACAAATCCTTCCGCGGAAGAAAGAAAACCGAACGGCTGGTTGACCCATTCGCTGGCGCGCGTCGGCAGGTGCGTCAGCGTCATCCATACCAGGAAGAGGCCGCGCAGCGCATCCAATTCGGGCCGCCGTTGGAGTTTAGGGAAGCGCATGAGCTACCTCCTTAGACGGCAGCATGGAAACGGAGTTGCGCGAAAGCTGCTTGCGGCGCGTGCAAGCCTCAGCTCAAATATTTCTTGATAAAAGGATCGTCGGAATGAACCAGATCCAGCGTTGCGCCGTCAAAAACCAGCTTGCCTTCATGAAGCACCAGAAACGTCGTGGAGTCGTCGACCTCGTGATCCGGCAGCCGCTGCACCTTTTGCGTTTCCTTGTGAAAGCGGTGCGTAGCCAGGGTAAAGGCATCCTGGAGGCGGTGCGAAACGAGCAGGGAACTGGAGCCGTACAGGTCCCGCTGCTTGATCACCAGCTCGATAATCGAGGTCGAGGTAATCGGGTCCAGGCCGCCGGTAGGTGAGTCATACAGCACCAGCTCCGGGTCGCTGATAATCGCGCGCGCTATGGAAACCCTGCGCCGCATGCCGCCGGAAAGCTGCGAAGGGAACTTGTCCATCGTGTCTTCAAGCTCCACAAAACGCAGCGCTTCACGTACCCGCCTGTCGATTTCCTCGTCGGCAACATGGTCTTCATTCAGCCGGTAGGCAACATTGTTGCGGACGGTCAGCGAATCAAACAAGGCCCCTTCCTGAAATACCATCCCGATATGCGCCCGGACCGCAAACAAATCTTCCTTTTTGAGGCGGCTTAGGTCCTGGCCGAAAACGGTGATCTTTCCGCTGTCCGGCTGGATCAAGCCGTTAGCCAGCTTCAGCAGGACGCTTTTGCCGACGCCCGCGGGCCCCAGCAGCACCCTTGTTTCGCCGCCTTTGACCTGAAAGGAAATCCTGTCGAGCACCGTATTTCCGGCCGAAGACAGGCTTACGCCGTCAAAAACCAGAACAGGCTCATCCGGGTGCTCCTCGTGCCAGCTTTTCGGGCGTTCTCCTTGCTGCTCAGGCATGGTTCACCGTCCGAAAATGCCGATCATCAGGCGGCTCACTACAAAATCGCTCGCGATAATCAGAACAGACGAGACCACAACCGCCTGCGTGGTGGCGCGGCCGACTCCCTGGGTGCCGCCCTTGGTCGACATGCCGTAAAAGCAGCCGATAGTCGCAATAATAAAGCCGAAGATCACGGGCTTGATAAGCCCTTGGAAGATGTCGCCGAACACCAGCTTCTGGTAGGCCGAGTGAAAATACTGCGAGCCTTCCTGCCCGAGCATGAACACGGAAATCGCGCCGCCGCCCAGGATGCCGACCGTATCGGACAGGACCGCGAGAAAAAACAGCATCACCACGGTGGCCACGATGCGCGGCATCACCAGCTTCTTGAGCGGATCGGTGCCGAGCGCGCGCATGGCATCGATCTGCTCGGTCACCACCATCGAGCCCAGCTCGGAAGCCATGCCGGAAGCATTGCGGCCGGAAACCATCAACCCGGTCAGCACCGGCCCCAGCTCCTTAATCATGGAAAACGAAACAAGCTGGCCGGTAATGGCGCTGGCACCGAACTGCGCCAGCGAAGTAGAGGTTTGCAGCGCAAGCACGCCGCCGGTAAAGAAGCCGGTCAGCAGCACGATCGGGATTGAGCCGACGCCGATGGAGTCAGCCTGGGTGAAAATGTCGGACAAGGAAAGCGGGCGGCGAAAAACGTTGCCGAGCGCACGGCCGCTCAGGAGGGCGTAGTTCTGTAAAGACAAAAACAGGTTCTTCGCCGTTCGATCCAGTGCGTTATCTGCCATGTACTCTTTGTACGCCTAAGAAGGGCGTGAGGGTTCTTGCCCTGGCTGCGTTGGATGCGCGCACGGGAGCTTGGATGCAGGCCCTAGCTTTCCCGCACCCGCTTCCTGATCTCGATATTCAAACGCTTGATCTTCTGATTCAGCGTGGAAAGCGGGATGCGGAACTGTTCCGCCGCCTCGGTCTGGTTCCAGTTGGAGCGCTCCAGCTTGTCCGTGATGATGCGGCGCTCGATGTCCTCCATGATGTCGAACAGCGACGCATCGGCCGAATGTTCAAGCAGGCTGGAAGCATAGCTTTTCCCGGTCACATGCGCCGGCAGCAGCTCAAGCCCGACCACCGGCCCCGCGCTCAGGACCACGCCGCGCTCCATCACGTTTTCCAGCTCGCGCACATTGCCGGGCCAGTCATAGTCGACCAGCGCGCGCAGGGCTTCCGGAGACAGGCTCCGCAGCGGCAGCTCATTCTCGTCCGAGTAGCGGCGCAGAAAGTGGCCGGCCAGCGCGGGAATGTCTTCCCGACGGCTTCGCAGCGGCGGCAGCTCGAAGCGGATCACATCCAGCCGGTAGAACAGGTCTTCGCGGAACTTGCCTTCCCGCACGGCCTGCCGCAGGTCAACGTTGGTGGCCGTGATAATGCGTACATCCACCTGAATCTCGTGAGTGCCGCCCACCTGCATAAAGCGCTTGTCTTGGAGCACGCGCAGGATTTTCGCCTGGGTATCAAGCGGCATGGTGCCGATTTCATCCAAAAACAGTGTGCCGCCGCTTGCCACCTCAAACAGGCCCTTTTTCGCGGAAACGGCTGAGGTAAATGCGCCTCGGACGTGGCCGAACAAGGTCGACTCCAGCAGATCATTCGGCACCGCGCCGGTATTGACCGGGACAAACGGCTTATCGCGCCGGGGCGAGTGCGCGTGTACGGCTTTCGCGATCAGCTCCTTGCCGGTGCCGCTTTCTCCCTGAATCAGCACGGTTGAGCGCGAGGGCGCCACCTGCGCCACCGTGTCGAAGATGCGGAGCATGATTTCGCTCTTGCCGATGATGTTCGGGAAGCTGTAGCGCTGTTTGAGCGCGCGCTTCAGCTGCACGTTCTCCTCTTCGGCCCGGTAGCGCGCAATCGCCGAGCGGATGTCGGCCAGCAGCTTCTCGTTGTCCCAGGGCTTCTGGACGAAGTTCTGCGCGCCCGCCCGGATCGCATCCACCACGTTGTCCACGGTGCCGTAGGCCGTCAGCATGATGACGGGCAGCTCCGGCGCTCGCTCGCGGATCAGCTCCAGGATCTCAATGCCGTTTTTCCCCGGCAGCGCCAGGTCCAGCAGCACCAGATCATAGGGCCGCTGCGCAATGCGGCCCAGGCCGGCCTCGCCGTCCACCGCCGTCTCAACCCGGTAGCCCTCAAGCTCCAGCAGGGTTTCCAGCGTTTCGCGGATGGCGGCCTCATCGTCAATGATAAGGATGCTATGCCCGGTGTCGCGGCCGGCCGGGGCTTC
>CAXTSG010000184.1:0-5920 GCA_964246825.1 uncultured Acidobacteriaceae bacterium | reverse complement strand
GCATGGCCATCCGCTTCCGCGAGCAGGATCTCCGCTCCATGGGCCGCCCCGCCTACGGCGTGCGCGGCATCGACATCCAGGCGAAGGATTACGTGGTGGGCCTTGCCGCGACCCCTGCCGAGCGCACCGTCGGCGGCAATGGGGAACAGTCGCCCTCGCTCATCCTGACTGTCACCTCCAACGGCTTCGGCAAGCGCACCGATGTGGATGCTTACCGGCTGCAAACGCGCGGCGGCAAGGGCGTCATCAACCTGAAAACCGGTACTAAGAACGGCAAGGTCAATGCGATTCAGCTGGTGGATGAAACTTCCGAGCTGATGGTGATTTCGCAATACGGAAAAATCATCCGCATTGATACAAAAACCATCCGTGCCGCGGGCCGCTCCACGCAGGGGGTAAAGCTGCTTAACCTTGATCCCGAGGATAAAGTCGCGGCTGCTGTTGTAATTCCGCCGGAGGAGTTAAAGGACGAGCCGCCGGTCATCTTACAGTGATGTTTACTTGCTGAAAGAAATGCCGCAGGGCGGCTGCGGCATTTTCTATAAAGTACCAACCATTTTTACCGGGATGTCTTCTGTCTAGTTAGCTAAAGTTATCACTTGGCAGAAGGATTCCTCCCCCATGATCCAGTTTGACCGGCAATCGCAAACTTTACGCAGGTGCCTCTCCTTGTGCCTGCTCGCGGCAGGCGTTACCGTGCCCGCGCGGGCGCAGCAAACCGCCGCGCTTGTTGCCCCCGCATCGCCGGCCGGCGTCAGCGCGCTGCCCTCCGCCCCGGCCGCGGTTTCCTCGGTACGGCAGCCTGCCATGCAGGACAGGCCCATTTACTCAACCGCGGTCGGCATCATCTATCTGCAAACCGACTTGAAGAATGTAAGCGGCGGCACCGGGTCTTATCTGCTCGGCTGGTACGGCATTCCGCAGATTTACTTTACCAAGCATCTTTCCGGTATCGGCGACTTTGCCAATTTCTATAACTTCCACGCTCACCAATCCACCAACGTTCACAGCTTTCTCGGCGGCTTCGCCTACGGGGAGAAGCTGGGAGGCGTCATTGTGTATCCCTTTGTGCTCGGCGGCGACATCCGCACCTCCAATGCGGGGACGATTACATGGACCCCTGCCGCGGCCGGCGGTATCGGTGTCAATCTGAAGCTGTCCCACGCCGTGGCACTCCAGGTTATCCCCGGCGAGTACATCACCAACGTTCTGCCGAATGGTCATTGGCAGAGCAACTACAGCGCCCGGGCCGGCTTTGTTTTCACAAGCTTTAAGCGGCACACGCCCTCTACCTAGGCCTGCCGTGCCGGGGCGCTCAACAGCGTTCCGGCATTGTCTTTTCGTTCCCGGGCTGCATCTTATTTGCCTGAATTGTAGAAATAGGAGGAATGTATGGCGTCCAAGGGGCTTGCACTCGTCACGGGTGCTTCCAACGGAATCGGCTACCAACTCGCGCTTCAGCTTGCGGAGCAGGGCTATGATCTCATTATTGCCGGCAAGGAGCAGGACTTGACCGCGAAGGCCGCGGCCGATCTTCAGTCCACCGGCGTCCAGGTTACCGCGTATGTCGGCGACCTGAGTCAATTCCAGGCCAATATGGACCTTTGGCACACTGTTGAGCGTACCGGGCAGCCGCTTGCGATTGCCTGCATCAACGCGGGTCTGGGCATGGGCGGCGACTTTTCAAAGACTCCGCTGGAACAGGAGCTTGAGATTGTCGGGCTCAACTGCGGCTCTACCGTTCACATGGCGAAGCATGTTGTGCAGCACATGGTTGCGCGCAATACCGGGCGCATTCTTTTTACTGCTTCTATTGTGAGTGAAATGCTGGCACCCGGCGAGGCGGTTTACGGCGCGTCCAAGTCGTTTGTGCTCCAGTTTGCGAAGAATCTCCGCTACGAGCTCAAGGACACGGGCGTAACCGTGACCGCGCTTCAGCCCGGCCCCGTCAACACGGACTTCTTCAACGCTTCGCAGGCCGGCGACACCAAGGTCGGCACGGAAGGGAAGAACGAGAACCAGCCAGAGGATGTTGCGCGCGTCGGGCTCAAGGCCTTGTTCGCCGGCGAGGAGCATGTGTACGCCGCTTCTTTCAAGACCAAGGTCGAGGGCGCGCTGATGGGCATCGTCCCCGAATCTGTTCAGTCCGCCATGCATAAAAGCATGATGGAGCCGGCCGAGAAGTAGGCAGCAAAGGAACGCCGCGAGGGCGTCCCTTCCATTCACAATTTTTCTGGTAAAGCTCGTTCCGGCCCTCTACACTTTCGCTCATCGCCGTGCAGGGGGCCGGAACATGAGTACAGCAGCGCCTACGCAAGCCGCTTTCGATCCCTCACCCGCTCCCAGCCCCTTTCAGCGGGTGCTGCTTACCTTTACCGCGCCGTCGCGCGCCTTTGCCCACTTCGGCTCCGGCCGCGGCTGGTGGCTGCCGTACCTGCTTGTTGTTTTAGCGGGCTTCGGCTTTGTCGCTTCCGTGGGCAGCCGCGTCGGCTGGGATACCGTGGCCCGCAACAATCTGGCCAACACGCCCAAGCAGCAGGCGCGCCTCGCCCAGGCATCCCCCGCGCAGCAGGCACAGCAGGTAGCGTTCATCGCCAAGGTTACCCGCATCTCGGCGTTCACGATTCCGCCGCTCAGCCCGCTGATGGTCGGCGCTCTTGTCAGCCTTGTTCTGATGGCGACGCTGAACTTTCTTTTCGGTGGCAGCGCCCGCTTCGGCCCGCTCTTCGCGGTGTATCTTTTCTCCGCCCTGCCGCAGGTGCTTAAAACCTTACTTGCGACCGCAACACTGTTTGCCGGCACCGAGCCGGACGCGTTTCAGCTGGGTAACCCGCTCGGGTCCAACCCGGCCTTTTATCTTCACGGCTCCGGGCTGCCCGCGGCGCTGCTCAACCTGTTCAGTTGGTTCGATATCTTCCTGATCTGGCAGCTCGTCATTCTGGCCATCGGTGCGTCGGTGGTCGGCCATGTCACGCGCGGCAAGGCAGCCGGCGCGGTTTTCGGCTGGGTTGTCGTCCTGGCTCTGCTCAGTACAGTGTTTGCCGCTCTTGCCTGAGTGCTACTTTCCCTCGCCCTTGCCTGTCACATGCGGCGTTATATGGCGCAGTACAAACTCCCGCATCAGGTTTCCGGCGGCCCGGCCGCCGATCCCGAGCGCCGCGTTGCCGAAGGTCAGCCCCACCCCGTTGCGATCCGTGGAAGGGTAGTACAGGTTGGACAGGCCCCCAGCCGCCAGGCTTCCCAGCACACTGGAATAGTCCGGCTGCCAACGCCCTTTATCGTTCCTTGCGACGACCGATCGGCTGATTGCGTACCATGCCCGCGACCCTGTGCTCCCGGTTCCCTTGTAGAAGTACCGCGGGTCCTGATGAAAGATCGAAGGAAAAATGGCATCCGTGAGGAAGTTGCCGATTAGCAGATCGCCGTAGGCCGCGCCGTAGCGTCGTCCGTAACCCGCGGCACCCTGGCCGTATCCCTTGAAGTCGTTATTGGCCTGCTGCACTCCAGCCGCCACACCGGTGAAGAAGAACCCAGCGGGGTCGATGACCTCGCGGCCCGAAAGCCGAAACTTCTGCGAGGCGGTCAGCGGAGCCGCGTCCCAGATGTAGGAGGTATGAAAGTTAGGCACGATGCCGAAGACCCGCTGCTTTTCCTCCAGCCGCATTTCGGCTTCGGCTACATCGTGCTCGGACGCATGTACCTGCACATCGGTTGCGGCCGCGGACAGTAAGAGCGTGATCGGCGCCATCGTCAGTACCTGCCCGGCGCTTACCGTCCCGGTCATTACCTGTCGGCCATGCCCCACGGCGCTGACAATCAACTGAAACGTGCCTGGACTTATCCCGGCAAAGTGGAAGCTGCCATCGCTCGCCGTCAGGGTGTCCCGCTTGCCGGATGCACTTGTAAGCGTCACGGCGGCCTGATCGAGCGGGCCGCCCCGGTCTGTTACCGTCCCGCTCAGGCCGCCCGGCTCCTGCCTGTCCGCCGTGCCGCGGTCCATCCCCGTTTGCGCCCGTACCATGGCAAGCCCGGGAAGCAGAAGGAAGCACACTGCTGTTCGGCGGAAAAGCCCCGTGCTCCACATCTGCTTTCGTCTGTATGCCATGGTTCGAGCATACGGGATGGCCGCCGCCAGGTCGGGCGCACAATGCATCCTGCCAAACCCTGAATAGACGCGCTTGCCCAGCTTCTTACTGCGAAGCCTTGACCGCAGTTACAGGCTGCAAGTCAGCATGAAGCCGCACCTGGCCGCCGGACAAGTTCATGACACGGGTCCAGTCGGTATACCCCTGCTTGCGAACAGTGATCTCGTGCTTACCGCTGGGAAGGTTCAGCTCTGAAGGCGTACTGCCGGAAAATGCACCGTCGACGGCAATCTCGCAATCCGGCGTACTCGCATCCACCGTCACCTTTGCGATGGCGGAAGTGCTGCCGAGCGAAGCCTCCATCCCTGCATCTTTACTTGTCAGTGGGCAGCCGTATCTACCCCTGCCAGCGCTGGAAGATCAGGGATGCATTTGTACCGCCGAAGCCGAAAGAGTTTGACAGCGCGTACTCGATCGGCATCGGCTCCGGCCCGCTGCTCACATAATTCAGCACACAGCCCTCATCCGGGGTTTGGAGGTTGATGGTCGGCGGCGCGGTTTGATGCTTCAGGGCGAGTACCGTAATTCCCGCTTCCAGGCCGCCCGCGCCGCCCAGCAAATGTCCTGTCATTGACTTGGTCGAGCTTACCCGCAGGCAAAGCCCCCTCGCGTGCTCGCCGAACAGGTTGCCGATGGCCGTGCTTTCGCTCACGTCCCCCAGAGGGGTGCTTGTGGCGTGCGCGTTGAGGTAGCCGATCTGCTCCGGCCGCAGCCCCGTCGAGCGCAGCGAAGCCCGCATGGCACGGAGGCAGCCGTCACCTTCCGGTGCCATCCCGGTCATATGGTAGGCATCGCCGCTCATGCCGTAGCCCACAACCTCGGCCAGGATTTCAGCGCCGCGCGCCCGCGCGAACTCAAGCTCTTCCAGAATCAGGATGCCCGCGCCTTCGCCCACCACAAAGCCGTCGCGGTCCCGGTCCCAGGGCCGGCAGGCTGTTGCCGGGTCGTCGTTGCGCGTGGAAAGCGCCCGCATGGCCGCGAAGCCGCCCACGCACATCGCGTTGATCGCCCCTTCCGCGCCGCCCGCGATCATCACATCCGCGTCGCCGCGCTCGATGATTCGGAATGAGTCTCCGACCGAGTGCGCGCCCGAAGTGCAGGCGGTCGAGGCCGTCTGGTTGGGACCTTTTGCATTGTGGCGGATGGAAACGTGCCCCGCCGCCAGATTGGCGATAGTGGCCGGGATGAAAAAGGGATTGATTTTGCGCTGGCCGCCGTTGAGGTAGGCCTGGTGCTCGCGCTCGATGACCTCAAAACCGCCGATGCCCGAGCCGATATGCACGCCCACCCGTTCGGCAATGGCGTCGGTAATTTCCAAGCCCGAGTTCGATACCGCTTCGGCAGCGGCAGCGACGCCCAGATGGATAAAGCGCGCCATTTTGCGGGCTTCTTTTTTGTCGAGGAAGTTAAGCGGGTCAAAGCCCCGCACCTCGGCCGCGATCGTGACGGAAAAACCGGTCGTGTCAAACGCCGTGATGGGGCCCACCCCGCTGCGACCTGCCAGGAGGCTCCGCCAAACCTCGGGGGCGGTATTGCCGACGGCGGAAATCATGCCGACACCCGTGACCACGACCCGGCGCGGCTCCCAACGGCCTCGTCCCTGCTTCTCCGGCCTTGCTTGCTCTGCTCCCGCGAGCCCGGCGCTTCCAGGCATGGTTTCCGGCTCCGGCAAAGCTACTTGCCGCCTTTCGCGTGCGCCTCGATGTAGTCCACGGCGTCCTTCACGGTCTTGATCTTTTCCGAGGGCAGGCTGACCTCCTGCCGGTTGAACTTGC
>CAXTSG010000183.1:0-5926 GCA_964246825.1 uncultured Acidobacteriaceae bacterium | reverse complement strand
CTGGAACCTTTAAGCATACGTCCCTCCCGTTCGGTGTAGATGCGCGGGGAGGATGCCGCGATGGAAGGCAGAAAAGAAGTATGCAAAGGTGCGGTTTCTTTTCCCGGCATAGGAATGGTGTATGCATCTCTTAGGTCTTACCGGAGGGGCAACGGCTTGCCGGCCAGCGGTTCTGCCGCGTTCCAGTTTTTGCCGAGCAGCCTTGCCATGGTCGCGGCAATTTGATTTTGTGTTACCGGCGCAGTGTGGGCCTGCAAGCCCGCGGGTGCTATTCCGGCACCTATCAGGCCGATGAAGATGTTTTTCGATTCCGGCAGCTTTTGCCCGTGTGACTTCCAACCCTCCATATCCGCGCCCCGCCCGTGATCGGTAGTGAAAAGCAGAGCGGTATTGCCTCGGTATTGCGGCATGCTTTGCAGTTTTTCCCACAATTGCCGGAGATACCGATCGACCCGGTGAGCCGACAACAGGTACTCGCCGTAATTGTTGCCGTGGGCCCAATCGTCTGTTTCTCCCAGGGAAACGAAGAGTACGCGAGGGTGTTTTGCTCTCACGTATTCCATGGCGATGGCAAACTCGGATGCGTCAAACGGCTCATCATCCCAAACGCGCGGCGCATCTGCTTTTTGCTCGTTCAGCAAAGCGAGGCGAGGCGTCATCGGCCGCATGAGGAATGCATCATACCCGGCATTGACCGGGAAGCCGCAGCGGTCTTTATTCACAATGCCGTTGATCACCGCCCATGCGCCGAACGCAGCCGCGGAGTGCTCAAGTCCAGGCTGCTTATTCAGCCATTCCATCACGGTGACATTTGGGTTAGGAATATTGTCATTGGAGGCAATGCGCGGGTCGCCGTGCCCGGTCAATGTTTCCGAATAGCCGGGATACGAGAAGTTGAAGCCGTTGGTGACGAAGGCATCCGAGCCGAGATCGCGGTCACCGAACATGATCCCCCGCGGCACCAGGGTTCCCCACACAAACGGCATCAACATCCGGCGGCGTTCTTCCTCGCCAGGCGCAAGAAACTGTTTCCTGAGCTCGTCCACGCTGCGATTGTCGTAGTAGCGATCCGGCGTCAACAGCGATGCATCCGCGCCGTGGAACAGCTCCTGCCAGCGCAGTCCGTCGGTCATGACCAGTACCACATTGTGCGCCGGGGCATCCATTTCGGGCCGCGGCGTCGCGGCTTGGGCGCAGACACACAAGGCATGAAAGAGAACCGCACATGCAGGCAAAACAGAAGCGCGGAAGGGAAATAGCATCTTCGGCTTGAGTCTACGGTGCCGCGCATGAAAAGGAGGTAAATCGGCAGGCCCGCGACCTGCCTCTCCACTATTTGCACGGCGCTCTTCATCATCTGTTTGCAAATGAAATCTACAGTGCGCGTAGCTCGAAGGGCATCCCGGGGAGGGTGAGTGAAGCAGCGCAGCAGGCAAGCCGGTCTTTTTGCAGCAGGTATCAGCATGGTTTGGGGAGCGGCTCCGGTTGCAACGGCGCAATCCACACAAGGGCTGATCCTCGGTTCCGTGAAGGACTCCACCGGTGCCGCCGTGCCGAACGCGGTTGTGCGCGTGACCGACACCGACACGGCGATTTCCGTCGAAACCAAATCCGATGCCGCCGGTCTTTACGAGGCACAAGACCTTCTACCCGGGCACTACAGCATCCATGTGGACGCGGAAGGCTTCAAGAGCATGGACCTACAGCGGATTACGCTGTCCGCGCGCCAACAGCTTCGCGCGGACGCGTCGCTGTTGCCCGGCGAAGTTAAGGAGCAGGTTACCGTGGATGCGTCCGCGACCGGCACCATTGAGACCGAAACGGCATCCATCTCCGGCGGTCTCGACGCGGCCGATGTGAAACAACTGCCCGCGAATTACCGAGCCTCCCCGAGCGGTACCAGCCCGATCACGCTGATCCAGACCCTGCCCGGCGTGCAGCCCGATACCGCGACCAACAACGGCACCTCCGGCGGCGGCGGCACCGTGCCGGCCTTCTCGGTTCAGGGCGGCTTGCCTTTTCAAACCGAGGTAAGCGTGGACGGGATCACCTCGCAAAGCGCTACCTCGAATACACCGCTGTCCAACGCTTTTATCTCGGGCGAGTCCATCGCGGAGCTGCGTGTCGACGGGGTGCTCAACAATGCCCAGTTCGGACAACCGGGAGAAGTCACAACAATCTCCAAGTCGGGCAGCAACAACCTGCACGGAGGCGCGTTCTGGTACCACCAGAATGCCGCGTTTGACGCTGTTCCGTTCGGGGCGAGCTCCAAACCGCGACTGGTGGGCAACGACTTCGGCGGGACGATCGGCGGTCCGGTCATTGTGCCGCGCCTTTATCGCGGGCGCGATCGCAGCTTCTTCTTTGCGACGTATGAGGGTTTCCGCCTGCCGCAAAGTACGCCGGAACAGTACATTGTGCCGAGCACGCTGATGAAGCAGGGCAACTTCAACTATCTACGCCAGAACACGCTGCAAAATCCTTTCGCGCCCGGCACGACCTACGCCGGCAACACGCTGCCCGGTATCAACGCGGCTTCGCAACAGTTTCTGTCTTTATTTCCCGACCCCAACCATGGCGACCCCGCCGCGTACCCGAACGGCGTTCCGAACTATTACACGAACAAAAGCGCCGATCAAAGCTCCAACCAGTTCGACCTTCGCGGGGACCAATACTTCGGACAGAAGGCACTTGTCTTTGCCCGCTACAGCTGGAAAAACTACTCCATTGAAAACCCGCAGGTACTGCTGGTGCCGAACAGCACCGCCGCCACGCAGGACCGCATCTTTGTCGTTGCCGGAAACTACAACTTTACTTCGGCCCTGATCAATGAGTTTCGCTTCGGCTTCACAAACGAGACCGGCGGCAACACCAACGGTTTCAACGGTCCCGGCTTTGTCGCCGCGACCGGACTGCAGGGCTTACAGAATCTGTTTTATAACGCCGTGCCTGAAGTGGATTTTTCCACGCTGACATCGCTGAACGCGGACCGGCTTACCTCGCTCACGAAATCACGAACCAAGCAGTACCTCGACACAATCAGCTGGCAGGTTCGGCAGCACAGCTTCAAGTTCGGCGTAGATTTTCGACAGGTGGAGGCAATCACGCCGCTCGGGTTCCAAGGCGCTGATAATTACGGCACCTTTGACTTCAGCGAGGCGCAGTTTACCGGGGCGGAGTTTGCCGATTTTCTACTCGGCATCCCCAACAATACCGCTTATGACGTGGTGCAGTCGGACAATGACGGGCGCTCGCTCTACTCCAATGCATTCTTCCAGGATGAGTGGCATGCGGCACCGCGTCTGGTGCTCTCCTACGGCATTCGCTACGAGTACCACCCGGCGTATCACGACCCATCCGGAAACATCGGCAACTTCGATCCTTCGGTTGCGAAGTCCGGGCGCGTGATTTATCCGGATGGCGGCGAGAAAACATTGGCACCGAACTTTCTCGCGAGTTTTAACGCCTGCACGGTCGGCACCTCCTCCGGGGCGGCCGCCGCGAACGGCGCCGCATGTACACCGGTGCTTTCCAACTCGCAGGCAGGGTTGCCCGCCGGCTTGCGGACCGTGCCGACCAAGCGCTTCATGCCGCGTTTCGGCGTTGCCTATCGGCCTTTTCATAACGATCGTACGGTCATTCGCGGCGGCTTCGGCATGTACGACATCACGCTGCTCGGCGGCAACTTTTATTCGCTTACCGGCACCCTCCAATCGGACACCGTTACCTATCAGAACGCGCAAACCGGCCGAGGCCCCTCCTTCCAGTGGCCTGCCATCAGCAATGCCGCAAGCGGCAATGCGAGCGCGGCAACGTTCGGGCAGGCTTACTTCGGAACCGCCAACGACATCCACTGGAAGGACCCTTATTCCGAGCAGTACAGCCTTTCACTTGACCGCGACCTGGGCCACAGCTACGGCCTACGGCTTTCCTATATCGGCATGGAAACGCACCAGCTGGTATGGGCACCGAACCTTAACGATCTGCCGTACTCCAGCACTGTTTCGGCTTACAACCAGCCTTTGAGCGCGCGGCCTTTTCCAAACTGGGGCCGCATCAACACCCGCTCCACGGGAGCCAACGAGAGTTATCAATCCGGGCAGGTAGAAGCCTCGCACCGCATGCGGCAGGGCCTCGAGTTCGACTCAACTTATACCTTTGCTAAAAATCTCGCCGATAATCAGGGCCCGACCTCAACCTCGTTCGCAGGCGAAACGGGCGGCGCTCGCGCTTCCTACGCGGGCGATCGCACAGTGGACTTCGGTAACGTGTACGGCACGCGACGCAATCGCTGGTCTACAACCGTGCTGTACGAGCTGCCGGTCGGCCGCGGCCGCATGCTGGGCTCGCATATGAATCGCGTACTCGACCTGGCTGTCGGCGGCTGGCAAACCAGCAATATCTTCCTGTGGCAGTCCGGCCCTTTCCTGTCCGCGTATATCCCGGCCGGCCAGGCTGACCCTTCCGGCACGGGCTCGGGCTTGAACGGCGGACTTGACGGCGATCTCGGTCATCGGAATCAAAAGCCCGATCGCATCGGCTCCCCGCGACCTTCCGGGCAGAACCGTGCCGACTGGATCAACGCCGCCGCATTTACCTGTCCCGGCAACCTCCAGTGGGCTGCCGGAACACCCTGCCACATCGGTGCCGTGGACCCGTCCTCAACGGACAGCCCTTCGCAGGCGCTGGCTGCCGGCTACCTGCCCCCGATCGGTCGTTTCGGCAACGCGCAGATCGGCTCGATTACCGGCCCCGGCACCGTAAATCTATCTTCGGGATTGTCGAAAATCTTTCCCATCACTGAGCAGCTGCGCTTTCGCGTCGAGGGCACCTTTACCAACGTGCTGAACCACACCAACCTGGCCGATCCTTCGCTCGATATCACCAACGGCAACTTCGGCAAAATCACCACCGCGCGCGGCTCCGATTTCGGCGGAAGTCGCACCGGCCAGGTGGCCGCGCGTCTTGATTTTTAGACAGAATTACAGGGAGCGGATGCAGCGCAACTCGCCGCTCCTTGAGCTTTGTTTGTTACGAGTACGAGTAGGGGATGACGGGAGAGTGATGATTGGAACTTAGTCAGTAGACTTGAATCATCGCAGTCTTAAGGCAATGGTGCCCTTGCTTGCCTTGCATCGCTAATAGCCGATACATTTCCACCGCGTCAGCAAACACGTAAGTCACTAGGAATGAACAAAGATTGGTCGGGGAGAGAGGATTTGAACCTCCGACCCCCTGGTCCCGAACCAGGTGCTCTACCAGGCTGAGCCACTCCCCGAACCGATGTGCGCATGGGTTTACACGCTCCCGGCGGGGCGGCTGCGGCACGCTCTTGAGTGTAGCAGAGCAAGCGGAATGTGGGAACGGAAGGAAAGGGAAACGCGGCGGCAGGGAGCCCGCCGCGTCATACAAGCGCTACTTAGGCGGCGGCCTGGAAGCCGTCGCAGCCGCTGACCGGCGTTACCCGCAGATGAAGCGCTTCCAGCTTGGGGTGGCCGCAGTCGGTCACCAGGTTTTCGGAAGCCTGGCGCGTGGTCAGGATTTCAACCAGCTGCGGACCCCTGCCCTCGGCACCCTTTTGCTCTCCGAAATGTGTACACAACCCGCACTGCCCGTCTTTCACATTCACCATAATTATTCCTCTTTCTTCTGCTGCCTAGGATACCCGCGGCAGCCATCGCAGTTGTCCGAAACTGCAAAGAGAAACTGAACAAAAGAAGCGACTTAAGAGCATGCATCGGCGACCGATGCGGTCCGGGTATCCTGCGTGGCAAGGTAAACGGCTCAGGGGATACGACTAAGATGGCGAGGGATCCGGTCGCTATTTAGGGAACGGGGGGGGCGGGAACGTGCGGCTGGGTAAGCAGATCGACTGGACAGCACGGCGCGTACTGGACGGCGGCTTCGCCCCCGAGCTCGAAGCGCG
>CAXTSG010000182.1:4856-5968 GCA_964246825.1 uncultured Acidobacteriaceae bacterium | reverse complement strand
GTGGGATGCGGCGCGGCGGCGAAAGCACTGCCCAGCTCAGTCCAGGTCGAAATCACGCAGCGGCCGTTCGCTCGCGGGCGACTCCTTCGCCTTGCGAAGCGCTTCGGCAAAACGCTTTTCCATCACATCTTCCTTGTTCTTTTCAGCGTCTACCGCCTGCCGAAACAGGCTTTCCTTGCGCTCATCGCCTTCGCGCATGGCGCGTGCCGCGGTCTCGAAATCCTCAAACGTGCGCTTGCGCGGCGCGGGCGTGTGCGACAACACCGCGTGCGTGTCGCCGTCGATGCGCAGCACGCCGCCGCAGTCCGGGCAGGTCACGTCGAAAGCCGCCATAAACACTTCCTCCCCCGCTTACAGCTCCAACAATTTATGCCCCGGGCAAGGGTCGCCGGCAGCCTCCACCAGAACCCCGGCCAGCCCCGGGCCGAAGCGGGCCAGCGCCGCCCCCGCGCCCAGGCTGCGCTCCTGAAGATGACCGCCGGGATACACAGCAGCATACAACGCCGCGACCCGTCGACGGATGGCCGCGTCGCGTTCCAGCTCCCGCCGTGCCAGCAGCCTCCGCAGGCGGTTCATCTGGTAGCGCATCTTGCTCGCGGCTACCTCGCCCGAGCGCGCCAGCTCCGCGTCTTCCCGGCGCATCCACGCGATCAGCTCGTCCAGCTCCGCCGTCATGGCGCTGCCCGCGGCGTGGAGCCGCTGCTTGGCCTCCATCGAAAGATTGCGCGCCCCGACCCGCTGCGTCAGCTCTTCCTGCGGCAGCCGAAAAATCTCCGGAAGGTCGATGCCGTCGTGTTCCAGTGTTTTTGCCTCCCGCTCCGTCAAAAGGGTCGCGCTCAGGCGCGGCAGCACGGGCGTTTCGCGGCCGAGCAGGTGCCGGTACAGAACACCGGTCTGCGCGAAGTAAGCCGCCTCCGCCGGGCCGCCGATGTAGGCGGCCGTCGGCAAAAGCGCGTCCTGAAAAACAGGCCGCAGCAGCGCGTTCGGGCTCAACCGTTCGGGTTCCCTGTCAAGAATGGCAAGAAGCCGGTCCGTCGAGTAGGCGGCCGCCCCGGGCCGGGGCCCGCGCCGGCCGCCTGGCCCGCCGGCGGCCGGGGGCCGAGACGGGCGAC
>CAXTSG010000182.1:3736-4846 GCA_964246825.1 uncultured Acidobacteriaceae bacterium | reverse complement strand
CGTGCTTCAGCGGCAAACGGGTGTGCGGCTCGTTTTCCGCCTCGCCCGCTAGTAGAAACAGGAGGCTGCCGCCGGGCTTTACCAGCACCTGCTGATGGTAGCCGGCCGCCGCAAGCGCCGCGCCCCGCTCCAGCAGCAGGTGCTCCAGCTCCGCGGCCTCGGTGATGGCCCGGCGAAGCACGTCGGCACCCAGGGCATGCGCGGCACGGCCCGCCGGGTCGAAAACGATTAAGCCCTCCGCGCGAAAGGCAGCGGCAAGCCACTGGGCAAAAGCCCCGGCAAAGGTGCTTTCCGGGCGGTAACATCGGGCCAGCAGGTCAAACGCCGGGCCTGGACCCAGCAGCGCCCGCGCCTCGGCCAGCGCTGCCTCCACCGGCATCCCGAGCCGCAGGGCACCCACGGGCGCGCCCAAAGTCCGCTCCGGGTGGTCCCGCAGGCTGACCCGTTCCAGCGTGCCGCTGCCCGCGGCAAAGTGAACATGGTCCACTTCGGCGAAGTCATGGTCCTCGGTCGCCAGCCAGAACACCGGCACATGCGGCACCCCGGTCGCGCTCTCGGCATCCCGCGCCAGCCGCACCGTCGTGGCTGCCTTGTGCAGCGTATACAGCCGGCCGCCCCAAAACCCCCCCAGCTGCCCCCGTACCCCCGGCGCGCGCGCCCGTGCGCAGCTTGGCGATGTTGGCGATAGCCGCCGGGCCGGCATGCGCGGCGCGATTTTGCGCTTGGAGGAGGTCGGCCAGGGCGGCCCGCGGCGCGGCGGGCACGGGCCGGTACGTCATCCAGCCCGCATCGCAGGGCGAAACAGGGAAAAAAGCCTCCGCGCGCCCGGCCGCGTAGTCCGCGAACAAGGGAGACAGCCCCGGCAGGGCAGACAAGGGGTAGCAGGCACCGGCCAAGAATTGTCCTCCGTTCCTGCCCAAGTTTCTCACGCGGGGAGCTTCGGGCCGCTCCGCGCATCTTCTCCATGGAACCCATGCGCGGAAATACTGAAGGAGCATCCATGGCAAAAGAAAAGCGCGACAAAAAGAAACCGGGTAAAGCACCCCTCATGCCCACGCTTCGCACTGAAGGCAAGGCGGAGGTGCTCCAGTCGGAAATAGCCTACGAAGG
>CAXTSG010000182.1:0-3726 GCA_964246825.1 uncultured Acidobacteriaceae bacterium | reverse complement strand
TTTGTTTACCGTGCGGAAAGAAACCGTGCGCGAGCCGAACGGGCATGTTACGCATCGCGACGTCATCCGGCACAACGGCTCGGTGGTCATCCTGGCCGCGCAGGAGAAGGGCGGGCGCAAGGACCCGCTCATCATCATGGAGCGCCAATACCGCCACGCCGCCGGGCAGTACCTGTGGGAGCTGCCCGCGGGCAAGATCGAGCCCGGCGAAGAGCGCCTGGCCGGGGCCAAGCGCGAACTGGAAGAAGAAACCGGCTACGCGGCGGCAAAATGGACCGAGCTGGTGCGCTACTACGCGAGCCCCGGCTTCCTGGGCGAGTGGATGCAGATCTACCTGGCCGAAGATCTGACCGCCGGCACCGCCCGGCCGGAAGCCGATGAAACTCTGGAAATCTACCCGCTGCTGCTCTCACAAGTGGAGGAGCTGATCGCGCGGGGAGAAGTCCTGGACGGCAAAACCCTCATCGGTATCGGCCTGTATCGTAATCTGCTCCGGGCGCGGCGGGCGGCGAAAAAGAAGCGCCGGGGATGAAGCGAAACCGCCGGGGGTTCGTCCAAGGGGAAAGCGCTGCGGGAGGAAGCAGCCCGTCTGTTCCTTACCGGCGGGCCGCACTCAGGCTTCCGACCGCAATTCGCGCACACAGGAAGGCATCGCCGGTGGGACACTTCAAGGGCAAAGTCAAGTGGTTCAACAATGCGAAAGGCTTCGGCTTCATCGGGCGCGATGAAGGACCGGACGTGTTTGTGCACTATTCCGCAATCCAAATCGAAGGCTACAAAAGCCTGAAGGAAGGCGACGAAGTCGAGTTTGACGTGGTGCAGGGCCAAAAAGGCCCGCAGGCAGACCAGGTCATCCGGCAGCGCGAGATCGCTTAAAGCTCCAAATGCCCTGCCGCGGGCGGCAATCCCGGCAGGGCGTTTCCATAGCGGCGTGTTTGCGAGCGAGCGGCAAGCTCCCTTTCTGTTTCAATGGGGGCATGGAGAATCGCCTGATTGCCGCCATGCTGGACGAAACCGCGGACCTTCTGGAAATCTCGGCGGGCGACCCGTTCCGCATCCGCTCCTACCGGCGCGCGGCCGAGGCCGTGGAAGCCAGCACCGTCCAGTTGAGCACCCTGCTCGACGAGCCGAAAAAGCTGCTTGCCATCCCCGGCATCGGCAAGGGCATGGCCAGCAACATCCGGGATCTGGAGCAGACCGGCACCTTCCCCCTACGCGAAGAATTGATGCTGCGCTACAAGCCGTCCATGCTGGAGCTCTTGAAACTGCCCGGCATGGGGCCCAAAAGCGTCTCGCTCTTCTGGGACGCGCTTCAGGTCAGCTCCGTGGAAGAATTGGAAGCGGCTTTGGAAGACGGCCGCATCGCGAGCCTGCCGCGCTTCGGCGATAAAGCGATTGAAAAGCTCCGCGCCGGCATCGCCGACTACAAACGCAACAGCGGTCGCTTCCTCATCAGCACGGCGGAGCAGGCCGCCGACAAGCTCATCGAATACCTCCGGGCCTTCCCCGGCCTGGAGCGCATTGTGCCCGCGGGCTCGCTGCGGCGCGGGCGCGAAACCGTCGGCGACCTCGACATCCTGGTCACGGGACCGGCCTGCGCGGAAGACGCGGCTGCCGCCGCGGTCGAGTACACAGCAGCCTACCCTCTGGCCGGGACCGTCCTAGCCAAGGGCGCGAACAAGGTTTCCTTCCGCATGCGCTCCGGCCTCCAGGTCGATGTCCGTCTGCTGCCGGAAGGCTCCTTCGGCGCGGCGCTGCAATACTTTACCGGCTCCAAAACCCACAATGTGTCCATTCGGCAGCGTGCCCTGCGGCGCGGCTACACCCTCAGCGAGTACGCGCTGGCGCGGGTAGAAGACGGCAGCTTCGTGGCCGGGGCTAGCGAGGAAGAAATCTACGCCGCGCTCGGCCTTGCCTGGATTCCGCCGGAACTGCGCGAAAACAACGGAGAAATTGAGCTGGCCGAGGCCGGCACGCTGCCGAATCTGATCGAGATGAACGACATTCGCGGCGACCTCCACATGCACACCGACGCTTCCGACGGTAAAAACACCATCCGTGAAATGGCCGAGGCAGCCCTGGCGCTCGGCTACGAGTACATCGCCATTACGGATCACTCGAAGCGGCTGGCCATGACCAACGGGCTCGATGACAGGCGGGCCCTGCTCCATATCGCCGCGATCCGCGAAGTGGACCGGCGGATGGAAGGCCGCATCCGCGTGCTGCCCGGCATCGAAGTCGACATTCTGGCCGACGGCTCGCTCGACCTTTCGGATGAAGTCATGGCGCAGATGGACGTGGTGGTTGCAAGCACCCACTCCTACTTCGCGCAGGAAGAAGCGGAGCTGACCGAGCGGCTCCTGCGCGCGGTCGAAAATCCGTATGTACGCATCATGGGCCACCTGACGGGCCGGCAGCTGCTGCGGCGCGAGCCCATGCGCTTTGACATCACCGCCGTGCTGCGCCGGGCCGCGGAGCTCGGCTGCGCGGTGGAGCACAATGCCGCCTCCGAGCGGCTGGACCTGTCGGACAATCACCTGCGCCTCGCGCACGAGCTCGGCTGCCGGCTCGTCATCAACACCGACTCGCACCAAACCTCGACCCTGGGCAAGCTGCAATACGGCATCCGCCAACTGCGGCGCGCCGGCCTCACAGCGGCCGACATCTGGAACACGCGCCCGGCTCCGGAGTTCCTGGCCGGGCTTCGCCCGCGACCCTAACTCAACACCGAGGCAAACAATGGCCTACCAAGCACCGCCCTACGACCCGGGCCAGGCACGCCGCACTTTTCTCCTCATCGCGGCAATCTCTTTCTTCTTTGCCGGGACCTGGGCCTACATCTTCTACACGCAAAAGCCGCGCGTCGCCGACGGCGTCATCACCGCCGTCACCGTGGTGCCCCTCCATACGGAGCTGCGGCAGGGCGGCTCCATGAGCGAGGGCTACGGCGGCGGCACCCAAAAGTCGGACGAGCTGTACGTATGGGTCAACTTCCGCATGAAGAACCTGACCAACGTCACGCCGCTCTATGAAACGCAGCAGCGCGCCTCGCTCGCCCTGGCCGACGGCACGGAACTCTCCGCCTTTGCCGCCGACCGGGAGGAAATAGCGAAAGTGCGCCTCATCCCCGGACTACAAAAAGTTACGGGCGACCCGGTGCCGCGCGAGCTTACGCTGAGGCCGGGAGACTCAGCCGAAGGCCTCGCCCTTTTCGCCTTCCCGGTCACCAGGGAAAAGTGGAACTTCCGTCGTCAGTTCTCCATGGCCGTGTCGTTCCAGTGGCAGCGCGACCTCGCCCTCAAAGAGCCGAAGCCGGGCTCGTGAGCATCGCTCCCGCCCGGCAGCATGTCGCCATCCTCGGCGGCGGCATCATCGGCCTGAGCCTGGCGCTGGAGTGCGCGGACGCCGGCTTCCGGGTCACCGTGCTGGAGCGCGGCCGCGCCATGTCGGAAGCCTCCTGGGCCGCTGCCGGCATGCTTGCCGTCGATGACCCGGAAAACCCGCCGGAGCTCCGGCCGCTTGCGCGCCTGAGCCGCGAGTTGTACCCGGCATTTCTGTCGCGCCTGGAAGCACTGAGCGGCCGCGCCATCCCGCTGCGTACCGCCGAAACCCTGCAAGGCGCGGCCCGGCACGGCAGCACCGCACCGCCCCTGCCGGAGCTGCAAACCGACCGCTTCCGCTGGAGCCTCCTGAAGGAGGCAAGCCTGGACCCGCGCGACCTATGCG
>CAXTSG010000181.1:0-6056 GCA_964246825.1 uncultured Acidobacteriaceae bacterium | reverse complement strand
CATGCCCTCGCCGGTGCGGCGGCACCGGTGTTCCGGCGGGGGGCCGGGGTGCCGCTGGTTGCCGCCTAGTTCTTGGCGGGGCTGCGGGGCCAGCCGGGCGCGAGCTGGCGACGCTCGGTAGAGATGCTGTGCGCCGCGCCGCTGGACCACGCGAGCGTATATATGTTCGAGCTGGACGCGGAGTCGCGGCTCGGGGCGGAGGCGCTTGGAGGGGGCCTGCGCTACGGGGCCGCGCTGCTGCCGCATGAGGATGCCGTCGCGGACTGGTACGGGGAGGCTTGTGAGCGACTCCCGGCGGCGGGGCTCGCGCAGTATGAGATTTCCAACTTTGCCCGGCCCGGCGGCCGTTCGCGCCACAATGAACGTTATTGGCTGCGTTTGCCGTATCTCGGCCTGGGCGTCGATGCCCATTCCATGCTGCGCGCGAGGGACGGATCCGCGGTTCGCTTTGCCGTGGGAGACGAGCTTGAGCCGATGCTTGAGGGTGCAAGCTGGGAAGAACCCGACCGGCTTACGCCGCGTGAGGAGTTGGAAGAAGCATGGTTTCTCGGTTTGCGCCGCAATGCCGGGGTTTTCATTGCCGGGCTTGCAACGGCTTTCGGCGCGGAAGCGGTGCGGCCGTATCTTGGGGCGGCGGCTTTTCTCGCACAGGCCGGGCTTTTATGCTTCAGCGGAGACGCCGTTGCTCTTACCGCCCGCGGGCGGCTGCTTTCCAATGATGTTTTCGGCACGCTGCTGGAGGCGTCCGCCGTCGGAGAGGAAATTGCTTTGAACTATGCCCCTACCCCGCGGCCGTACATAATGTCCGACGCCATGGCCACGGAAACCCTTCCCATCGCCTCCCTGCCGACGACCTTTGACGCTCCGGCCGCTACCATCGACCTGCGCTCCGACACCGTGACGCGCCCGACCGCGCGGATGCGCGCCGCCATGGCCGAAGCCGAGGTGGGCGATGATGTATACGGCGAGGACCCCACCGTAAACGCGCTTGAAATGCGCTCGGCAGAGGTCTTCGGCCGCGAGGCGGCGATCTTTGTACCGACCGGCACCATGGGCAATCAGATTGCCATACGCCTCCACACGGAGCGCGGCCAGGATGTCATTTGCGAGACGCGCGGGCATCTGATGAATTGGGAAATGGGCATGGTGGCGGACTTTTCCGGCTGCCAGCTGCGAACCGCGTTCGCCGAGGACGGCGTGCTGCGCTGGGAGCACATCCGCCCGCTCATCAGCACGGCCGGCCTTTATTACCGGCAGCGCACCGGGCTGATTTCGCTGGAAAATACGCACAACATGGCGGGCGGCATTGTGACGCCGCTGCCGGTGTTGGAGGAGATTTGGGCGGGCGCGCGGGAGCTGGGGCTGCCGGTTCACCTGGACGGCGCGCGCATCTTCCATGCGGCTACGCATCTCGGCATCGGCGTCGCCGAGCTGACGCGCGGCTTTGATTCGGTCATGTTCTGCCTTTCAAAAGGTTTGTGCGCCCCGGTCGGGTCGATGCTGGTCGGTTCAAGGAAGTTTATTGATCGGGCGCGCGCACTGCGCAAGGCGCTGGGCGGCGGCATGCGGCAGGCCGGCGTGCTGGCCGCGGCCGGGCTGATCGCGCTCGAAGAAATGCCGGCGCGGCTCCATGAGGACCACGCAAATGCCCGGGTGCTCGCCGAACGGCTGGCCGCGCTGCCCGAGGTTGCGCTCGATCTCCACTCCGTGCAAAGCAATATCGTTATCTTCGGGCTGCGCGACGGCCGCGACGCGCACTCCGTGGTGGCCGCGCTGAAGCGGCGCGGCGTGCTGGCCGGGGCCGTGGGCCCGCACGCGGTACGGTTTGTAACGCACCATGATGTAGACCGCTCCGCTTGCGTTCATGCCGCGCGCATTGCCGCGGAGGTTCTGGCCGATTAGCTGCCCGCCGCTGCATCCTAAGGAGGAGAAACAGGAGGCGGCATGGCGGTACGCACGTTGGAGATTGAGAAGCGGGGCGAGCGGTACATCATTTCGGAGCAGGAAGGCTCCAATTACCGCAAGGACTCGGCGACGTATGAGTCGCCGAACCGCGCGGATGCCGAGCAGTGGCTGCGCCGCCAGGGCGGCTCGCCCGACCTGGTGGACCAGGCGCTGGATGATGCGGCGTCCACGGAGCGGGTCTTCCTGGAGATGGTCGGCAACTACGACGAAGCCGAGGGTTTCCCCAAGCGTTCCTAGTCGAATCGGCACGGCGATGCGGTATAAAATGGGCCGCATGCCTAAGTACTCCATCGTCGTGCCTTTCCATAACGAGGAAGAGAACATTACCGCGCTTTACGACCGGCTCAAGGCTGTGATGGAGCAGGTCGGCGACTCTTTCGAGTTGGTGCTGGTCGATGACGGCTCTTCAGACCGCTCGTACAAACTGCTGGAAGAGATTGCGGCGGTCGACAGCCGGGTACTGGTAGTTAAGCTGCGCCGCAACTTCGGGCAAACCTCGGCGCTGGCCGCGGGCTTCGACCACTCGCAGGGCGAGTTCATCCTCGCGATGGACGGCGACCTACAGCACGATCCGAATGAAATCCCAAACTTCCTCGGCAAGCTGGAAGAAGGCTACGACGTTGTTTCCGGCTGGCGCAGGGAGCGCATCGATAACTTCGTAATGCGCCGGATTCCATCGCGCTGCGCCAACTGGCTCATGGCGAAGCTTTCGGGCGTGGACATCCATGACTTCGGCACGACATTCAAGGCATACCGGCGCGAGGTCATCCACGCAGTACCGCTTTACGGCGAGATGCACCGCTTCATTCCGGCGCTGGCCAGCTGGTACGGGGCGTCGATTTGCGAAATCCCGATCAGAAATGTGCATCGTGAGCGGGGCAAAAGCCATTACGGCATCGGCCGCACGTTTCGCGTCTTTTTCGACCTGCTGACGATTCGGTTTCTGCTCAAGTACATGACGCGCCCGCTGCACTTTTTCGGCTCGATCGGCGCGCTGTCCATGCTGGCGGGCTCGGCGATTGCTTTTTTCCTGCTCGCCCTGAAACTGTTCACGCACGGCAATATCATGGACCAGCACGGGCCGTTGTTTGTGGCGGTCGGCATCCTGATCCTGGCCGGCATCCAAATGCTTGCCATCGGGCTGCTGGGCGAGCTACAGGTGCGGCACTACCACCATGCCGGCCAGCGCTCGCCCTACGCCATCGACCGGCTGGTGCGCCTGCGCGCGCCGGAAGAGCCGAGCCTGCTGCGCGAAAACTAGCCTGTATCTCCGGGGCCCCCGGCCCTTGCGTTTTACCGAGGGGTGGGGGGTGTTTCATAGTCCTTTCCTTCCGGTCGCGGTTCGGTTCGCGTCGGTTCGCATCCAAGGGCTCGTATGCCGGCTCCCCTGCTTTTTTCTTTGATCTTTGTTCTTGGCTTTGTGAATGGTTTGCGAACGCTTACGCCGGTTGCCGTTATCTGCTGGGGGGCGCACCTTGGGTGGTTTTCTCTCCTGCACACCCCGTTCTTTTTCCTGGCGCACCCTGTTTCCCTCGTTGTTTTTACCGTACTCGCGCTGGGTGAGTACATCGGCGACAAGCTGCCGAACACGCCTGCCCGAGTCACGGCATTTCCGCTTGCGGGCCGCGCGGGCTTCGGTGCCGCCTGCGGCGCGGTGCTGGCCACCCTTGCCGGCGCAACCGGAGCAGGCATGGCTCTGGGGCATTTCCAGGCCGGAGCATCGTTCTTTTTCAGCCTTCTGCTTGGCGGCGTCGCCGCGCTTGTGGGCGCGTATGCGGGATTCTTGCTGCGGCGCTCCCTTACAAAAGGCGCGGGGCTTCCGGATTTTCCCATCGCTCTTGCCGAGGATGCGGTGGCCATCGGCGGAGCTTTCTTTGTGGTTTCACGCTTTTGATTGATCCTTTTGGAGTTTTCTTGCATGGCGGAACAGGAACAAACTTTTGTAGACGCAATCATTCTCGGCTCAGGGCAGGCCGGCAACCCGCTTGCTTCGGCCTTTGCCGCGAAGAGCAAGCGTGTGGTTGTGGTAGAAAGCAGCCACATCGGCGGTACGTGCGTCAACGAGGGCTGTACCCCGACCAAAACCATGATTGCGAGCGCAAAGGTGGCGGAGACCGCCCGCCGCGCGGCAGAGTTCGGTGTTCACACGGGACCGGTCTCGGTTTCCATGCGCGAAGTGCGGGACCGCAAGCGCAAGGTTGTGGAGCTGGGGCGCTCGGGCAGCTAAAAGCGCCTTCACGACTCCGAGAATATCGAGTTGGTGGAGGGTCTCGGCAGCTTCCTCGCCAAGGATTTGGTGGAGGTAGCTTTGCGGAAGGGCGGCACCCGTCGGTTTACCGCGCCGTTGATATTTATCAACACCGGCCTGCGCTCGTTTACGCCCTCCGGCATCGGCCTTGAAGACATGCCCTACCTGACAAACGAAACCGTGATGGAGCTTGAAGAAGTGCCGCGGCACCTCCTTATCCTGGGCGGCAGCTATATCGCGGTTGAGTTCGCGCAGATGTTTCGCCGCTTTGGGGCTCGGGTCACCATTGTCAGCGAGGCCCCGCAGCTGCTGCCGCGCGAGGACGCCGATGTCGCTGCCTGCCTGGGAGACATCCTGAAGCAGGACGGCATTGAGACGGTTCTGAACGCGAAGGCGACCGCCGCGGCAGAAAGCCCGGAAGGCATTTCGCTGAAGGTGCGGGAAGATGAGCGCGAGCGTATGTTTGGAGGCTCGCACCTGCTCCTGGCTGCCGGACGAACGCCCAACACCGACAGGCTGCACCTTGAAGCCGCGGGTCTGGAAGCTGACGAGCACGGATTTATCCCGGTCAATGAGCGGCTGGAGACGGCGGTTCCGGGTATCTATGCGCTGGGCGATGTCAAGGGCGGCCCTGCTTTTACCCATGTGTCCTATGACGATTATCGGATTGTTTCGGCCAACCTGCTTGAGGGCGAGCAGCGCACCACCGGGGATCGCCCGCTGACGTACACCATTTTCACCGACCCGGAACTCGGGCGCATCGGCATGACCGCCGAAGAAGCGCGCAAGGCCGGGCATTCCGTGCGCATCGCGAAGATGGAGGCAAGCTCCATTGCCCGCGCGTATGAGACGGGTAATGACCGCGGCATGATGAAAGTCGTGGTCGATGCGAAAACGGATCAAATCCTGGGCGCGGCTATTCTTGTCGCCGAGGGCGGGGAACTGGCTGCTGTGGTCCAGACGGCCATGGCCGGCAAGCTGCCGTACCCAGTGCTGCGCGACGCCGTGTGGGCGCATCCTACGTGGTCCGAGGCGTTCAACACAGTTTTCTTCAAGTTTGAAGAGTAGCCCGCCCGTGCGGGTACGGACGGGGCGCTGACAACTTACGGGCGCTGCTCTTCATCTTGTACTGTTTGTGCCTGCCCTCGGCAGGTCCACGTTGCACTGGATTAAAAATCGCACAGCGGCAGGCATGAGGGGTGGCATGGCGAGCGGAAAGAAAGCGATACGGAAGCCGCAGCATGGGCGCAGACGAGTCGCCATTGAGCACGTAGTGCCCGAGATTGACGCAGGCCGGTACCCGGCAAAGCGCGTGGTGGGCGAAACGGTTGTGGTGGAGGCCGACATCTTCGGCGACGGCCATGACCATGTGGAAGCGCGCCTGCTCTTGCGTACGCCCGGCGACAAAAGCCCGCTCACGGTGCCCATGCGCCCGCTCGGCAACGACCGCTGGCAGGCAAGTTTTCCCGTAATGGAGACCGGTACCTACAGCTACCGGCTTGCCGCTTCCATCGATCACATCGACACCTGGCAGGACGGGCTCGCGAAAAAGTTTGCCGCCGGGCAGGAGGTCGCGCTGGAGCTGCAAACCGGCAGTCTGCTGTTGGAGCAAGCCGCGGCCCGCGCCAAGGGGAAAGACGCGAAAGCGCTTGCGGCGGCGGCAAAGCTGCTCCAAACAAACGGCGACGCGCTTGCCGCGCTTGAACGGGCAGGGAAGGCCTCCGAGCAGCGCGCGGCGCTCACCGCGCCGGCGCTTGCCCCCGAGCCGGCCGCGCTTGCCGCGCGCTACCCGAATACCGCCCTTGCCACGGAGTATCCGCCGGAAGACAGGCCCGCCCTGGAG
>CAXTSG010000180.1:0-6059 GCA_964246825.1 uncultured Acidobacteriaceae bacterium | reverse complement strand
GCGCGGCGCGGGATGCGCCCTGGTCGTGCAGCCCGGCTCGGCGCAGGCCGTCAACAACAACACCGCCATCCCGGACGGTTCGGACGTGTACCTGCTGCCGGCGGACGCCGCGCAGGCACCGCGCCGCATCTGGGCCGTCCACGACGACATCATCTACGCTCTCCGTTCTACTGAAGCCGGGCTGCTGGCCGCCACCGGCAATCGCGGACGTATCTACCGCATCGGCGAGGACGGCACCTTCGCGGATGTAGCCCATACAGGAAGCGGGCAGGTGCTCGGCTTTGCCCCGGCACCCGGCAATGCCCTCTACCTGCCGGTATCGAATATGGGCAGGCTGCTGCGGCTCGGGCTTGCGCCAGCGGCGAACGGCACCCTGACCAGCGAGGTTTTCGATACCGGCGAGCCGTCACTCTGGGGACGCGCCGAGCTGACCGCCGCGAATCCCCCGTCCTCTACCCTGGAAGCGCGTACCGGCAACATCGACAACCCGGCCCGCGGCTGGACGGCATGGAAGCCCGTGGACCCGGCCGCCATGCTGCTCAACCAGCCCCCCGCGCGCTACGCCCAGTGGCGGCTTACCTTAAAACCGGAAGCACGGGTGCAGCAGGTCGGACTCAACTACCTCCCGGCCAATGCCGCGCCTGAAGTCGATGAGGTTCTGGTCGCGCCCGGCACCCGCGTCAATGCCGCGGCCGTGCAGCCGAGCTATCCGCAGCAGACCACTCTGACCTTTGCCTCGCAGGGCGGCAATGCCGTCAATCTCGACAACAACAGCGCGGCCGCCCCCCTGAGCGCAATCCGAGACAAAAGCGCCGTTACCGTGCGCTGGGCCGCGCATGATGACAACGGCGACGAGCTCCGCTTTGCCGTCTTCTACCGCTCGCCCGGGGAGAGCGCCTGGCACTTGCTCCGGGACAATCTTTCCGACCGCTTCCTGAGCTTCGACGCGGCTGCCCTGCCGGACGGACCGTACCGGGTGCGCGTGGTCGCCTCGGACGCACCCTCGCACCAACCGGGGCAGGCGCTTACCGGCGAGCGCGTCAGCGATCTTTTCCTGGTCGATACGGCTACGCCGCGGGTCGGCCCGCTGGCGGCGCGCCCGGAAAACGCTGCTCTTCATGTAACCGCGACCGCCACTGGCAGCCACGCCCCGATCGCCCGCGCGGAGTATTCCCTGGACGCGGGCCCTTGGCAATATGTGGAGCCGGTCGGCCGCCTTTCCGATGCAGTCCGCGAGCAGTACGACTTTAAGGCATCGCTGCCCCCGGGTACCTCCGCCGCCGGCCATGTGCTGACGCTGCGCGTTTTTGACCGGTACGACAACGAGGGCTCGGCCAAGGTGTCGGTCCCTTGAGGATCGAGTCGCCTCATCCTCGCCTCAGCAGGCACTCCTGTGCGCTTTGAGCTTTTTATCGCCGTGCGCTATCTCCGAGCCAAGCGGCGGCAGGCCGTCATCGGCGTTGTCACGGGCATCTCGGTCGCGGGCGTCGCGGTCGGCGTCGCTTCGCTTATTCTGGCGCTTGCCATTACGACCGGCATGCGGCGCGACCTCCAGGATCGGCTTCTTTCCTCCACCGCTCACGTTTCTCTCATGCGCACCGCCAACGACGGCATGCGCGATTGGCGCGGCCTGACCGCGCGGCTGCGGACCCTGCCTCATGTCACGGCCGCCGCGCCCGCCCTGTATGAGCCGGTACTGGTATCGCGCGGCGCGCACTCCGGCGGCGCTTTGTTGAAAGGCATTCTTCCCGAACAGGAGCGTACCGTCAGCGACATGCTGGCGCAGATGAGCGGCGGCAGCGCCCGCGCGCTTGCCGGGACGGGCCTGCCCGGTACCATGCCGCCCATCGTGCTCGGCTACGACCTCGCCGACTCGCTCGGCGCGCGGGCCGGCGACTCTGTTGTTGTGACCAGCCCGCAGGGCGAGCTCACCCCCTACGGCCTGATCCCCAAGTACCAGCGTTTCCAGGTTGCCGGCATCTTCCATTCCGGCTTTTACCAGTACGACTCCGGCTTCGGCTTCGTTCGCCTCCGCGACGCGCAGGCGCTTTTCGGCGAGCCGGACCTGGTTTCCATCATCTCCTTCAAGGTCGATGACCTGGATCATGCCGACCGCATCGGGGCGGAAATCGAGCAGGCCGCGGGCCCGGGCTTCCAGACCACCAACTGGATGGAGCAGAACCGGGAGCTTTTCCGGGCGCTCAAGCTGGAGCAGCTTGTTACCTTTATCGTGATTGGGCTGATTGTTTGCGTCGCGGCGCTCAACATCCTGATTGCGCTCACCATGCTGGTCATGGAGAAAACTCGGGACATTGCCGTGCTGCTCTCGATCGGCGTCGCCCCGGCGCAGATTCGCCGCATCTTTCTGCTGCAAGGGGTGCTCATCAGCGCCATCGGTACGGCGGTCGGTCTCCTGCTGGGCTACGGACTGGCTTTTGTCTTCGGGCACTACCACTTGATTCATCTTTCCGCCGATGTTTACTCGATCGATACCCTCCCGTTTGCGCCCCGCTTTCTGGATGGGCTGCTGGTCGTCTCGGTTTCTCTCGGCATCGCGCTGCTGGCGACCCTATATCCGTCTTCAGCTGCGGCGCGCATCCTGCCCGCCGAGGCCCTGCGGTATGAGTAACCCGCCCCTGCGACTTTCCCCGGAGGGCGATCATCTATTGGTCAGGGTCGAAAAGATCGGCAAAAGCTATCCCCCTGTGTCGTCCACGGGCAATCCGGTACGGCTTTTCCACAATCTGACATTTTCCGTACCGCGGGGCGAATTGCTTGCCGTCATCGGCCCGTCCGGGGCAGGCAAAAGCACCCTGCTGCACCTGCTGGGCGCGCTGGACCGGCCGGGCTCGGGCGAGATTTGGTGCGGCGAAACTGCCGTGCATGGCCTTGCCGGGCGGGCCGCGGCCGGTTTTCGCAACCGCGAGGTAGGTTTTGTATGGCAGTTCCACTACCTGCTGCCGGAGTTTACGGCGGCTGAAAATGTAGCCATGCCGCTGCTGGCCAGGGGGTTGCGAGCCGGCAAGGCGCATGCATCGGCCCTGGAATGGCTCGAACGCGTCGGATTGGCCGACCGCCGCGACCACCGCGCCGGGGAGCTTTCCGGCGGAGAACAGCAAAGGGTGTCGCTGGCACGCGCTCTCATCACCAAGCCCAGGCTCCTGCTGGCCGATGAGCCCACGGGAGACCTGGATGGCGCTACCGCGGATTCCATCTTTCTGCTGCTGGAGCAGATGCACCGGATCGAGCGGCTTACCACCGTTTTGGTGACTCACAACATGGCTCTGGCTCATCGCTGCCGCCGTGTGTTACGGCTAGGGCAGGATGGTCTTCAGGAGGTTCACCGGGCAGGCACGCCGCCCGGGCCGCCATCTACAAACGAACTACAGTAGAAACAGTAGAATGAACTCGGGGCGCTGTTCCAGCCGCGATCGCAGTACAAGGGAAGTAAGGGGGAACATGTTCGAACGGTATACAGAAAAAGCGCGGCGCGTTATCTTCTTCGCCCGGTACGAGGCCAGCCAGTTCGGCTCGCCTTATATCGAGACGGAGCACCTGCTGCTCGGGCTGCTGCGCGAAGACAAGGCGCTCACCAATCGCTTTCTACGCTCGCATGCATCCGTCGAGTCGATCCGTAAGCAGATCGAAGGGCACACCACCATTCGTGAAAAGGTCTCCACCTCGGTCGACCTGCCGCTTTCCAATGAGTGCAAGCGTGTGCTCGCCTATGCCGCCGAAGAAGCCGAGCGGCTGTCGCACAAGCACATCGGCACTGAACACCTTTTGCTCGGCCTCCTGCGGGAGGAAAAGTGCTTTGCCGCTGAAATCCTGCACGAGCGCGGGCTCAAGCTGCTTGCCATCCGCGAGGAATTATCGCGCGCCACGCAGGAAAAATCTCAGGGCCAGCGCAACCGCGACACCGGCCAGGGCGGCAACCGCGAAGCCAGCCTGCTGGCCGAGTTCTCGCGCGACCTGACCCAGGTCGCCATGGATAACCAGCTGGACCCGCTGGTCGGGCGCGACGGCGAGCTGGAGCGCGTCATCCAGATCCTTTGCCGCCGGACCAAGAACAATCCGGTGCTGATCGGCGAGCCCGGCGTCGGCAAAACCGCCATCGTCGAGGGCCTGGCACAGCGCATTTCGGACGGCGAAGTCCCGAGCTTCCTCGCCGACAAGCGGGTGCTCGCCCTCGACTTGTCCCTGATCGTGGCCGGGACCAAGTACCGCGGCCAATTTGAGGAGCGGCTCAAGACCATCATGAAAGAGCTGATGGAAAACCAGAACTGCATCATCTTTATCGATGAGCTGCACACTCTGGTGGGGGCCGGTTCGGCCGAGGGCTCGCTCGACGCCGCCAACATCCTGAAGCCCGCGCTTTCCCGCGGCGAGATTCAGTGTATCGGCGCGACCACGCCGGGCGAGTTCCGCAAGTCGATCGAAAAAGATCGCTCGCTGGAACGCCGCTTCCAGGCCGTCAAAGTGCCGCCTCCCAACGAGGAAGACGCCATCAAGATCATCATGGGCATCAAGGACCGCTACGAGAAGTTCCATGCGGTCTCCTACACCGATGACTCGATCGAGTTTGCCGTCTCGCACTCCAGCCGCTACATCCCCGATCGCTTCCTGCCCGACAAGGCCATCGACCTGATTGACGAGGCCGGTGCCCGCGTAAAGCTGCGCCAGACCTCCCTGCCCGAGGAGATTACCGAAGTCCAGAAGCGCATCAAGTTCATCGTGCACCGCATGGAAAACGCCATTGCGAATCATGAATTTGAGAAGGCGCGCTTTTACTCGGACGAGGAGCGTAAGGAGCGCGAAAATCTGCGCGCCCTGCGTGACAAGTACCACCTTGATGATTCCACGGCAGGCATCGTGAGCCGCGAGGATATTGAGGACGTCGTAAGCCGCTGGACCGGCGTGCCCGTCACCTCCATCAAGGAAGAAGAAACACAGAAGCTGCTCCGCGTCGAAGGCGAGCTGCACAAGCGCGTCATCTCGCAGGAAAAGGCGATTTCCGCGCTTTCGCGCGCGATCCGCCGCTCGCGGGCCGGGCTTAAGAGCCCCAACCGCCCCATCGGGTCGTTCCTGTTCCTGGGCCCGACCGGCGTCGGCAAAACCGAGATGGCGCGCACCCTGGCGCAGTTCCTCTTCGGCTCGGAGAAGGCGCTCATCCGCTTCGATATGTCGGAGTTCATGGAGAAGCACTCGGTCTCGAAGCTCATCGGCTCGCCTCCGGGCTATGTCGGCTATGAGGAGGGCGGCCAGCTTACGGAGCGCGTCAAGCGTTCGCCGTACTCGGTTGTTCTGCTGGATGAAATCGAGAAGGCGCACCCGGATGTATTCAACATCCTGCTCCAGGTCTTTGAGGACGGGCACCTGACGGACGGCCTCGGCAATACGGTCGACTTCAAGAACGTCATCCTCATCATGACTTCGAACATCGGCGCGCGGCACCTCCAGCGCAAGCAGGGTCTCGGCTTCCAGTCGGAGCGCGAGGATCTGGTGATGGACAAGGTCGAGGAGCTCGTCAAGAACGAGGTCAAGCGCACCTTCAACCCCGAGTTCCTGAACCGCGTGGACGAAATTATCCTGTTCCATTCGCTTTCAGACGCGGACCTGATCCAGATTCTGGAGCTGCTCGTAACCTCTCTGAATGCGAACCTCGTGCAGAAGGCCATCACGATCTCCGTCAATGATGAGGCCAAGAAGTGGATTCTTGAAAAAACGCTGGTGGACCGCAGCTACGGGGCACGCCCCCTGCGCCGCGCGCTTCAGCGCTACGTCGAGGACCCGCTTTCGGAAGCGCTCATTGCCGGGCACATTAGTGAGCGGCCGGCATTTCTTGAGGTTTACCTTGAGAACAACCAGCTGTTCTATCGGCCGGTATCGCAGGAAGGCGCGGAAAGCGAAGCGCGCTCCGAAGGCATCCTGCTTTACAGCGCATAAAGCTGCACAGAAAAAGCCCCGTCCGCAAGGACGGGGCTTTTTCGTGTACTTCAAACTTTTGGAGCGGGAGACCGGGATCGAACCGGCGACATTCAGCTTGGGAAGCTGACGTT
>CAXTSG010000179.1:0-6084 GCA_964246825.1 uncultured Acidobacteriaceae bacterium | reverse complement strand
ATGCTGATTGCGGCCAAGGGAGCTAGAAGGCGGCAGAACGGATCGTGCGTCTCGATGGACCCGGCCACCCAGCCGCCGCCATGGAGGTACACAAGCACCGGCAGCGTCGCCCCGGCAGGGTTGGGCGGGCTGTACACACGCACCCTGAGCCCGCCTCCCGGCGTGGGCACGTAGTGGTCCTCGGTCCTGACGCCGTTCGGGAGGCCGGGGATTTCGCGCGACTCCAGGGCAAGGCGCATGCGTCGCCGCGCCTCGTGCGGCGTGGCCGCCGGGTCCGGGTAAGCGGCAGCCTGCTCCGCAAGCAAGCCGCGCAGGGCGGGGTCCATCGGTGTTTGTGAAGGCATGGCTGCTTGGATTCCGTTGCGGGGGTTGGCGAGCCGCTCACCATTGTTGATTTCAACTTCCGACACAAAGACTTGTTAAGAAGGATTCGTGTTAGGTGGGGGCGTTTACATGCGGGTTCCAGCGACGCGGAAAGACTTCGATTGACTCTTGCCACCAATTTTTTCTAGGCTGGGAAACATGGAAGTTCAGCTCACCCCGGACGTTCAAGCTCAGCTCGACCAGCTGTCAGGTGAAACGGGCCGGACGCGCGAGGAGTTCGTTCGCGACGCGCTTATAGGATACTTCGATGAACTTATTCAACTTCGAAGTCTGCTGGATCGCCGGTATGACGACATAAAAAGCGGTCGTGCGGCCCTGCTCCCCGCAGAACAGATCACGGAGCACTTCAGGAAGAAGAGTATTGCCCGTCGTTCATGACAGAGTATGCATTTCATCCCAAGGCACTTATCGACCTTGATGAGATTTGGGAGTTCATCGCCAGCGACAATATCAATGCAGCGGATTATCAGCGATTCACTATTAATGTTACGTCCAGCCACTGTATCCTCCCCAGAACTCGGGCAGAGCGCCGGGATAGAGCGGCAGTACATCCTGCTGAATGCAAGCTCGCCGGAGTTACTTCGTGATCCGAATGGGATTCATGTGAGGACTCAAGCAAACGGAGCAGATTAATTTATATAAATGCCGTTAGCGGAAGCGATTCAAACGCAACGGCAGAACCACTCGCGTACGCTCCCATAACATCCACGGTTCCATAATCCAATCAACCCGACGCCGCTACCCACTTCTTCCGGAACTGCCGATCCGCCCCGCCCACAATCGGCTTACCGTGCCCGAAGCACGCCGTCTCAAAGGAAAGCCCCGCCAGCTTCCGCAGGCTGCGCCCGCCTTCAGAGATATCCTCATACCCGATGCTCCAGTCCAGCCCGCGCATATTGCCGCACACGTCGCCCGCGATCAGCACACCCCCATGCTGCTGCCATAGGTAAGCCACATGGCCGAGGCAGTGTCCCGGCGTATGCACTGCCCGGAGGCCGCCCGCGAGCGGCAGCACATCCTCATCCTGCACCTCGACATCGATCCTGCTTTCCCCCACTGCCATCGTTCTATTTTTACGGCCGATGATCTGCACGGCGAGCCAGCTGACGAGCCCCGGTGCCGGCCGCAGCGGACGAAAGCCGGAGCCTTTCCGGGCAATCGCCGCATCCGCCGCATGAATGTAGGTGGTTGCGCCGGTCGCCGCCTGGAGCGCGCGAAGGCTGCCGATATGGTCCGGGTGGGCATGGGTCAGCACGATGTGGCGCAGGTCCGAGGGCTGCTTTCCAATCCGCCGAAGTTCGCCGAGAATCGCATCCTGCTTGTCCGGGTACCCGGTATCGAACAGGATGCAGCCGTCTTCGGCCGAGTCGAGAAGAAACGCGCTGGAAATGCCCAGCTTGAGTTGGTAAAGCCCGGGGGCGACCTGTTCCGCTGCCATCCCCGCTTAGATGCCTAGTAATACAGGTACTTGCGCCATTTTTGATCGGAGTTGCCGATCATCCGCATGATATGGCGCGAGGTATGGAGAGAAAACGGTCGCGGCTCCCGCAGCAGCTTCATCGAGTCCAGCTCATGAAGCATCTGGTTCCCCTTGCGCCGGTTGCAGCCGTGGCAGCAGGCCACCAGGTTTTCCCAGGTGCTCAGGCCGCCCCGCGAGCGCGGCACCACATGGTCCAGCGTAAGCTCCGCCGCCGTCAGCACCACGGCGCAGTACTGGCAGGTATTCCGGTCGCGTAGCAGGATGTTTTTACGCGAAAGCGCGCGCGTCTGGTGCGGGATGCGGCGATACTCCAGCAAACGGATGACCGAAGGCAGCGGCATCCGCACCCGTGCCGCATGGAGCGTCGCGCCCTGCTCTTCTTCCGTTTTCGCCACGCCCTTCAGCACCAGCACCAGGGCCCGCCGCGCGCCGCAGATGTTGATCGGCTCGTAGGAAGCATTCAGCACCAGCACCGGGGTTTGCATCGGCTGCTGAAAAGGAATAGTCCGCTCCTCCGCCGGCGCGGGCGCTCCATGATCCCGGCCCGCATGCGTTTTGGTGATCAGTTTTCCCTTGCGTGTGTGCGTCGAGCTTTTTCCAAGCGACATGCCGTGATCCCTCGTGGAGCGAATGCCGTTCCCCTGCTCTTCTGTTCTGTCCCTGACCCCTATGAAAACTCTAACCCCAAAAAGCCACATCTTCTTCCATAGGCGTTTCAACCGCGTGAACCGCCGCTGCTAATTCCTCCCGCTGCGCCCGCGCCGCGGTGGCGACCCACACCTGCGCCGCCCCGGCGCGGACGAGCGCCCCGGAAGCTGCCCGCGCGGTCGCGCCGGTCGTATAAATGTCGTCAATCAAGAGCAGGTCGCGCCCGGCAAGCGGCTTTGCTCCCTTTTCCGCCCGGGGCACCGCGAAAGCGGCCTGCACATTGCGGCGGCGGCCCGCGGGCGAAAGCCCGGCCTGCGATTCGGTGGCGCGCCTGCGCAGCAGCAAGCCCGGTTCCACCCGGAAAGAAAATCCATGGGCGCGCCCGGCCTTTGCCACGGCCCGCGCCAGCGCTTCCGCCTGGTTAAAGCCCCGCTGCCGGCGCTTGGCCGCGAACAGCGGCACCGGCACCAGCGTCATCTGCTTCGGCATCAAGGGCTGCGCCGCGATCTGCGCCGCCATGTGCCGCCCCAGCGGGGCGGCAATCGCTTCCATGCCGTCGTACTTGGGCAGGTGCAGCAGCGCGCGGAGCGTGCCGCCGTACCGCCCCCACGCGACGGCCCGCTCAAACGGGGGCGGAAGGAGGCGGCAGGGCCGGCAAAGCCAGGCGCCCGGCGCACGTTCTTCGTCGGCAAACGGGTGCGCGCCCAGCGCTTCGCCGCAGTGGAGGCACAGGATGCCGGACTGCGGCCGAAGCTCGGCCCAGCAGGAGCGGCACACGGGAACACGGCTCAGGTGGGCAAGCGGCATGCGGCACACCGCGCACTCCGCCGGGAAAACAGCGCTTACCAGCGAGTCGGCGCAGCCGAGCAGCCCCCGCTGTAGCAGCCGAGCCGCGGCGCGCCAGGGTTCCGCGGCGCCGAAGCGAGCTTGGGTGGAGTTCTGCTGCAAAACCGGCTCTCTTATGAAAGCGCACCTCGTACCGGGGCCTCCATCCGCTACCCTGTCGAGCGAACATGCCGTCCGGATGCCTCAAAGTATAAGAGCACTGCGAAAAATGCGCCAGAGTCCGCCGAAAACGATAAACCTTCCATGTCGCCAACGCGCTTGCCTCGCCCCGGGCAATCTTCTAGGCTTGCTTTGCCGTCAGACGTGGGGTGTGTGCGTGAAGGGGAAGGCATTTGGCAGATAATCCGGTGATTGCGGAGGGCGGCTCGGCAAAAAGCCGCGCGGTCCCGTCCGACTCGTTCCGCTCGGAAATGCGTTTGACCACGCGCCTGGGCACCCCCCTGGCATTGGGTGAACTGGGCTGGATGTCCACCTATATTGTGGATGCCATCATGGTGGGCCGCATGCCGCACTCGGCGCTGGCCATCTCAGCTTCGTCGCTTGGTAACAGCCTGTTCTACGCCATTGTTTTTGCCGGCGTGGGCCTCCTGTACGGGCTCGATACCCTGGTTTCGCAGGCGTTCGGGCGCGGCGACGCGGAGGACGGCCTATTTTCGCTGGTGCAGTCCCTGTTTGTGGTCGCGGTGTGTACGCCGGCGGTCATGGTCCTGGCGACGCTTGCCCCTCACGCCCTGACGCTCATCCACGTCGACCCGCAATTGATAGCAATCACCGAAACCTATATGGCCGCGCTGCGCTGGTCGGCCGCGCCGCTGCTCCTGTACATGGCCGTTCGGCATTACCTTCAGGCGATTGATCGCCCCGGCTGGGTCATGATTTCGCTCCTGACCGCGAACCTGGTCAATTGGCTGGGCGACTGGGCGCTGATCTACGGCCACGCCGGCTTTCGGGCCCACGGCATTGCGGGCTCCGGCTGGGCCACCTGCGTCGTGCGTTTGTATATGCTCCTTCTGCTTGTCGTTTCGCTCGGGATTTCCCTGCGGAAAAATCCCATCAAGCTCCGCGCCGATGCCTGGCGGCCTCACCCCGGCCGTCTGCGCGAGCTCTACAAAATCGGCTGGCCCATCGGCCTCCAGCAGTTCGGCGACCTGTCGCTTGCCAGCTTTTCCACCGTGCTGACCAGCACTCTCGGCATCACCATGCTCGCCGCCAACCAGGTCCTCATCGACCTGAATGCCTTCTGCATCATGATTCCGACCGGCATCCAGGCGGCCTCGGCCGTGCGCACCGGGCAGGGCGCGGGCCGCAACGACGGCGCGCAGGTCCGCAGGGCGGGCTATGCAAGCGCCGCCATCAGCGGCGGAGCCATGCTGGTCGCTTCCATCATCTTTATCGCGGCCCCGCACTTCTGGGCGGGCATCTACACCAACGACCCGGCAGTAATCCGCGCGGCCATGCCCATCTTTTTCATCTGCGCCTCCTACCGCGTTTTCGACGGCATCCAGGTCGTCCTGCAAGGCGCGCTGCGCGGCATGGGCGAAACCCGCCTGCCCTTTTACGCCGCCACCGCCTGCACCTGGCTCATCGGCGTACCGACCAGCGCGCTGCTGGTCTTCCACTTCCACATGCAGCTGGTCGGCAACTGGATAGGCGCGGTCGCCTCCACCTTTGCGCTGTTTGCCATCGTGGTGCCCGCCTGGCTGCGGCGTGTGGGCCGTTACGGCCCCATGCCGCCGCGGTGCCGGACCGTTCTCAAAACCGTTCCGCTCCAGGCACGCTTGGCGCAAAGATAAAGGCCTCTTGCCGCGGCGGCCGTTGCTGTACACTCACGCTTTCATCTTTGTTGTGAGCGAGCGGAGACAATCCGGGCATGGCCCAAACCGAAGCACCTCCTTTTCGCCCTCTTGCTGTAGCCGGCGAGCAGCCCCCGCCGGAGCTTACGGCCCGCGCCCTGCTGCTGGGCTCGTTCTTCGGGCTGCTGTTCGGGGCGGTTACTGTGTATGTGGGGCTGCGCGCCGGCCTTACCGTCGCCGCGTCCATTCCCATTTCCGTGCTGTCCATCTCGGTGCTGCGCGCGCTCGGCCGCGCATCCATCCTTGAAAACAACATCGTGCAAACCGCCGGCAACGCCGGCCAGTCCATCGCCGCGGGCGTCATCTTCACCCTGCCCGCGCTTATCTTTCTCGGCTTCGACCTCGAATACGCGCGCATCTTCTTTCTCGCCCTGCTGGGCGGCTGGCTCGGCGTCCTGTTCATGATTCCGCTGCGGCGGCAGCTCATCGTGGAAGAGCACGCGATGCTGCGCTACCCGGAAGGCACGGCCTGCGCCGATGTGCTGCTCGCGGGCGAGCGCGGCGGCTCGTTTGCGAGCCGCGTCTTCTGGGGCCTCGGCCTCGGGGCCGTGTACACGCTCTTCCAGAATGAAAACCTGCTGGGTGCCTGGCCCGGCACGCCCAACTACGAGCCCGACTTCGGCGCGGGGCACGTCCTGCGGGGCGCTGCCATCCGCTGCGACGCCACCCCGGAATACCTCGGCGTCGGCTACATCATCGGCCCGCGCGTCGCCGGCACCATCTTCGCGGGCAGCGTGTTCAGCTGGCTCGTGCTCATGCCGGCCATCTACTTCTTCGGCTCGCACTTCCCTTCCGCTATCTATCCCGCCACCAAGCCCATTGCCGCCATGAGCCCATCCGACCTGTGGGCCACCTATGTGCGACCCATGGGCG
>CAXTSG010000178.1:0-6121 GCA_964246825.1 uncultured Acidobacteriaceae bacterium | reverse complement strand
CAGCCGTTTACCGCGGCCGCCGTTGCCGCATCTCGCGCCCAGGGCAAGCCCGTGCTGGTCGACTTCACCGCCGACTGGTGCCTTAGCTGCCAAGTCAACGAGCGCGTCGTGCTCGACCGGGCCGACGTGCAGGACCGCCTGCGGCAAAGCGGAGTCGTCCTGCTCAAGGCTGACTGGACCGAGCACGACACAGCCATCGGCGCCGCGCTCGCAACGCTCGGACGCAGCGGCATCCCGGCCTATGCCCTCTATCCGGCCGATCCTGCCGCCGCGCCGCGCCTTCTGCCGGAAGTGCTGACCCCAGGCAGCGTATATGCCGCGCTTGATAATCTGCGGATAGGGCAGGGTACAACTTCAACCGGTTCAAAAAGAAAATCCGCCAACGGCTTTTAGAGTTTTGGGAGCTTGCGTGCAAGTACAGCGCGTGTCGCTGCTACGGTTTCCGGGTAGGACTTATCGTCCTGTACTGAAGCTGTTGCAGTTTGATCGAGATGATAGCGCATCGTCCTCTCATCCCACGAAAAGACAAAAGGAACGTTGTAGTGATTGCCGCCCATGGCTCTGGCCTTGAAAATAAAAATTAGTCGAGGTCGTGAACCAGAGTCAGTCATGGTGCCTGCTGCGATAACAACATCGCAATCCTGACTGCCTCCTATGAAATTAGGACCGATTGCTGAAACGTAATAACGGACATTTTTATCTGTGACGAAGTAGGTTCCGCATTGAAAGTTTGGCAAAAGTCGATCACCCCAAAACAATATCGGTATTACCAGTAAGTCCGGAGCACCTTGTGCTTTCAATGTGAAAACCTGTTTTGAGGGTGGATTGTCAAGAGTCGCCCCTTTTGGAAGTAGGCTCAGATCTATTTGAGAATAAGCATCACTTTGCTGCGCCTGAGAGGATGGAGTCAGCATGGCCTTAGGTAGTGATTGACCGAGAGTGCCTACGGAAAGAAGATAGATAAGGCTTAACAAACCTTTACTTTGCCAATCTGTCATATTCTTCTTTCAACAAGGCATTGTAGTGAGTTCTGCGATAGGCGCTACCGTTGTAGTAAAGGGCAATGTTGTTCCAATCTTTTTCTTGCAGCGCTTTTAAGAGTCCAGGATAAGCCTTGGAGTACCTGACGAACACATCAAGCTGAGCTTTTTCTGACGAGCACATCTTATCTACAAACAGTTCAACCGTTCCATAACCCGCACTGACATAGGCTTCACCCAAGATTTGAAACTGACCCCAGGAAGAAGCCTTGAGCGCAGCGCGCGAATCGAGCCGGTGAGCCGCTTCGAGCCGATCCCATTGCGTTTGATACGTTCCATAGTGATGCCAGTTTGTATGTGTCAGTTCAGGATAGGCTTTATCAAATACGTGATGCGTGTACTGGGCAAAGTGATCAGGTTCGAAGATCATGGTGGCCCTGCCTCTGTAGTTAAAGCCGTTGCCTTTCGACTCATTCATGCCTACTGCCTTCAAGACATTCACTTCACATCCCAGCTCGCGGGCGGCAGCCTCCCAATCTTCTTCAGTCAAGTGAGCGAAGTTCATTCGTACCGGCACAAAGAACGGTTTGTCCTCAGGCCGCTTGCTTGGGTAACTGGCAAAACGCTCCATCATCGGACTCCAACAATCCACGATACCGGTTGAGAACGGCATCCTCATGATGTCGCCCGGCGCTGCTTGATCCGTACTGACCGGAACAGATGCCGGCCTTGACAAGCCCCGACCTACAAGGCACCGGCAAATAAGTTCGACATTCTCCTACCTGTTTGCCTCGCCTCGGCCGACTGGCTCTTTTATTCCTGAAGAAATAGCATACATGCGGCTGATATGAGCAAATGACCGGCTTTATGAAGCGGAATCTTCATGTTTGTACGTTTCCCGCAGCCGCCGAATCTCCTCGACCCGCTGCCTAAGCAGCTTTTCCCGCCCTTCCTCCGTCGGCCGGTAGTAGCGGCGGCCGCGCAGCGCTTCCGGCAGGCACTCCATGGCGGCGACCTTGCCTTCCACATCGTGCGCGTACTGGTATCCCTTGCCGTAGTCGAGCTCGCGCATCAGAGGCGTCGGCGCGTTCCTCAGGTGCAGCGGCACCGGCTCGGCGCGGGTTGTTTCCACATCCTCCCGCACTGCCTGGAACGCCGTATACACAGCATTCGACTTAGGCGCGAGCGCCAAGTATACGACCGCCTCGGCCAAGGCAAGCTCGCCCTCCGGCGAGCCGAGAAACTCCATGGCATCGCGCGCCGAAAGGCACAGGTTCAGCGCTTCGGGCGCGGCCAGCCCGATATCTTCAACCGCCATCCGCACCACCCGTCGCAGGATGTAGCCCGCGTCCTCGCCCGCCGCGAGCATGCGCCCCAGCCAGTACAGCGCGGCATCGGCGTCCGAGTTGCGGACCGACTTATGCAGTGCCGAAATCAGGTTATAGTGCTCTTCGCCGCCTTTGTCGTAAAGCAGGGTGCGTTTTTGCAGCGCCGCCTGCGCCAGCTCGGCGGTAATACCTTTGCCGGCGGAAACCGCCGCGAGCCGAGCCGCGACTTCCAGCGCGTTCAGGGCGCTGCGCGCGTCGCCGCCCGTATAGTTAGCGAGCCGCGCCAGCGCTTCAGGCTCGGCCGAAACCCCGAGCAGCCCTAGTCCGCGCTCCCGATCTTCCAGCGCGCGCTGGAGCAGCGCGACAATTTCCTCCTCCGTCAAGGCTTGGAGCGTGTACACGCGGCAGCGGGAAAGCAGCGCCGCGTTCAACTCAAACGACGGGTTCTCGGTCGTCGCCCCGATCAGGCGAATCGCCCCGCGCTCCACATACGGCAGAAACGCATCCTGCTGGGCGCGGTTGAAGCGATGAATCTCGTCAACAAACAGAATGGTGCGCGCGCCGAAGCGCGAGGCCTCCTCAGCCTCGGCCATGACCGTTTTGATTTCCTTAATGCCGGAAAGCACGGCGGAAAACTCCACAAACGTCGCGGACGTGGTGCCCGCGATGATCTTGGCGAGCGTGGTTTTGCCGACGCCCGGCGGCCCCCAAAAGATCATGGACGCCGTATTGTCAGACTCCATCTGGAGCCGGAGCGGCTTGCCCGGGCCGAGCAGGTGCTGCTGGCCGGTAAACTCGGCAAGCGTGCGCGGGCGCATGCGCTCCGGCAGCGGTACCGCGGGCTGTCCCGGCGTGCTGTGAAAGAGGCTCATGCCCGCTGCCGCGCGGCCTCGTAAAGCAGAACGCTGCCGGCCACGGCCGCGTTCAACGATTCGGTAGCGCCCGGCATCGCGAGGCTCACGCGCCCGTCGCAGGCCGCAAGCTCCGCCGGGCCGAGCCCGGCACCCTCATTCCCGATCCACAGGGCTACAGCCTCCCGCAGGTTGAGCTCGCCGGGCGCGCTGCCGCCGGCAGGCACCGCCGCAAGCGAGCGTACCCCATGCCCGCGCAGCAGAGCAGCCGCCGCTTGGGCGCTTTCCACGGCAGCCAGGGGCAGGCGCAGGGCCGCACCGGCCGAGGCTCGCAGACACTTCCCGTTCCACGGCGTGGCGGTGCCGGGCAGCAGCAGCGCTCCGCTTGCGCCGAAAGCTTCGGCCGAACGCAGCAGCGTGCCCACATTTCCCGGGTCCTGCAGCCCGGCCAGCACCAGCACCAAAGGCTGCCGCGCATTTGTAATTTCCTCGAACCGGGACGGCGGCGCAGGCACGAGGGCCGCGATCCCCTGCGGCGTTTCTGTTGCAAGCAGGCTTGCAAACAGCGCCTGCGGCAGCACGATCCACTCCGTCTCCTCCACAACACGCCCTATCCCGACGCCGCGGCTGCCTGTCTGCGCGGCCACCGCTTCCTCAAGCGCGGCGGGGGCTTCCCCTTCGCTGCCCTCGCGCAGGAAGACGGCAGCAGGCGTGAGACCGGCGCAAAAGGCCGCGCTCACAAGGTGAAAGCCTTCCAGCGCCAGCAGCGGCGCGGCGGCGTCACCTCTGCGCCCGAGCGGCGGCGGGTGCGCGGAGGCTGCGCGCAGCGCCTTAACCCAGCGATTCGCCGAACTCTGTACAATTCGGGTACGTGCTCCGAGCGCGGGGGGCATGCGAGCGATTGTAGCGCCCGCACCCTGTCGCATGGGGTATCGACCCCATCCCGGGAGCGACCCAAGTGTCAGCAGAGATGTTACGCATGCATCCGGATGAGCCGGAAGCGGATCGCGTGCGGTATGTGGTGCGCTGCCTCCAGAGCGGCCAGGTGGTCGGCATGCCGACCGATACTTTTTACGGCCTCGCGGTCGACCCCGTGAACCTCCGCGCGGTTGAAAGCATTTACGAGATCAAGTCGCGCAAAAAGCACAAGCCCCTGTCGCTGCTCATCGCCAGCGCAACGCAGGCCTACGGGCTGGCGCGCGAGATCGGCGCGAACTTCGACAAGCTGGCCGAGCGCTTCTGGCCGGGGCCGCTCACCGTCATCGTCAAGGCAAGCTCGCGGCTGCCCCTGCGCTCCACCGCAAACACCGGCAACGTCGCCTTGCGCATCCCGGACGCCGCCATTCCCCGGGCGATCGTCGAAGCCTTTGGCCTGCCGATCACCGCCACCAGCGCCAACCTGGTCAACGCGCCCGAGTGCACCTATGCCAACTGCGTGCGCGACCAGATCGGCGACCGCATCCCGCTTATCGTGGACGGCGGCCCAACCCCGCGCAGCCTGCCGACCACCATCGTGGACCTGTCGCGGGGCGACGGCAACTGGCAGATCCTGCGGGAAGGCGCGATCCCCACCTACGACATCGCCCTGGCCCTGGGCCGCTAGCAGCCGCGGCCGCCCAAGGAGCACTTCCATGAGAAACGATGGACGCCCAAGCCGCCGCTGGCCGCCGATCGCCGCGGCCGTTCTCGCCGTCGGCATTGTGCTGCCGGTAGCGTCCATCTGCTTCGGCATCCGCTACTATGCCACGCATGACCAGGCCGAGCCCGCCGATGCCATCGCGGTATTCGGCGCGGCGGAGTATGACGGCCGGCCTTCGCCGGTGCTGCGCGCCCGCCTCCTGCACGGCCTGGAACTGTACCGCGAAAAGCTCGCTCCCATCGTCATTACGCTGGGCGGCGGCTCGGGCGGTGAGGCCCACTCCGAAGGCGGCGTGGGCGAGGACTTCCTGCTGGCGCGCGGCGTGCCGGAGCACGCCATCATCGCGGAAACCGAAAGCCGCGACACCCGCGAGTCGGCGGCGCGCCTGGCCGCGATTGCCCGGGCCAACGGCTTTCGGCGCGTCATCGCGGTTTCTGACGGAACGCACCTGTTCCGCATCCGCGCGCTTTGCCGGCAGGCCGGGCTCACGGTGTATACCTCGCCCCGCCGCGAAATGGCCGCGCTCACGCTCGGGAGCCGCTTTCAACGCACGGCGCACGAGGTACTGAGCTACGCGGCGTGGCGGGTCGGGCTGCTCCGCTAGAGCCCGATTACCAGCCCAGCGTGCCGGGCGCGCCCTTGAACGGCCCGCGCACCCCGGAGGTGATCCAGCCGCCGTAAAAGTCACCCGCCTGCGCTTCCACCCGCTCGCCGTCCACCCGGCACTCATCCACGCGGCTCGCGTAAAAGGCAAGGTGATCGCGCAGGGCGGCATACGGCGCGGTCGGCCGCGCGTAGCTCCAGGCCGCGTCCCGCGCGAGCGCCCGCGGGTCGGGAGCCGCGAGCGCCGCGGAAACATCAACAGTCCAGTAGCCGGCCGCCCCTTTGAACTCGCAGTAGCTGCCGCTTCGGGCGGACGGCACAAGATACTGCATGGCGATATCCGCCTGTGGAATATAGAACACGGGCGGGTGGCTTGTTTCCAGAACGCGCACGGCCCGGGTTGTTTCGAGCAGGAGCACCCCGCGATGCACCACGCGCAGCAGGGCCGGCGCGGGCTCCAGGCGCGGCGGCCTCGGATAGTCCCAAATCGATTCGATCGCTTGCCTTGCCATAAGGACCTCCTCCTCCAGGGTATCTCGGTCCCCCGCGGTGATTTACTATCAGGGAGCGGCGTAAGCGCCGCTTGAAGCGGCAGCACGCAGCCGCTTCAATCCGCAGTGAGGGTATTTCAGAGTGCGAACCATTGCAGGGCCGGCGCGCCCATGGCTTGCTGCCGGGCTTTTGCTCGCGGCAGCCACGGTCGGCTGCGGCAACCGGAAC
>CAXTSG010000177.1:0-6295 GCA_964246825.1 uncultured Acidobacteriaceae bacterium | reverse complement strand
AGGCAAGGGAGCACCGGAGCGGCGAAACGAAGCTACGCCGAGCACGCCGAGCAGCACCGGCAGCATAAAGGCCGAAGCGCCCTCCAGTTGGAGGAGCAGGTCGCTGGAGGCCGCACCGAGGCGGCCGGTCCAGTTGTGAATATCCTGCGCGCCCGCTGTGTCGAGCGATGGATCGCTTGCGCGGTAGGAAACAAGCGCGAGCAGCAGCAGAAACGAGAGCAGCAGCAGAAGAAGGCCGCCGAGCTCACGGAGCCGGGGGTGCCGGGCGGGCGGAAGAGCGGAGCGGATAGGTGGGGTAAGCGGCGTCATCGGTGGACACGAAAGGGCTTCTGCTTGCCCGCGGCAAGCGTAGGGAAAGGCCGGAAAGGGGAGCCGGTGGCCAGAGCGAGTCCATTATGGCAGATTTCGCCGGAGGCGGCGGGGTTTTCTCCTTCGGGAGACCCGCGGAAGTAACGGCCTGCCGCACCGGGCGCTCGAAAAGAAGGCACAGCAGGGAAAGAAAGCCGTGGGAGGCTGCATAGAAGATACGCCGGGCGATTGCCTGCGCGAGAGTCGCACTCCCGATTTGTTTCACGGGCGGCATGGCGATCAAGAGACACTCCGCGTCGTTCTCTCCTTGTGTGCTGTCCATGGCTGTTTCCTCTCCCTCGATTGCTCTACCGACCTTATCGGCCGAGTGTTGCAGAATGTGAGGGCGTAGTGTGAAAAGTTCGCGAGTTTAGGAGCAGCATGTTTCACAGCTTGGACAAGCATTTTGCGGGGATCTACCGCGCTGTTGCGTCCGAGGAAGATAATTTTATGAGAGAAAGGCGGCCTATGAGGGATGAAAGACTATCGATGGGAGGGAGGAGCGATCGCCTGCCTGAGCTGCCGCCCGACGCCTTCCTGAAAGAGGACGGAGGCGATGACGCCGAGTTTTATGGACCTGCCCGGCTGGTCACCCATATTGACGAAGCAGCCGCGCGGGCGCTCACCGGGTACTACCGAGCCGCGCTGCCGGCCGGAGGCGTGCTGCTGGATCTGATGTCGAGCTGGGTCAGCCACCTGCCGCCGGAAATGACTTTTGCCGAGGTGATCGGCCAGGGGATGAACGCCGAGGAGCTCAAGGCCAACCCCCGATTGAGCCGAAGCTTTGTGCAGAATCTGAACCGCACCTCCGTGCTGCCGCTCGACGTCGACAGCTGCGATGCCGCCCTGTGCTGTGTCGGCGTTCAGTATCTCCAGCGTCCCTTGGAGGTATTTGCCGAGGTGTTGCGGGTTCTGCGGCCGGGCGCGCCTTGTATCGTTAGCTTCTCCAACCGCTGCTTCCCGACCAAGGCGGTGGCGATTTGGCACTCGCTCGACGATCGTGGGCATGCCGCTCTGGTGAGCCTTTACCTCCAGCGCGCCGGTTTTCGCGAGGTGAGCGTAGAGGTGCTGCGGGACGGGTCAAAGAGCGATCCGCTGATCGCGGTTACGGGGCGGCGTTGAGGGGGTTGAAGCTTTCGCTAAGGGCGTTAGCAGGACTAAGCTTCAACAAAGCAGCCCGCTTCTCCTTGCGACTACCCAGGAGAGCTCAATCATAAAGCGACTACTTCGACATCACTCATCCCGAAGACCAACAATACCCTGCACATCGTCCATCATCTTTTTTGAATCGAAGCCTTTGCCCTGGCGAAAAACCGTTTGCACGTTGCGAATGGCAGCCACATTTTCCGCCGGATCTCCCTTGATTACCACTAGGTCTGCCTGTTTTCCGATCTCAATTGATCCAGACCGGTCTGCAATGCCCAGAAAAGTTGCGCCGTTGAGCGTGGCGATCTTGATAGCTTGAGGAACACGGAACCCTGCTTTGTTAAGCAACTCGATCTCGCGAAGATCTGCGTATCCAGCCAGAACACTTCTGTCTCCGGTAGGGTCGGCACCAGCTAGCAGTGTTCCTCCACGCCCAGCGAACTCGGCTTCAAATTGAAGTTCTTTGTCGAAGAGCGGCTGCCAGTGGTATTTCTTCATTTCCTGCTTGCTTAGTTGCGCGACTAGCCAGCTCTTCCATACAAGCGCACTCTTTTCGTGCTCCACGTACCAGGCGGGCACTTCTCCGCCGAATTCACTCTCGAGCACGGCCAGCGTGGAGGTGATCGCGATGTGATGCGCGATGAGCATGTCAATCATCGCGGTTACTTGAGATGAATGCACGTCGAGCTTGTCTCGGTACTCTGTGAGATACGTCATCATGGGAGGGCATATATTGGGCTGCTTGCCCGAAAAGAATTCCATATCGGTGAGGAGTCCGTGTTCGAGGTTGTCGATGCCCATTGCAGCCGCTTGCGTGTAGGTGATCGAACAAAGATGGCCCGTGAGCTTCACCGACTTCTCATGCGCCTCGGCGATGGCAGTCGTCAGCTCGTCGGGCGTAATGTCGGTATACGCCTTTAGCGAAGAGAACCCCTGCGCCAGGTCGGAGTCGACGGTTCTCTTTGCGTCCTCCGGACCCGCAAGGGCGCGCATCTGGCGGTAGGCGGAGGGCGCGCCCTCAAGGTAGGGCGCCGTCAGAAAAAGTTCTGGACCGGGCTGTTCTCCGGCATCAACTTTACGTTTGATCTGCAGGTCGCCTGCCGGGTCGATACTTCCTGTAGTCCGCGCTACTGTTACACCGGCGGCAAGGTAGAGCAACGGAAAGGTGACACTCTGCTCTACGAACTGATTGCCAGCGCCGGTGGTGAACAGATGCTCATGCAACATAACCAGTCCGGGGATAATCGTTGCCCCATGCTGATCGATCGCTTTAGCACCTGGCTGCGCCGGCATGGTAGCGCTATCGCCGATCCATGCGATCCTGCCGTCGCGAACGACGATGGACTGGTTCCTTCGCTCGTCGCTGCCAGTCCCATCAATGACATTCACATTTTTCAGCACGAAGTAGGAAGAGCTCTCCACCAGGTAGCGCTGCGGCGAAGTTTGGGCGAGCGTGTGGAGGCGGTGCAGCTGCATGCGATGCACGGCAAACACTAAGCAAGTTACCCCAATGACCAACACCACGATGCCGAGCGCAAGCCGTCCCAAGATCCGCAGAAAACGCACCATGAGCGCCTCCAAAGATTTGCTCGCTAGGATTGTAGAAGCAGGCTGTGGTATTTCAAAAGTCTTAATAAGTTGCGTTAGCTGAAGCAGGCCGGCATCTCGCTTTCCTCGCACTAGCTCGGAGACATACTTGAACTCGCTATCCCACTGACTGAACCATGCCCAGAATTATGCCGTGAACAGCCGTGCGCCGAAGAACATCAGCACGATCGCCAGCACAATGCGGTACACGGCAAACACCGTAAACCCGTGCCTGCGCACATACTGCAAAAACCAGCCGACCACCGCGAGCGCGATCACGAAGGAAACGACAAAGCCGATGAGCAGGATGATCCAGCCGTGGCCGGTCATGACGAGGGGGGCGATCTGCTCGCCGGAGGCTTGGGCGGCGGCGAGGGCCTTGCGGCTGGGGTGCAGCGTTTTGAGCAGGTCGTAGCCGGTGGCGGCGACCATGACTGGGATGGAGACCAGGAAAGAAAACTCAAGCGCGGCGGTGCGGGTCATACCGGCAAGCTGGCCGGCGGCGATCGTGGACATGGACCTTGAAGTTCCGGGAAAAACGGCCGATAAGGTCTGGCAAAGGCCGATCCACACAGCCGAGCCGACGCCCATGCCGTCCACGTCCTTGATGGGATGGTCTTCCTGCCGGCTCGACCAGCTGTCGACCGCCCACATGACGATGCCGCCGATGAGCAGCGAGAGCTCGATGACGCGGAGGCTTTCCAGGTGCTTGCCGATCGCCTTTTCGAAGATCAGAGAGGGCACCGCGGTGCAGACAAACGCGATGAGCACGAGCGTAAGCGGGTGAGTGAGCACGGTGCGGTCGCGGCCTTCGCCCTTGGGAAACGTGCGCACAAAGGTGACGATGCGGGCAAGAAACAGGAGCACGAGCGCAAGAATCGCGCCGAGCTGGATGACGATCGTGTACATCTTCCAGTAAGGGTCGGTGAGCGAAACGTGAAGCAGGGCCTCGGTAAGGCGAAGGTGCGCGGTCGAGCTGACGGGGAGGAACTCGGTGAGACCTTCCACGATGCCGAGCAGGACGGAGATCAGGTAGTCATTCAAAGCGGAAATCCTTAGGGGTACGCTGTTTCAACCGCCGGAGCGGAGGTCCGAAAGAACTCCGCCCACGCCTGCTTATCCTATTCGGCTTTTCCGGTTCTCCGGCAGGAAAAGCGCGTCCGGTCGGTACCGGATGGGTTACCTTGGAGCGCCGCTGCAGGAAGAAGGTCGAGAAGGATTGCAGTCGGCAGCCCGGCGTGAACGGATTCCATCCCGGCAAGGTACACGCCTCCGTCGATTGCCTTCCGCGATCCGTTCGGCTGCCGATGCTAATCTACGGTGCATGCCGGAAACGGTGAAAGCATCCCGGGGAGTCAGCGCGGAAGAAGCGGACCGCAACAATCCGGGCGCTTCCTTTCTCGGGAACCCACGAACTTTCGGGTATCGCTCGCTGACGGTCGCCGCTTTTGCGATGGTTCTGACGCTGCTGCCGATGGTTTTGTACGTCCGGCATTTCCCGGCGAGGGCACCCTTGTCGCTGTTTGCCAATGACACGTTTTACTACCTGGACGTCGCGCGCAACTCGCAGGGCAAGCAATTTTTCACCTTTGACGGCGCGCACCCGACCAACGGGTTTCATCCGGTATGGCAGGGGCTGCTTTATTTCGCGGTCAAATACCGCCTGCTGGACCTTGCCGACCCCGCGCGCGGCCTTGTGCAGCTGTTTTACGGCAATCTCCTCATCCTCGGCGTCGCAGTGTTCGGGCTGGCGCTGGCCGCTGCCCGGCGTTTGCGGCATCCGTGGCTGGCACTGTTAACGGTATGCCCCGGGTGGCTCTGGTTTCCGACGGCGCTGAGCGCGCCCGGCTACCTGGCCTGCTGGTCGTACCTGAACGGCATGGAAACAGCGGTGGGCCTGCTGTTTTTCGCGGCCGTGCTGCTTACCTGGAAGCAGTCCGCGCCGATGGGGCGATGGTTCCCTTGGACATGCCTTTCGCTCGGCATGATGGTGCTTTCCCGGCTGGACGATGTGTTCTTTCTGCCGCCGGTGCTGGGCTATGTTCTTTTCCGCGTGGAGCGCCCGTCGCGGCGCGCGGCCTGGGCGCTTGCGGCAATTCCGTTTGCAATGATCGCCGTCTACCTCCTGTACAACCTCCACACGGTGGGCCGGGCCATGCCGGTAAGCGGTGCCGCCAAGGCCGGCCTGGCCTAGCGCGGCAATCTGAACATGCTCGGTGCGTTGTTCCTGCCGGCTGGCTGGGACGCGCCGCGCGGCGAGGCGGCGGTCGGTTTTTCCGTCTTTGCCGAGCAGTACATGCGGCTCCTACAGATGCTCCTACCCATGCTGCTGGCAGGGCTGTACCTTGCGCGCCGCCCCGCGCGCCGCACCCCGGTGGATGCGCTTTGCGCGGGCGTCCTGCTCAAGGGCGCGTATAACTTCTGCTTCGTGGCGCTGTTTGACCAGGGTTTCTGGTATTACGGCAGCTCGATATTTATCGCCAATCTCATTCTGTCGCTTGCCGTGGACCATGCACTGAGCCGCACGCTGCCGCCGGCGCTGCCCTCGGCATGGCGATGGGCCGCCGTCGGCGGGGAGATTGTGTTTGTGCTGCTGTGCACGAACATTTTCGTCAACGATACGCTGAACGGCAATCGCGGGCAGCAGATGCAAACAGTGCTGGAACGGCGGGCGAAGCTGGCCGACATGGTGCGCAGTGCGGGAGGGAACGGGTTCATTGAGTTCGATGACGGCATCCTGAACTTTGCAACCGGCATGGGCAGCCTTTCGGGATTGGGGCTAGTGGCCGATCCAGAGGCGCGGCTGGCGCGTCGGCAGGGGAGCTTTTTCGACCTGGCCGTGGCGCGCGGAGACGGGCTGGTGATGGCGCGAGGGGCTTACGCCGCCGTGCTGGAAGATGTCAGCGAGCATGCGCCGACGCAGCCGGGCCGCGAACTGGCCGGCATCCGCAACTCGGAGTTCCTCCAGTACGCGCTTGAGCCGGTGGCCCGGGATGGAGAAGCGGATGTGCGGCTATACCGGCTGGTGCGCAGGCCGCGTTAGCCTACTCCCGATCGCTGCCGTAAACGGGAATGCCGTGCTGCACCTTGAAGGTGAGCCCGGCGGCGCGGGCGGCGTAGTCGGTGGCGGTGTACTTCGCGAGCAGGCGGCCGGCGGTATCGACGATCAGCACGTCTTTTCGCGTCAATCCCGGCATCCCTTCACGTCGCCTGC
>CAXTSG010000176.1:0-6351 GCA_964246825.1 uncultured Acidobacteriaceae bacterium | reverse complement strand
GCCATGGCCTCCACGGCATGCTCGCAAACACTGAGTACCCCAGCCTGAGCGGAACTTCCGTGCCGCGCGACTTTGTCGAGTTCCCCTCGCAGTTCAACGAGCATTGGGCGACCTACACGGCAGTATTCGCCCAATTTGCCCACCACTACCGGACCGGCGCGCCCATGCCGCCGGAGCTTAAGACAAAGCTGCTCAAAGCCCGTACCTTCAACCAGGGCTACATGCTCACGGAGTTGCTGGCCGCCGCCCGCCTTGACATGGAGTGGCACACCCTGCCGGCGGACGCGCCCCTGCAAAAGCCCGATGAGTTCGAGCAGCAGGCGCTTGCAAGGACGAAGCTCGCACTGCCGCAGGTGCCGCCGCGCTACCGGTCTACCTACTTTATGCACATCTGGGGCAACGGCTACGCCGCGGGCTACTACGCCTACCTGTGGAGCGAAATGCTGGACGATGATGCTTTCCAGTGGTTTACCGACCACGGCGGCCTGACGCGCGCCAACGGCGACCGCTTTCGGCAGATGGTGCTTTCGCGCGGCAATACGGAAGACCTCGATGCCATGTACCGCGGCTGGTTCGGCGGCGAGCCGACCGCCGCGCCCATGCTGCGCCAGCGCGGATTGCCGGAAACGGGTGCTCCGTTGACGGTATCGAAGCAGTAATTCTTAGAGCAAAGCAAGACGGGGCAGCAGTGCGTGCAGCGCCGCGCCCCGATGGTTTACCGCGAGCCGCTGCTCCCGGTCCAGCTCGGCCATGGTTTTGCCGAGCCGCGGCAGCAGAAAATATGGGTCATAGCCGAAGCCGAGGCTTCCGCGAGCTTCCGGCACGATCGCGCCTTCGACAAACCCTTCACTCTCGGCCGGTAGCGCGCCGTCGCGCGCCACGGCAAGCACGCACTGGTACCGGGCTGTCCAGGGCGGTGCCTGGCCGGAGCGTGCGAGCTCGCACAGAAGATACCGGTTGTTGCGCAGGTCGTCCGGCAGGTCGTCCGGCAGGTCGTCCGGCAGGTCAGCGGCAACCGGCCCGCCGAGCAGGTCGGCGTACCGCGCGGAGTACACGCCCGGCGCGCCCCCGAGCGCATCCACCAGGAGGCCGGAGTCATCGGCAAGCACCAATGCTCCGGGTGCGAACCGCGCATAATACAGCGCCTTGATTTGGGCGTTCGCAAGAAAGGTAGCGCCGGTTTCCTCGGGCGCGGCAAGCCCGGCCAGGCCCGGAACGGGCTCAATCCGCCACCCGTCGCCCAGCTTTGCCGCGGCCGTGGCAAAATCCCGCAGCTTGCCCTTGTTTCCCGTGGCTACATACAGGGTCTGCTGCCTCATGGAGCCGTCTCCGTGCGCGGCGCTTTTTCGGGCACCGGGGGCGGCGCAAACTCGGGCCGGTTCAAAGGGCATCCTGAGCAGCGCGCGACGCCGCCGCAGTGTGTTTTGCCGACCATCACAATCAACGCGTGAAACTCATTGAAGTGCCGCGGCAGGGTTTCCGGCGCGTCCTCGGCGAAGGCCGTCAGCGCCAGGCGCTGCACCTCTCCGTATCGCGCGCGTTCTTCCATCAGGACGTGCCGCGTCACCACGCGGCGCAGATACTCGTCCACCACCATTACCGGCCGATCGAGCGCATACAGCAGGATTGCATCCGCGGTTTCCGGTCCGACCCCCGGCAGCCGAAGCAGCGCTTCCCGGGTTTGCTCCACCGGGGCGGCAGCCATCCCCTCGAACGAGCCCTCGTAGTCGCGGGCAAGTAGCGTGAAAAAGGCTTTGACGGCGGCTGCCTTGCGGATCATGTAACCCGAAGGCCGAATCAGCACGCGCAGCTCTTCGTCCGAGATGCCAAGTAAGCCTTCCACCGTCAATACGTCCGTCCGGCGAAGGTTCGCAATGGAGCGCTCCACGTTGCGCCAGGAAGTATTCTGCGTCAGGTAAGCGCCCACCACTGTTTCCGCGGCACTGTCTGAGGGCCACCAGCCCTGCGGTCCATATGCGCTCACGAGCTCGTCGTAGAAGCCGCGCAGCTGAGCCGCGGCGCTCACGCCCGCCCGGCCCGCAGCTGCTGCTTCCAGCCCAGCAGCTTTGCGTGCGTCCCGGCTTCTTCGGCCTCGGGCACCATGCCCTTGTGCTGGTACAGGATGGAAAGCGCCGTATACGCCAGCACGTCCTCGGGCGCGGCTTCCGCAAGCTGCCTCGCGGCGGCAATGCCCTCGTCCAGCCGCCCCGCATCCTGGAGGGCTCGAATCAGTCCGTGCCGGGCATCAAGAAAATCCGGGTCCGCGGCGAGCGCTCGCTGGAATCGCTCCACCGCGGCCGAAGCGCTGCCTTCCGCGAGCAGATCGACCGCCTCGTAGTAGAGCGTTTCGGCTTGTGCGCGGTTCCCGTGCATCCCACTCGATGATAGAGGATCGCCGGCATGAAAGCGCATACCGACTACCTGTGGTTTAACACGAGCAAAGAACGCGAGATGGTCCACATCACCCCTCAGGTGGAGGCGATTGTACGGGCGAGCGGCGTTACCGACGGGCTTTGCTTTGTGTCGCCCATGCACATCACGGCAGCCGTCTACGTCAACGATCACGAGAGCGGCTTGATTGAGGATATCGGCGAGTGGCTCGAAAAGCTCGCCCCGGCCAGGCCCGAGTACCGCCACCACCAAACCGGCGAGGACAACGCGGACGCGCACCTGAAAGCGCTGCTGCTGCACCATGAAACCACCCTGCCGATCACCAACGGCAGACTCGACCTCGGCACCTGGCAGCGGGTGTTCTACGCCGAGTTTGACGGGCGCCGGCGCAAGCGCGTCATCGTCAAGATACTCGGTGTTTAACCAACGACCGCAATTTCTTCTTCCAGCATTTGCTTCTCATATAGGCTCGCGTAGTAGCCGCCGAGCGTAAGCAGTTCTTCATGCGTCCCCAGCTCGGACACGCGCCCGGCCTGCATCACGGCAATCTGATCGGCGTGGCGGATCGTGGATACCCGGTGCGCGATCAGGATGGTGGTTCGGCCGGCCATTACGCGGCTCATACCCGCGAGAATCTGTTCCTCGGTATAGGTATCCACATTCGCAAGCGCGTCGTCCAGGATCAGGATGCGCGGATCGCGGATGAGCGCACGCGCCAGAGCCGAACGCTGCTTCTGCCCGCCCGAAAGCGTCAGCCCGCGCTCGCCGATCACCGTGTCAAACCCGGCAGGGAACTCCTCAAACTCGCGCCGGATGTAAGCCGCTTCCGCCGCGTGCAGCAGTTCCGCCTCGTCGGCCCGCGGGCGTCCAAGCGTAATGTTGTCGCGGATGGTGGTCGAGAACAGAAACGTCTCCTGCGGCACATAGCCGACGCCGGCCCGCAAGGCGTCCAGCGGATACTCGCGCACCGAGCGTCCATCGATAAGCACCGAGCCTGCCGGTGCGTCATGGAGGCGGACGATCAGGCCCGCAAGCGTGCTTTTGCCCGCGCCGGTCGGGCCGATCAGCGCCAGGCTGGAGCCGGCCGGCACATCGAGCGTGATACCATGCAGTACCTCCTGCTCCGACCCCTCGTAGCGGAAGAAAAGGTTACGAAATCTGACTGCCCCCGACACAATCTCCGTCAGCGCCGGGGCAGCCTCACGGTCGTCGATGGAAGGCGCTTCGACCAGAACTTCCTGTATCCGGGCAACGGAAGCCTTGCCGCGCTGCACCAGGTTGACCACCCATCCGAGCGCAATGATCGGCCACGTCAGCATCACCGTATAGGTGGAGAAAGCAACAAAGTCGCCGATGGAAATACGACGGCTCAGGACCTCGTGCCCGCCGACCAGCAGCACCACCACCATGGCAAGCCCCAGCAGGAACTCCAGCGTGGGCCACAGCATGCCCATCAGCTGCACCAGCCGCAGCCCGCGCCGGATGTACTCGCGGTTGGACTGCTCAAAAGCGGAGATTTGCGCTTCTTCCTGAGCGAACGCCCGCACCAGCCGCGCGCCGGAAAAGTTTTCCTGCGCCTGCGCCGAAATATCGGAAAACATGGCCTGGATGCGCTCAAAGCGGTCGTGGATGCGCCTGCCGAGCGCCTGCACCAGCACGCTGGCCAGCGGCAGCGGCGCAAGCGCCGCCAGTGTGAGCATGGGCGAAATACGCAAGAGGAAGTAAAGCGCGCCGAGCGTGAACAGCACCGTGTTCGCGCTGTACATGATAGCCGGGCCCAGCAGCATGCGTACGGCATTCAGGTCATTAGTCATGCGCGCCATGATGTCGCCGGTGCGGTTGCGCTGAAAATAAGCGGCGGACTGCTTTTCAAGCGTCGCAAACAGGTCGTTGCGCAGGTTGAACTCGATATCGCGCGAGATGCCGATCAGAATCCACCGCGTCCAGAAAAGAAAAAAGCCCTTCAAGGCGGCAAGCCCCACCAGCAGCAGGGCATAGCGCAGCAGCTTCGCCCGCGTGACCCCGGTGGAAAGATCGTTGACCGCGGTGCGGATCACCAGCGGAAAGAAAATCCACACCGCGTTCGACAGCACGGTGACAAGCGCGCCCCATAGGTACTCGCGCCGATACCGGCGCATGTAAGGCACCAGCGGTTTCAGTTCACGAAGCATCGGTGCCCTCCTTAAGTAGGCGTCCGCAGCAGCAGGTAGCTGCCGGCCAGGGCAAACAGCAGATCGGGCGACCATGCGGCCAGAAATGCCGGCAGCATGTTGACGTCGCCCATGGCTTCCAGGGTACTGGAAACCGTCCAATAGACGATGGCCACCCCGATAGCGACACCGATGCCCGCAAGCGAACCGCTGCGGCCCATGGACAAGGCAAACGGCACGGCCAGCACCGCCATCACCAGTGTAATGACCGGGTAAGCGAGCTTGTGGTTAAGCTGCACCCGCAGCCGCATGGTGTCAAAGCCGCTTTGCCGCAGGTCACGGATATAGCGGCTTAACTCGGTAAAGCTCATCTCGGAGGATTGCCGCGGGTCTTTCTTAAAATACTGCGGCTGCTCCGGCAGCCCCGGGATTGTGGTCAGCCCGAAAGTGGAATACGAGTGGATTTCATCGCCCGCGAAGGACCGCTCCCATCCGTTGCGGAACACCCAGGCATGCTTCGCCTGGTCCCACGAAGCGCTCGCGGCGTAAAGACGCCGCTGGAGCTCAAAGGTGCCGGGCCGGAAGGTGAACACGCTGATGTTGGCAAAGCGGTCATGGTCCGAATCGAAAAACTGGTAGTAGAAAATATGCCCAGGCATCCCCGGCTTTTCCAGGCCGAACATCCACTTCTCATCCGGCCGCTGAAAGGTCTGCGCGGGCCGGCCTTTGATGGTAGCCCGAAGGGCCTCCTGGCGGCGATTTGCGCCGGGCACGTAGGTTTCATCGAAAAGAAACAGCGCCACGGCAAGCAGGGAAGCGATCGCCAGGATCGGCAGCACGATACGGTACACGCTGATGCCGGTCGCCTTCATCGCTGTCAACTCGTTGGAGCGGTTGAGATTGCCGAAAACCACCAGCACCGCGATCAGCACGCTCAAGGGAGCGATGAGGTACACCATGCTCGGCGTCAGATTCAGCAGGTACTCGCCGACCGTGACGAAGGGAGTGCGATTGCAAATGATGTCCCCCAGCAGCTCAAAAAAAGTAAATAGGAGCATCAGCATCACAAACGCGGTGAGCACAAGCGCAAAAGTCTTCAGGAACTCAAGGATGACGTAGTTGTCCAGCAGCAGGGGAAAGCGGCTGCGCGCCCTGCGGGCCCGTGCCGGAGGGAGATTGGTTTTATCCTGCGCCGGCAGGGTGCGGCCCCGCTGGAACCAGGCGGTGAGGTCAGGCAGGGAAGGCAGGCCCGCGCCGCCCGAGGAAAGGTGACGGAGCAGCAGAAGGCCGGCAGATCCGAAGATGAGGTTCGCACCCCACACACCGAGCGCGACGGGAACCTTGTTCTGCCGGGCCAGCGCCACGCCCGTCGACGACAGAAAGTAATAGATAAAGACCAGAGCAATGGTTAGGACGAAGCCGGCGCTTTTGCCTCCGCGCCGCGAACTGATGCCGAGCGGCACGCCCACCATCATCAGCACCAGGCAGGCGAATGGGTAGCTGTAGCGCTTGTCAAGTTCAATAGCGTAGTAGCGGCCGCCGGGCTTGCTGATCAGCCCTCGCAGATCGCTGTTCGATAGCGAAAGCACCGGCGAGGGCGCGTGCGCGGAGTGGTCCGTGTCGTCGGCCTCCGAGATCAGCGGCAGGTCGGTCTGCTCAAACGTGGACACGTTGTACTGGTTCGGGTTCGCGGCGTCGATCTGCTGCTCGGTACCGTCGCGCAGCCGCATCAGCACGGAGTCATTCGCATTGTTGACCACCGTGGCCCGGGCCGCCGGGGTGCTGGGGGGCGTGGCCGGGGTGGAAAGGT
>CAXTSG010000175.1:5502-6355 GCA_964246825.1 uncultured Acidobacteriaceae bacterium | reverse complement strand
ACCTGCAACGAAGCACGCGGGTCGGCTTTGAGCGGACCGGTTCGTTTCACCTTCTGGTGGTGTCCGGGCTGCATCTGGCGATTTTCTCCTCGGTAGTGATGCTCGGGGCGCGGCGGCTGCGCCTGCCGAGGGTGGCCGCGACGCTGCTGACGCTTGCGTTGTCGCTCGGGTACGCGGTGTTTACCGGCTTCGGCGAGCCGGTGGCGCGCTCGCTGACAATGGTGACGCTGTTTCTTCTGGGGCGGCTGCTGTTTCGGGAGCGGCATGCGCTCCAGTCTCTGGGGCTGGCGGCGCTTCTGCTGATGGCGGTGAACCCGCGGGCGCTGGGGAGCTCCAGCCTCCAAATGACGCTGCTGACCGTGGTAGCCATCGGCGGTGTGGCGGTACCGCTGGGTGAGCGCACCTTTGCACCCTACCTCCATGGAACCAGGGGTTTATGGCTGACGGCGATTGACGCTTCCCTGCCCCGGCAGGTAGCGCAATGGAGGGTCACGCTGCGGATGCTCGCGGAGCACCTACAGCCGATTGTCGGCAGGCATACGGCGCGGCGGGTAATGCCGGCCGGGGTGGTGCTCGGGCTGCGCGCCGTGGAGCTTGTGCTGATTTCAGCCGTGGTGGAACTGGTGATGGCGCTGCCCATGGCGCTGTATTTTCATCGGATCACGGTGGCGGGGCTGCCGGTAAATGTATTGATTCTCCCCCTTCTGGGGCTGCTGCTGCCCGCGGCCATGCTGTGCTTCGCGACGCTGATGCTGCTGCCGGCGCTGGCGTGGCTGCCCGCGGCGGCAACGGCCGGGCTGCTCCATGCCGTGACTTTCGTGGTGGAGTTCTTCGCCCATGGGCGGCTCGGCGC
>CAXTSG010000175.1:2086-5492 GCA_964246825.1 uncultured Acidobacteriaceae bacterium | reverse complement strand
GCCCGCGGATTCTGGCCTGGTGCGTGTTGATCGCAGTCACGGTAGCCGCCGTGCGCATGCGAGGGCGCTGGGCCCCGGCGGGCGCGGCGGCACTGCTGCTGCTGCTCGCGGCACTGGTGGCGGCTCCGCGGCCCGTGGCGCATCGCGCGGGTGTATTGGAGGTGTCAGCGATTGATGTGGGACAGGGCGACGCCATTCTTGTCGTGACGCCGGACGGCAAAACGATGCTGGTGGACGCGGGCGGGATTGTGGGCGCGCCGCCGGGCACGAAGTTCGATATCGGCGAGGAGGTGGTGTCGCAGGCATTGTGGGCGCGCGGGATTCAACGCCTGGACGCGGTGGCGATCAGCCATGCGCACGAAGACCATATCGGGGGCATGGACGCGGTGCTTGCCAACTTTCGCCCCAAGGTGATGATCGTCGGCAACAATCCGGTTTCCACGCACTACGGCGCGCTGCTTAAGGAGGCCGCCGCGCTCGGGATTCCGGTAGAACAGCATCTGCAAGGCGACCGGTGGCAACTGGGAGCAACGGACGTGGAAGCGCTGTGGCCTTCGCGGGCCTATGTGCCGAAGTCCGAGCCCGGCAACAACGATTCCCTCGTGCTGCGGCTCAGCTACGGCAAAAGCTCGGCGCTGCTGGAAGGAGACGCGCAGGCGCTTGCCGAGGAAGGGATGCTGCGCGCGGGGCTCGGGCATGTGGATTTGTTCAAGGTGGGCCACCATGGCAGCCTTTCCTCGACGATCCCGCCGTTTCTGGCGGCGCTTTCGCCGGAGTACGGCGTGATTTCGTGCGGGAAGCGCAATTTCTACGGGCATCCGAAGGCTGCGACGCTGGACAAACTCGAAGCGGCGCATGTGCGGACGCTGCGGACCGATTTGCTGGGCGAGGAGAGTTTCTTTCTGGATGGAAAGGAGGTAATAGGAGGACCGTGGGCGCAGGAGGCACGGTGAGGATGGAGGCTTCCCGAGATGCTTCAGCCTTCGCGGAAGACCCTTTTCCACACCCAATCCATGTCGATATAGATGGGCGGGTCGGCCTGCAGCGGAGAGTGTTCCATATGCCATTGCGCGTTTTGCCAGCGATAGGAGGAGCGGTCAGAAGGGTCGAGAAGCCAGACGTAGGAGCAGCCGGCAGCAGTAAGATCAGCGGCGCGAGCGTCCAGGTCTGTTTGCTTGTCACCCTGAGAGCGAACCTCAATTACCAAAAGCGGAGGCTGTTCAAGGATGTCGAAGGTGACGGGACCGGCGTTTACCAGCACAACATCCGGGAGTCTGACACCGGAAGGCACCGCGGTGCGGGTGTCGATGCCCGGCATGACATTCCACTCGTCATGCATCTCAAACCACATAAAAAGAATGCCTTGCACGCGGCTATGTTCGAGTGAAACCACGGGTTTGCTCCTCAACTCGCCGTGAACGAGTTCGAGATCCGGGGAGTAGCTTGTGTGTAGGTAGTGATCGAGTGCAACGGTCATGCCTGCCTTCATTCCAGCTCTATCCTACAAGCAACATCTCTGAGAGCTAAATTACAGGATCCAAAGGCACAGGTGGAGTTGAACGCGCCCATGCAGCCGCGGGACCACAGGCTTCCCCTTCAGTTCTCCATGGACGAACTCAACATCAGGAACATAGTTCGTGCCTAGGTAGTGTTCGAGCGAAACCGTTACGGTGCCGGCCATGGAGTTGCCTCCTCGGTGTGGAGAAGTTTATATCGCGGGGAGCGGGAGCGATTTGCTCCCATGGGTCGCAGTACGCGGCCGGATCGGAACCCGGGGTGTAGTCTAAGCATCCAGAAAAAGACAGGCGCGGCGAAGGGAGCGTGGACATGGGTGCAAGAGAGAATGAGGCGATGGAGAGCAGGCCGGGCGCAGAACAGGGCCGGGAACAACACTGGGAGCAGAGCCGGGAGCAGGAGCAGCGCAACCTCAAGCGGCTCCAGGTCATGATGCAGCTGGTGCTGGCCGCCATCGCCCAGGACCGGTCCCTGACGGTGGAAGACGCGGCGCAGTTGGCGGCGCACACGCGCAGCGCGGCGCTGCGAATGTTTCCCGGCAAGGAAACGGCGTTTCAGCTGCTGTGCCGGCCGCGCATCCAGCGGGCCATGCAGGAGCGCTTTCAGCTTCAGTAAGTGTTCGGCTGGTTTGCGTCGATGCCCGCGAGCCGGAAGGTCAGCGTGCCCCAGAAAAGGCGGGCGCGCATCTGCACCGGGGTATGCCGGCCGTCGTCGGTATACCAGATCCACAGCCTGCCGCGGCTGCGGACGGGGCCGGAGTCGGCGGTGGGCTCGACGCGCACGGTGTGAAAGGTCCCGGCAGGGGTGTGGAGGCTTTCGCGGGCTTCCACATGAAGCGTGACTCCGGTGACGTGGTCGCCGGCAACGACCGGCAGGTGCAGGACGCCGCCCGGCTCAAGAGTTTGCGAAGCCGCGACGAACATGCCGGAAAGCATATCGGTTACGCAGGGCGCTACTGGGACGGTTTGCTGGAGGCGGATGCGCGAGACAAGATTGTTTTCGTTGTAAAAGGAGAGGCGATGCGCAGGGTCGAGGCGCTGCGTGGACTCGATCCGGCGGCGGCCTTCCATGGTTTGGCGCGAAAACGTTTCGGAGCACCCGCGATCCCGGCGGAACGAGGACTGAAAGCGGTCGCTGACATGAAACAGGAGGTTGATGGCCCCTTGGGAGTCGCCGCTCACGGTGACGCGCTCGTCGGGGCCGTCGGCCTGGAGGTGTACAACGGCCGTGCCGGCCGGGAAGACGCGCCAGTCGACGGCATAGGTCAGGGTTTGCCGGTCGGGGAAAACCCAGCCCGCGGCAGGCGGAGGAAGCGCCTGCGCGGCGGAAACGGCGGGAGGCGCGCTTTTCTGATTCTGAGCCGGAAGCAGCGGCAGGCCGAGAAAAAGCAGGAGCAGCAGCAGGCAGGCTTGCGCCGGACCGCGCGGAAAAGGCGTATGGGGTCGCTCAAGCGGCGTATGCATCCTGTGTGCTTCGTCTCCCGGGTTTATCGGCCGTGCGCGGAAAAAAGCCGCACGATGAGGGCAAGGTACAGGGCCGCGGCGCCTATGGCAGCATTGTACTCGCGGTGTTTGCGGTAAAGGCCGGCGTCGAAGCGGCCGGAACTCGCGGATGGAGGCAGGGCGCGCCCGCGCCAGGGAAGCAGCCGCGGCACCTGCCGGGCATAAGCATCGAAGCCGGCAAAATGCGCGCGGAGAAACTGCTCCTCGCCGCGGATCACCGGGAGGTAAATAATGGCGAAGAGCACCCCGAGCAGGACCGTGAGCAGCAGTGAGCGGGCACCGGCGGCAAAGCCGAAGGCGAGGAGCATGGAGCCGAGATACAGCGGGTTGCGCGTCCAGGCATAGGGGCCGGTAATGGTGAGCTCCGCGTTTTTCTTCACGTAGCCGGA
>CAXTSG010000175.1:0-2076 GCA_964246825.1 uncultured Acidobacteriaceae bacterium | reverse complement strand
CGTAGCCGCGCAGAAGGAGGCCGGACAGCACTGGAAGGAAGCTCCAGGCTAGCGAGCCGGGGCGCGGATGGGCAAGCAGGAGAAAAACCGCCGCAAACAGGAAGCCGAGCGGCACGCGGATGCGTTTGGCGATGCGTCCCCAGCTCATGAGCGGCCGCCATAGGCTGCCGGCGCGGCCAGAAGGGACAAGGCGGCCTCCGCCACGGCTTCCGGAGCGATCCGGAGCAGGCCGCGCTCCGGGTCGGCGCGGCGCGTGTGGTCGCGGCGGCTTTCCGGGTCGCGCAGTATGCGGAAGGAGCCGTGAAAAGGGCCGTTGCGGGCCGGGTCCGTCGGACCGTAAATGCCGACCGTTGGCTTGCCAAGCGCGGCCGCGAGGTGGAGCGGGCCGGTGTCGCCGCCGACGGCAAGCGCGATGCGGCGGCTGAGCTCGATAAGCTGCCCAAGCGTCGGGGCGAGCACGAGGGGGGTGATGCCGAGGCGTTGGAGGTGTTCGGCGAGAGCCGCGGCAAGCCCCTGCTCGCCGGGTGCGGCGTGGACCAGGATTTGGACCTCGACAGCGCGGGCAAGGAGGGCGGCGGCCCGCGCGTAGCGCTCCACGGGCCAGCGCTTGGCGCCCCAGCCCGCGCCGGAGTGGAGCAGAACGGCGGGCTTTGCCCCGAGACCGGCGGCCGCGCACCAGTCGGCAGCCGCGGCATCGTGCGGCAGAAGCGGGAGGCCGAGGGGCGGCAAAGGGCCGCCGAGGGCACGGACAACATCGGCAGCCTGGTCGATGACGTGCACGGCCGCGCTCGGGATGCGCTCGGAAAAAAGCCATCGCGCGGCAGCTTCGCGGGGCTCGGCCTCGCCGAGCAGGCGGCGGGGCCGCGCCCAACGGGCCACCAGGGCGGAGCGGACCGCGCCCTGAAGATCGAGTGCTTCCCCGTAGCGCTCGCCCTGAAGCTCGGCGCGCGTGCAAAGCACGGAGCGGAGCGTGGACGGCCGAAAAGGGCGGCGCGCCCAGTGCTTCGCGGGAACGAGGTGGATGCGATTGACGAGCGGCCGGGCAGGACTCAAGGATGGGAACCATGAAGCGGATGGAGGCATGCCGGGCTGAGAGTGAGTGCCGGGAGACGACTCGGCCTGGAGCAGCGCGCGCCATTGCGGCTCAACGGCCCAGCCGATGAAGAGCCGGGGATGGGCGGCGCGCAGCGCGGAAACCGCGGGCAGGGCGTGAAGGATGTCGCCCATGGCACCGAGCCGGACCACCAGGATGCGCCTCTCGTGTTTGTATGGGAGACCGTGTAACAAACCCTCATTCTCGCATACGGCCCCGCGACGGCAGCAGGGCGAGGAGGTCGCGGAGGCAGCGCCGCGGATGGAGAAACTCGACCCGGAGAGGCACGGCATGGAGGGGAGCGGCGGCGTGGAGTTGGGCGCGTTCGCTTGGGCTGAGGCGCTCCAGGTCTTTTTCGGTAGTGAGCAGGGCGGAAGCGTCTCGGGCTTGGGCGGCGAGAGAATGCAAGTCGCGCGGCCGGAAGCGGTGGTGATCGCGGAAGGGCACGGCGGCACGGAGAGCAACGCCATGCGCGCGGAGGCCGCGAAAAAATTCTTCCGGGTGAGCGATACCGCAGAAAGCCACGGCCTCGCCGTCGAGATGGGGAACGGCGAGCGAGCGGCGCACGCGCCAAACGGGCCTGCGGAGGCCGAGGCGGGCGAGCGCCCGTTCCGTAGCCGCGTCATCCTCACGCAGGATAAGGATGTGGGCGCGGCGAAGCGCGCGCAGGGGCTCGCGAAGGCGACCCGCCGGCAGCAGGAGGCTTTCGGCATCGCTCGGGTGCATGACGACGAGATCGACAGAGCGGGCGAGGGCGCGGTGCTGGAAGCCGTCGTCGAGCAGGTGGAGGGCGGGAGCGGGAGCCTCGCGCTCGGCGAGGAGGCCCGCAAGGAAGCGGCTCCCGCCGACATACACCGGGACGCCGGCGGACTGGGCGATGAGAAGCGGCTCATCGCCGAAGCGGCGGGCGCTGCCGCCGGGCTCCACGCGCTCAATCGGGTGCGGGGAGCGCCGGCCGTAGCCTCGGGAAAGCACGTCGACAG
>CAXTSG010000174.1:1981-6375 GCA_964246825.1 uncultured Acidobacteriaceae bacterium | reverse complement strand
CCGTCGCAGTTCTTTTACTTTTCCAAGCCGTAGGCTCGCTTCATGCCTACCCTGACTACCTTCCTTACGCCAACGAGGCTTTTGGAGGGTCGTCCAAAACCTACAAGCTTCTTTCAGATTCGAACGTGGATTGGGCGCAGGAGATCAAGGAGGTGCGTACCTGGCTAGCCGCACACCCCACCGGCGAGTGCTGGCTTGCGTACAGCAGCATCAGCGGCGTGCCTCCGTATGAAAACATCCCGTGCAGGCCGCTGCCGACCGGCCTCGCTTTAATAGCCGGTCAGCCGGAGCCGATTGTGCCTGCGCGTATCGAGGGCACTGTTCTGGTCGACGCAGTCGATGCTTCCGGGGTTTTGTGGGGTCCGGGCAATCTCAACCCATACCGTCAATTTCAGAACGGGCATCCGGCAGACATGATCGGCAACTCAATACTGGTGTATAGAGGAAGCTTTGATGTGCCGCTGGCCTCGGCTGAAACTCACCTGAGCCAAATCCCCCTGCTGCTTCGCATGCGTCGTGAGGATGCCGCGCTTGCCGAGGCGCGGAACGCGGCGGCACTCGACCCGCAATCGCCGGCCGTGCAGGCAGACGTCGGCGGCGCGCTTCTTTCCCTGCATCAATTCGCGGAAGCGGAAGCGGCCTTTGCCTTGGCCGAGCAGGAGGCTGGGAGTGAGTCGGCGGAGGAAGTGAAAGAGATTGAAAAGCGCATCGCACGGCTACGGCACCCGGCATTTTAGTGCATCGCTGACGAGCCTCAAGCCTGTCAGCGATCTGCGCGGGTTCTTATATGGTCGGGGCGGAGGGATTTGAACCCCCGGCCCTCTGCTCCCAAAGCAGATGCGCTACCAGGCTGCGCTACGCCCCGACTGCCCCTGATTGTATCCCGTTCCGGGCCGTAAAACCTCTTAGCGACGGTGTACGAGCAGGGCGAGCAGGTAGCCGAGAGCGAGGATGGGCAGCACAAAAAGTACCAGCAGGCAGCCGAGCAGCAGGAGGAGAAACGCCCAGTCGCGCCATCCGTGCCGGCCCGGCTCCGCGATATGGCGCGACAACAGGGCGTAGTTGCGCCGGTTGGCTTTCCAGGCAATGTCAAAGGCGTCGCCGAAGACCGGCACAATGCCGACAACGACGTCCAGGGCTAGGTTCGCCAGCATGCGGCTCAGCAGCACCGGCGGGGCTCCGCGGAACCAGGCGGCCAGCACAATCAGGGACGAGAGCAGCCCGGCCAGCACGTCGCCGGCAAAGGGAACAAGGCCGATCAGCCCGTCGATGCCGAAGCGGATTTGCGTTCCCGGAAGCACGAAGCAGTCGTCCAGCAGGTGCGACAGAGCTTCGAGCCGTTGGTCGGTGAACACCTGGTGCCCGACCCGTCTGCGCCAGCCGGCAGCGATGGAGGCGTCCACCGGTGCCCTTACCCTGAGTGAACGATTGGGAGCCAGAAGAACCCTTTCCGCCGGGGCAGGGCTTTGCCGAGCGCCCTTGCGTCAGACTGCGTCCGCGCATTCCGATGCTACAATCAGGGCTGGGATGGCGGCTATAGTTCAGTGGCAGAACGCCGGTCTGTGGATCCGGATGTCGTGGGTTCAATCCCCACTAGCCGCCCCAAGCCACCTTTGTAAAGCTAATGCCCGTAGGTAAAGGCCGGTCCGGTATATCGCCGGCGGGCGAGTTTTGCTGCTTCCCGCACAGAAAAAACTTTCCGAGATCTTCTTACGCAGCCGGGCTGTGCGGATGAGGAAAGCCGACGTACCCCAATCCTACACAGCAGTGCCCCTTAATAAATCGCGTCAGGACTGGCTGCGGCCTTTTGTGCCCCGCCGCTGGATGCGCAACGGCCATGTACAAACAATCTTCGGAAACTACCTGCGGCGAAAAGGCGCAACGCCAGCCGTTTCTGAACAGTGGATTGTTCCGGTCGAAGAGGCTCACGAGTTTCACGCAACAGACGGCAGCCGCATTCCTGTCGGTGAAACTTCCGTACTCTGCCTGTGCCACTGGCAGCCCGGTGCCGCCGCGCGTGAAGCATGGACGGTTGTTCTCGTCCACGGGCTGGAAGGTTCGGCGCACTCCGGCTACATTCTGGGAAACACGGCGCGGCTTTGGGCCGCGGGCTGCAATGTCGTCCGTATGAATATGCGCGCCTGCGGCGGCTCTGACGCGCTGGCTCCGACGATTTACCATTCCGGCCGTTCGGGCGATGTGGCGGCCGTGGTGCAGGCGCTGCTTAGCGAGGGTTGCGAGCGGATCGCGTTGGTCGGCTACTCGATGGGCGGCAACCTGGTGCTGAAGTATGCCGGCGAGCATTGGTGCCCTCCGCGCGAGTTGTGCGCTGTCGTCGGCGTGTCGCCTCTGCTTGACCTTGCGCCCTCTTCGGCGGCGCTCCACCTGCCGTCGAACCGCTTGTACGAGGCGCGTTTTCTTCGCGCCATGAAGCGCCGCTTACGAGCCAAGGCGGTTCTTTTTCCCGATCTGTACGGGCAGCTGGAGCGTGAAGAGGTGTACCGCCGCATCCGCTCGCTGCGCGACTTTGACGGCGAAATCGTGGCGCGCTACGGCGGCTTCCGCAATGCGGACGACTACTACGAGCAGGTGCGCTCTTCCCGGTACGCGGGCAGCTTTCGCCTTCCAACATTGATCCTCCATGCCGCCGATGATCCTTTTCTTCGCATGCTGCCGGAAACCCGCGCGGCGCTGCGGGCTAATGCAAATGTCGAGTACGTAGAAACCGAACACGGCGGCCATTGTGCTTTCTTGGCGAATGGAAACGGGGAAGACGGAGGCCGCTGGGCCGAGGAAACGCTGGCCGGCTGGCTCTTGTCGGGGTGCGGCGCATGATCGCCGACTGGACGGTCGAACTCGGCCCGGATGCGCCTACGATCGACGTGCCCTGGCCGGGCTGGGTCGATCTTTCTTGGAGCTCCGCGGATGAAGATCGTCCGTGGCATCCGGAGCTTGCGCGTGCGCTGCCGGAGGTCCAGCTCTACCCGGAGCTGGAAGAGTTTCTCCGTGCAGCCAACGGCGGAGACTACCGCACCTCGAAAGTAGATGTTTTTACGGTGGATGCAAGCGAGGTGGACCCGGAGCTTGCCGAGGCCGGCGTAAAAGAAACTGCCTTCGGTCTGGGCAGCTATCTTGACCTGCTGCTGCTTGATTCCAGCTTGTGCCCGGATGTCGAGGCTTGTGTTGCTTTTGCCCGTGAGTTTGTTGAAAGGATCAGGCGGGGGACGCTTCCGCTCGCGGCCGTGGAGCTCGTTCTGCGCCCGGCGCGGCTGTATCATAAGCACACGTTCGGCTGGACGCTGTACTCCATGGGATTCGGTGGAACAGAAAAAGCGGCCCGGGTTTGCTGGCGGCAGGCGGCAGGGGCTGCTTTGTCGGCTTTCGGGTTTGAAGTGGCTCTTTGGAGAGAGCGCAGCAAAGCCCGAACGGCTCCGGGAGAAAGCTCACCCGCGGGCGAGTAGCTCAATTGGATAGAGCACCGGCCTTCTAAGCCGGGGGTTGCAGGTTCGATCCCTGCCTCGCCTACCATCCCCACATACGGACACCAATGGAAACCGGCATCGCCAACTGTCTATCGTGAATGTACAAAGCATCAAGTCATACGGAGATACAGCAGCCCACAGCACTTCCAGTTCCGCACGGGCATACCGGCTTATGATTCCGGATGAGTTCTGAAGGGTCTTGTTGCTACGGCAGTCGCAGCATCGTCGTGCTACAACCTTGATGGGCTGCGCACTGAGGAGTGCATGCACCGGAAGCCGCCCCGCATGATCCTTGCCTGTACGAAAAAAGGAAGCACAATGAACAGGAAAATGAGAGCGGGCCTGCCCCGTGCCCGCTTGTGCGCGTCACCGCAGGCGGGTGCGGCAGCTTCGTCAAACAGCGCCTGCCGCAGTCGTCTTATGGCGGCTCATTCGGAGCGTGGACTTATGGCGGCGCTCCTGGGGGCGGTTCTGTTTGTCCCCGCAGGTCTCCATGCGCAGAATGGCGCGCCCGCGCCGGTTCCCGATGAGCAGCCGAGCCTAATGAAGAAGCTTGCGGAGGAGGGCAGGCACAATCTCCGGAATGAGCGCTGGAATGCGTATGGGCAATTTACCTACATCTACGGCTGGAAGCAGGCGTTTGCCGCCCCCTATACTAATGCGGACGGCAGCATCAACTCGCTGCTGCCCGGCTCGGAGCAGAGCTTTACCGGCTCCGCCACGGCTTACCTGGGGTATGCCCCGTGGAAGGGCGGGGAAGTGTACTTTGTGCCGGAGTTGATTTCGGAGCGGCCGCTCTCGAACCTGAAAGGGCTGGGCGGTGCGGTGCAGGACTTTGAACTGCAAAAAGGGGGCGCGGAAACGCCGACCCTGTATGTATCGCGGGCCTTTCTGAAGCAGACCATTGCGCTG
>CAXTSG010000174.1:0-1971 GCA_964246825.1 uncultured Acidobacteriaceae bacterium | reverse complement strand
CGATACCAATGCTTTCAACATCGATCCACGCCAGGGTTTATTCAACCTGGCCTTCCTGACCTACGCCGCCTACGATTTTGCTTCAAATGCGCGCGGCTACTCCTACGGCGGCGTGGCGGAGCTGTACTGGGACAAGTGGGCAGCGCGCTACGGGCGCATTACGCCGCCCAAGTTCCCGAACCAGCTGCAGGCCGACTACCAGTTGGCGAAGTACTACGGCGACCAGATCGAGGTCGAGCACAAACACGAGGCGCACGGCGGCGGCACGGTGCGGGTGCTCGGCTTTCGCAATCGGGAAAATATCGGCCGCTTCAAGGACGCGATTCGCGCGTTTGAGCTGAACCCTGCCGAGAACGCGACCGCCTGCCCGGGCTTCAACTACGGGTCGAACAATGCCGCTGCACCCGACCTGTGCTGGGCGCGCAAGCCGAACACCAAGCTCGGCATCGGCGCTTTTGCCGAGCAGTACCTGTACAAGGACATCGGCGTGTACGGGCGCGCGATGTACGCGGACGGGAAGACGGAGGTTGATGCCTACACCTCGACCGACCGCTCGGCCACGATCGGCGTGCTGGCGAAAGGGTCGACCTGGTCGCGCCCGCTGGACGTAGCCGGAGGCGGCTACAATGCCGGATGGATTTCCGGGCCGCACGCGCAATATCTGGCCATGGGCGGCATCGACGGTTTTATCGGCGACGGCCACCTGCGGCAGGGATCCGAGCGGGCACTGGATGCGTTCTACAGCATCAACCTGCTTAAATCCTTCTGGCTGGCCGGGGACTATCAACGCATTACGAATCCAGGATTCAACGCAGTCCGCGGCCCGGTCGACATCCTGAGCGTAAAGGTGCACGGTGAGTTCTGAGTGTAGATTCGTAGGAGGCGGCTGTGCTAGTCTCAGGATTCGTGCGCTGCTTTTTGCTCACGCGTGGAACGGTGTGCGCCCGGGCGGGCTGGCGTAGCTCAGTTGGTAGAGCATCTGATTTGTAATCAGACGGTCGGGGGTTCAAGTCCCTTCGCCAGCTCCATACAGGCACAACAGCGGGGGCTCGCGGGCAGGGCGGCAAACAAACGGGCACAGGTGGCCGAGCGGTTAATGGCAGCAGACTGTAAATCTGCCGCTCCTAGGAGCTACGGAGGTTCAAATCCTCCCCTGTGCACCACAATTTTTAAGCGTCCTGTGAGGTCGGATGCGCATGGAAGGTTGGCGGCGGGCCGGTATGGCGGTAGCTGTTCTTCTCGGCACGGCGGCGCTGGCATGGTCTACTATGGACGCGGGCAGGATGCGCGAAGGAGTGCTGGTGATTTTGGCCGGCTTTGCGGCGCGGATCGTGCTTCGAGCAGGGCTGATGTAGCTCAGTCGGTAGAGCACTCCCTTGGTAAGGGAGAGGTCGTCGGTTCAATCCCGATCATCAGCTCCAGATTTCAGGCAGGAAGCGGCAGATACCGGGCCGCGGGTATGCGGGAGTAACTCAGTGGTAGAGTCACAGCCTTCCAAGCTGTTGGTCGCGGGTCCGATTCCCGTCTCCCGCTCCAAATCTCAGGTCCTCGGCGGAGTGGACGAGCAGCATGTTTGAGCAGGCCGTACTACCGATTCAGAATGAGGAGACATTTCAGGTTGTTTTTCACTCGCTGGAGCAGACGTTCTCTCAGGGGCGGGTAGAAGAATTCCTGCGGCGGCTTCACCGCACAAAGCTCCGGGCCCGGCAGTTTGAGGCAATCCTGGCGAGCGGTTTGCTGGGCAGCGCGGCTTCCGGCGCGTATGCACAGCTGGGCGACTCGGATCGAGGGCATGTACGCGAGCGCTACCTGAGCATGGTAGAAGCGGTAGCGCCGGCGCTGCGGACAAAGTTCTTCAAGGCGTACGCCTACTACTAAGATAAATTCGAGCAAAATCTTGAGGAGAAGCAGGCACAATGGGCAAGGAAAAGTTTGACCGGAGCAAGCCGCACGTCAACGTGGGTACGATAG
>CAXTSG010000173.1:2703-6392 GCA_964246825.1 uncultured Acidobacteriaceae bacterium | reverse complement strand
GTTCGTGGGGCGCGTTCCACGATTGGGAGACGCCGGTGCCCTGGGCGGTGCTCGAGGGTGCCCCGGAAGGCGGAAGACTGCCCCGGCTCAACGAAAACCAGCAAAGGCTTCTAGCCGCCCTGGCCGGGGCCGGCGGGGCGCTGCCTGTGCCCGAACTGCGGGCGCTGCTGGAAGGGGAGGCAGCTCCGGTCCCGCACTCGACGCTCAGCACCTTGGCACGGCGCGGGCTTTTGCGTTTGGAGCGCCGCCCGCTTGCGTTTCTGCTTTCCGGGGTGCAGGCCGCCGGGCATCGGCACCGGCTCAATGAGGCACAAACTGTTGCGCTCGCGTCCATCATCGCCGCCATGGAGCGCAAGGACTTCGAGCCGTTGCTGCTGTACGGCGTTACCGGCTCGGGCAAAACGGCCGTGTATCTCGAAGCCATGAAGCGCGCCCTCGTCGCGGGCCGGGGCTCGCTGCTGCTGGTGCCGGAGATCGGGCTGACGCCTGCGATGGCCGGCCAGATGCACGCGGCTTTCGGCGCGGAGGTCGCGCTGCTGCACTCGCAGCTCACTGCGGAAGAGCGCGCGGAGCAGTGGCACCGCATCCGGCGCGGCGAGGCGCGGGTGGTGGTGGGCACGCGCTCGGCGGTGTTCGCGCCCGTGGCTGGCCTTGGACTCGTGATCGTGGATGAGGAGCACGACGGCAGCTACAAGCAGGAGGAGATGCCGCGCTACCATGCCCGTGATGTCGCGGTGATGCGGGCCAAGCTCGCGGGGGCGGCCGTGGTGCTGGGCTCGGCGACACCGTCGCTGGAAAGCTGGCACAACGCCGCGCGCGGGCGCTACCGCCTGCTCACCATGGCGGAGCGCGTCAACAACCGGCCGCTGCCGGATGTTGAACTGCTGGACATGCGGGCCGAGTTCCGCGAAACCGGCCGGGAGCAGATTTTCGCGCGCAAGCTACTGGAAGAAACGCAGGCGGCGCTGGACCGCGGCGAGCAGGCCATCATCCTGCTGAACCGGCGCGGCTACTCGTATGTAGCCATGTGCCGGGCCTGCGGCGAAAAGCTCCAGTGCGAGAACTGCGCCATCGCACTCACGCTGCACAAGGCCGGCAGCGTCCCCGCTTCTTCAGAAGCGGACGACATAGCTTCCCGCCATGACCGGCTCCAGTGCCATTACTGCGGCTTTCGGACGCGGGTGCCGTCGCGCTGCCCCCACTGCGACTCCGAGCACCTGTACTACCTGGGCGCGGGCTCGCAGCAGGGCGAGGAGCGGCTTGTGGAGCTTTTCCCCGGCGCCCGCATCGGCCGCATGGACCGCGACACCGTGCGCGATCGCTTCGACATGGAGCGGCTGCTCGGCAAGCTCCACTCCGGCGAGATCAACCTCCTGGTGGGCACGCAGATGATTGCAAAAGGCCACGACATCCACGGCGTGACGCTGGTGCGGGTGGTCGGCTGCGACCACGCGCTCGGCTTGCCGGACTTTCGCGCGGCGGAACGTGTTTTCCAGCTGCTGACCCAGGTTTCCGGCCGCGCCGGGCGCGGCGAGCTGCCGGGCAAGGTCATCGTGCAAACCTACTATGGCGATCACTATGCCATTTCCTGCGCCGCCGAGCACAATTACCAGGCGTTTGTGGAGCGCGAGATGAAGCTGCGGCGGCTCATGCACTACCCGCCTTTTGCCGTACTGGCGAACTTCTTGGTGCAAAGCCCTCGCCTGGAGGAAGCGGCCCACTGGGCAGGGCAGCTCGGGGCCTGGTTTCGAGAAACAAACCTCCCCGGGGTGCGAGTGCTGGGCCCGGCCTCCGCGCCGCTTTCCAAAATCAAGCGCATCTACCGCTTTCATCTTGTGATCAAGGGCGAACAGCGCGCCGGCCTCCACGCGGCCCTACGCGGGGCGCTTGCCTTTGCGGAAAAGCAGGGCATTCCGCGAAGAAACCTGCTGGTCGATGTTGACGCCGTCAGCCTGATGTAGACGCCGTCAGCCTGATGTAGACGCCGTCAGCCCGGTAGAGAGCCGCCCTCGTCAATCAGGTTCAACTCCTTGCCCGGCTTGAAGCGCACGGCGCGTCCGGGTGTAATGGTCACCTCGGTACCGGTGCGCGGGTTGCGGCCGATGCCGGTCTTTCGCGGCCGCACGTTGAAGACGCCGAAGCCGCGCAGTTCAATGCGGTCGCCGCCGGCAAGCGCCTTCTTTAAACCCTCAAAAATGGCGTCCACCGCGGCCTCGGCCTTTGCGCGAGGAAGCCCGGTACGTTCCACCACCTGCTGAATCAGATCCTGCTTGATCATGAGCGCCCTGTTTGTACCGGAGATGCCCCTTTTGCGAATCCAGGCAGCCTCCCGTAAGATGCAGAATCAACGAACTGTTGTCCTATCCATGACCCGAGCGCTTCCCCCGCTCCGTAACCCTCCGGTGACCCATGTCCATAAAAAGTGATCGCTGGATTCGCTCCCGGGCAGTGGAAGCCCGCATGATTTCGCCGTTCAGCGAAAAGCAGGTGAAGGAAGGAGTAATTTCCTACGGGCTTTCCTCCTATGGATATGACCTTCGCGTAGCCGATGAGTTCAAAATCTTCACCAATGTCAACAGCGCCATCATCGATCCGAAGCACTTTGATGAGCGCTCCTTTGTTACCGTTCACGCCGATTCTGTCATCATCCCGCCCAACTCCTTCGCGCTGGCGCGTTCTATCGAGTACTTCCGCATCCCGCGCGATGTGTTGACGATTTGCGTCGGCAAGTCCACTTATGCGCGCTGCGGCATCATTGTCAATGTCACGCCGTTTGAACCCGAGTGGGAGGGCTACGTTACCCTCGAAATCTCGAATACAACGCCCTTGCCGGCGCGCGTGTACGCCAATGAAGGCTTGTGCCAGATTCTGTTCTTCCAATCCGATGAGCCGTGTGAGGTAAGCTATGCCGACCGGCGAGGCAAGTATCAAGGGCAGGAGGGCATTGTTCTGCCGAAGCTGTAGTCCTGACCTGGTTTTCCACAGCAAAGTGACAAAGGTAATGTTGCAGCCCCTAGAACCTGCTTATACAAAGTAACCAGTAACACGCAGATCTGGGGAACGGGGCTGGGTAACCAGCCCCTCTTTTTTGCCCGGAAACGCCGTGCCCTACTTGATGGGCGTAGAGCAGTAGAAGTCCTTGCCTCGCGGGCAAGCGGGGATCGCCCAAAAGGCTGGACTGCTTCCCCGATGCCATTGTGCATCCCAACCTCCCGACGCTACTTTCGGCAGCTTTGCAGTCTCTAATGGCCGTAAGCTATGGCAAGAACTTAAAAAGTGAGGAAGATTCCCATGAAAAAGCTTTTGACCTTGGTGTGTATGGCCGGAATTGCTATCCCGGCATTGGCTGCGACTGATGCCGGTAAAATTAATGACCGTTTGACGGCGGCTACCAACACGCTGAACGAAATCATGGCGACGCCGGACAAGTCCATTCCGGACTCGATTCTGAAAGATGCCACCTGCGTGGGTGTAATCCCGGGGCTGGTCAAGGGCGCTTTTATCTTCGGCGCGGAGTACGGCCAGGGAGTGGTGACCTGCCGTACCGGGCACGGCTGGAGCGCGCCGGCGTTTATCAAGATGACGGGCGGCTCTTTCGGCTTTCAGATCGGCGGCTCCGGCACGGACCTGGTGCTGGTCGCGGTCAACCAGAAAGGCTTCCAGGACCTGCTGAAGAGCAAGTTCAAGAT
>CAXTSG010000173.1:0-2693 GCA_964246825.1 uncultured Acidobacteriaceae bacterium | reverse complement strand
AGCTGAACCAGCGGCGGAATTGCACCGGGACCTCGCCGGGGCCGCGGCCGCGGGACCGGTAGGACGCGACACCCAGGCCGCGACGAACTGGAAGCTTCAATCGGAGCTTCTGACCTGGTCGCGCTCCAAGGGGTTGTTCGCGGGAATCGACCTGAACGGTGTGGCCGTGTATGAGAACTCGGAAGATATCAACACCTTTTATGGGCAGCCGCACACGTCCGAGGAAATCCTGAAGGGCAATGTGCTGCCGCCGGATGCGTCGAAGACATTCCTCCAAACCGTGGCAAAGTACTTCCGCACCTCGCAGCAGGCAAGCTAACCCTACGCGGCAGGGGAGCGGCATCGGTTCTGCTCCCCTGCATGGGTACGAAGCTCGTACACTGGTAGGGAGAGGAACCGGACCTGCGGGAGCTATTGGAGTACTGGGCGGTACGGGCATTGGTAGGCGCGCTGGGCGCGCTGCCTCACGGTGCTTCTCGAACCGCGGGGAAAGTTATCGGCACCATCGCTTACAGCGCGATGCCGCGTCTTCGCCGTACCGGCGAGCAAAATCTGCAGCTTGCCTTTCCCGAACGCGCGTCTTCCTGGAGAAAATCAGTGCTGCGGGGGCTTTATCGCAGCCTGGGCACCCAGTTGGCGGAGTTCTGCCGGATGCGGCGCTACACCCGAGAGAATACGCGGGGATGGATCCGCTACGAAGGCCTTCATCACTGGGCTGAAGCCTCGGCTAAAGGTAAGGGCGTACTGATCGTCACCGGACACCTGGGTGCGTGGGAGCTTTCCAGCTTCTATCACTCGCTCATGGGTCATCCCATGAGCATGGTCATCCGGCGGCTGGACAATCTGCGCATCGATGCATTTGTCAACCGGATCCGCTGCCTCCACGGCAACCGGGTGCTGCCGAAAGACGATTTTGCGCGCGGGCTGCTTCAGGCGATGCGGGAAGGCCGCTCGGTTGGCATCCTGATGGACACCAACATGACGCCGCCGCAGGGTGTATTTGTGCCGTTTTTTGGAATTCCGGCTTGTACCGCTTCCGGAGTGGCTCGGGTGGCGCAGCGTACCGGGGCAGCTGTGCTCCCGGGTTTTCTGCTTTGGCATAAGGAAGAACAGAGATACGTTCTGCACTTCTATCCGGAAATTGCCATGGCAAGGACGGGCAGCGCCGATGAGGATGCCGTGGAGAATACGGCGCGCTGCACCGCGGCGATTGAAGCAGTCATTCGGCAGTTCCCGGAGCAGTGGCTTTGGGTACACCGCCGCTGGAAGACGCGGCCGGCCGGAGAAGCATCGCTCTACGAATCGGGCAGGAACAGGGTGAGCCTCCAGCCTTCAGCCGAGCAGCAGACGGCCTCCTGAATGGCAGTTTCGGCCAAGTCCTATTCGCTCGGGGAGCTTGCCCGGCTGCTGGGCGCAACCCTCAGCCCGGCCGAAGCGGCGCATACTCTGATTACATCCGTAGCAGCGCCTCAAAGCGCTACTTCGGAAAACCTGGTGTTTGCCGAAGATGCACGGTCTCTCGCGGCAGCAGTCGGCAGCAGCGCCGCTGCCATTATTACCACGAAAGCTCTGGCCGTTGGGGCGCAGGGACACACACTGCTCCTGACTGCCGCGCCGCGGCTCCTTCTTGCCGGGGCGGCCGCTCTGCTCCGTGTGCCCGCGATGCCGACAGGGATCGACCCGCACGCGAGTATCGCTTCTTCAGCGAAGCTGAACAGCCATGTTTCCGTAGGTCCGTTTGCGGTTGTGGGCGAGCATGCGGAGCTTGAGGAAGGTGTCGAGATCGGGGCCGGGGCCGTTGTGGGCGCAGGGTGTATTTTAGGTCCGGGCTGCCGAATCTATCCGCGCGCGGTGCTGTATCCGGGGGTGCGGCTCGGAAGTCGAGTGGTGGTGCATGCAGGGGCGGTGCTGGGTTCGGACGGGTTCGGCTACGTGCGCGACCCCGCAACAGGAGCATATGTGCAGTTTCCGCAGCAGGGAACTCTCGTGATAGAGGATGACGTTGAAATTGGTGCCAACACCACCGTGGATCGCGGCGCGCTGGGCGAAACCCGCATCGGGCGCGGCACCAAGCTCGATAACCTGGTGCATGTGGGCCATAATGTGACGATCGGCCAGGACACCGTGATCGCGGCACAGACCGGCGTTTCCGGTTCCCGCCGCGTTGGGCGCGGTGCCGTGATTGCGGGGCAGGTAGGCATTGCGGACCATGTTGAAATCGGGGAAGGCGTGATCCTGGGTGCCCAGTGCGGCGTTCCCTCGAACAAACGCCTCCATGGACCCGGAATATTGTTTTGGGGTACGCCGGCGCGGCCCATCACGCAATACCTGAAAGAATTGGCAGCGTTGGCGCGGCTGGCGCGCAAACCTCGTGCTTCGGGCGAGTCGAAGGGCTGAGATGGCGATTGTCGTGGTGGGTGGGCATTCCCGCAATATCGGCAAAACGTCGGTGGTCGCCGGCCTGATCGCCGCCATGCCGGAGCTGCGCTGGACCGCCTTCAAGATTACGCAATACGGCCACGGCTTCTGCACAGCCGACGGTGCTCCGTGCGACTGCCAGACCGACGAGCACACGATCGCCGTCAGCGCGGAAAAGCCGGACGGCGACGCAACCACCGACAGCGGACGCTATCTGCGGGCCGGGGCAGAGCGCTCCCTGTGGGTACGCACCCGCATCGGGATGCTAGCGACCG
>CAXTSG010000172.1:0-6422 GCA_964246825.1 uncultured Acidobacteriaceae bacterium | reverse complement strand
TCCCTGGTTCGCGCTTTTGCAGGCGCATGGCCCGGCGGCGCTGGCCGCCGAGCAGCGCGACACCCTTGCCGAGTGGGCCCTGTGGTCCGAGCTGCCTCTTTACGGGCTCATCCTGTCGCTGGCAGCGTGGCGGCGGCACTTGCTTCCGGCCCTTGCGCTCGTGCTTCTCCTTCATGGATGCGCCGCGGCGGCCTTTCTGTTCCCCTAGCGCTTACCCTTCGGCCGCGCGCAGCTCCCGCACGATAACCTCGGCGGCCTCTTTTGCCTCGCTGTAGCGGTCCGGCGGAAACGAAATCGCGCCCACGCGCGCATGGCCCCCGCCGCCGTAGCGCTCGCAGATGGCTGCCAGATTATGAAGCTGCTCCGGACGTGTTTTGGTCCAGGGATTGGTGCCGACCGCGACCTTGGTGCGGAAGCTCGAACGCGACAACCCGACTGAGTAGGTCGCTCCGGGATGGAGATAGTACGGAATGAACTTGTTGTAGCCCTCCAGCTCGCGGTCGGCCACGTCGAAGAAGATCGTGCCGCGTTCTTCGCGGGCGCGCTCGCCGATCACCGCCAAAGCGGCCTGATGCTTTTCAAGCAGCGGCGGCAGCAGTTCGGCCACAAACGGCTGCTCCAAAATCCTGTCAAGCGGCATCGCCGTCAGCAGCGGAATCAGTCGCGGCACAAACGCCGGATCGCTGGAAGATTCAATCACCAGCGTGAGCCGCATGGCGGCCTCGCGCATCTCCACCGCCGCGGTCGCGCTCTCGTACAGCGCCCCATCCACGATATTGGCCCAATGCACCAGGTCCGCAACGCCGGAGCGATCAAAGCCGAAGCGCGCCGCCGCCGTGTCCGCGATCAACGAGGTGCAGGAAGTGTAGTGAGGGTCGAAAAAGCGCCGGTCGCGGTAGTTGCTCGCCGGGTCGGCCAGTCCCTGTTCAAAAGCGGCGTGGTCCTCGGGCGAAAGAAACGCGCTCAGGTGGTGGTCAAACCACCAGGTGACCCGGGGCGAGGGCGAGTACTTAAAATCGACGATCGCATTTTCATCGCCGGAAAAAGCTGCGTCGTCAAAGAGCGCCCCGGCGCGATGAACCAGTCCGTGATACTCATAAGTCGCGTCGGGGCGGATGCACTCGCGATGGAAGCGGGTGAACAGCGAGGCGGAGCATGCGCCGTCGAAGCAATGGTTGTGGTAAAACACGCGAACGGTCATGGCGGCTCCTTCCTGAACCTGCATCCCGCGCAGGCCGCGAATCCCCTAGAATGGCAGCGGTGCCGTCGTGTGTCAAGCAGGGCGGCCGAGACGCTCGGCAACGGAGAAGCCTGCATGCAGCCCGTCATTCCATCCCCTTCCCGGCCGGCTCCCCGCCTGCACCTCGTCTTTTGGGGGTCGCACGGCCTGCGCGCCGGGTGGGGGTGCCTCGTTTTCGCGCTCCTGCTGGGGCTGCTGGGTTTGGTGTTCAGCCTTGCCGTGCGCGCCCTCTTTCACCCCGCGCCGCGGGCCCGCGGCGCGGCGATGCCGGCGTCGTGGGGGCTGCTGCTTGCTGAAGCACTGGAAGCCGCTCTGGTGCTGCTCGTTACCTGGTTGATGTCCCGCCTGGAGCATCGCCCGTTCGGCAGCTTCGGGTGGCGCGACCGGCGCGCCCTGCCCCGCTTCGGCGCGGGTCTCCTGGCCGGTGCCGCGGCGCTTTCCGTCCTGGTAGGCGTGCTTTGGAGCCGCGGCCTGCTTCTGCTGCACGGCCCGATTATCCACGGCGCATCGGCGTGGCGCTACGGGCTTTTGTGGGCGCTGGGCTTTAGCGTGGTCGCCGTCTTTGAGGAAAGCCTTCTGCGCGGCTATCTCCTGTTTACGCTGGCGCGCGGCATGGGCTTTTGGCCGGCGGCGGTGCTGCTGGCCGTTTCTTTCGGGGCCATCCACGGCAGCAATCCCGGTGAAACGCCGGTAGGTTTGTTTTCCGCCGGCGCGGCCGGGCTCCTGTTTTCCCTAGGTATCCGGTACACCGGTTCCCTGTGGTGGGCCATCGGCTTCCACGCCGCCTGGGACTGGAGCCAGAGCTTCCTGTGGGGCACCGCCGACAGCGGCGTCCTGGTGCGGGGGCACCTGTTTGACGAGCACGCGCAAGGCCCGGCTCTGTGGAGCGGCGGCGTTACCGGCCCGGAAGGCAGCCTTCTGGTTTTTCCGCTGCTGCTCGCGGTTGCGGCGCTCATGGCGCTTGTGTGGCGCGGGCGGACGGGTAGCCCGGCCGGTGAGAAAATCACGACGTGATGCTTCCTTCCCAGCGCACCGCCCAGCCGCGCCCGGTTTCTGCCGCTGCCCGGGTTCTTCACTTTGCCGGCGTCGCGGCCGCCTCGATGGTTCTGCTCGTGCTGCTGGCGGCCGGGGGCTTTGTGCTGCATCTTCATCGGCAGCTGCGGGCCTCGCTTGCGCCGCTGGACGGTACGCTTACTCTCCCGGAGCTGAGCGCCCCGGTCACCGTCCGGCGCGACGCGCACGGCGTCCCGCACATCGAAGCGGCCACCCTCGACGACCTGCTCCTGGCTCAGGGCTGGGTCACGGCAAGCGACCGCCTATGGCAGATGGACATGGCGCGGAGGCTCCCCGCGGGCGAGGCCGCCGAGGTCCTGGGCTCGGCGCTCGTGGAGCACGACCGCGTGGAGCGGACGCTCGGCATGCGCGACGTCGCCGCGCGGCTGGTACGCACCCTGCCCCCTGATCAGCTGCGGAACATGGAAAGCTACGCCCGCGGCGTCAACGCCTATATCGCGCAGGCCGAGCGGCGGGGCACGCTCCCGGCCGAGTTCAGCCTGCTGCTCTACCGGCCCGCGCCCTGGCAGCCCTATGACTCCATGCTGGTGGCTTTGTCCATGTCGGAGATGCTCGATGAACGCTGGCAAACCAAGCTCAAGCGCGAGGAAGTCGCCGCGCGGCTGCGGAGGCGCGGCGAGCAAGCGCTTCTCGCGGATCTGTATCCGACCGGCTCCTGGCGCGACCACCCGCCAGTGCCGTCGGCCCCCGCCATCTCCGACCCGCAGGAAGTGCCTCTCATCCCGCTCGATCCTTCGCAGGTGCGTTTGCCCGCCGCGCCCAATAATATGGCGGCGCTCCAAACTTTGGAGCGCATCGGCGAGGGCGGCCCCTGCGACGGCTGCCGGCCTGGCTCCAACGAGTGGGCGGTAAGCGGCGCGCACACCGCGAGCGGCAGGCCGCTGCTGGCCAATGACATGCACCTCGACCACGGAATCCCCGACCTCTGGTACGAGTCGGAGCTCCGCGCCGGCGGCTTCCATGTCGCAGGAGTCACGGTACCTGGCCTGCCCGGGATCGCCGCCGGCCATAACGATCACATCGCCTGGGGCTTTACCGCGCTCGGCGGCGACACGCAGGATATATACATCGAGCAGCTCAATGCGCGCGGCGAGTACAAGACCGCGGCCGGCAACTGGCGGCCGCTGGAGCATGAGCGCGAGCGCATTCGCGTGCGCGGCGGGGCCGACGTCGCGCTCGATGTCCAGCGCACCGCGCACGGCCCGCTGCTGACGTCGATTCTGCCCGGAGAAAAGCGCGCGCTCGCGCTGCACTGGACGCTCTACGACGACGATGTGCGCGGCCTGCCCTTGTTCGCGCTCGATAGCGCGGGCGACTGGGCCGGCTTTCGCGCGGCGCTTGCCGCCTGGTGGGCGCCGACTCTGAACGTGGTCTATGCCGACGATGCCGGGCACATCGGCTACCAGGCTGTCGGGCTGATCCCGCTGCGCGCGGGCGGTCTTCAGGCCGTGCCCGCCGCCGCGGGAGCCGGCGAGTGGACCGGCATGGTTCCGTTCGAGCAGATGCCCTCCGTGCTGGACCCGGAAGGCGGCATCGTCGCGACAGCCAACGCCCGCGTCACGCCCGACGGCTACCCCTACCCGCTCACGCTCGACTGGGCTTCTCCCTACCGCAACGAGCGCATCTGGCACTGGCTCGGGGGCACCCCAAAGCTGCGCTGTGAAGACATGCTCCGGCTCCAAACCGATGTGTACGCGGAGGTAGACCAGGAAATCGCCCAGCGCTTCGCCTATGCCGTGGACCACGCGGCGCACCCTTCGGCCCGGGCCCGGCAGGCCGCCGACCTGCTTCGCACCTGGGACGGCGTGCTCGCGGTCAACTCCCCCGCTGCGGCCGTCATCACGGCCGCGGAGCAGCGCTTCTGGCCCGCGGTGCTCGGCGCAAAGATCGGCGACGGATGGCGCTTGTACGACTGGTCGGAAAGCACCTTTGCGCGCGAACAGCTCATCGCCCATCAGCCCGCTGTCTGGCTGCCGCCGGGCTACGGAAGCTGGAACGACTTCCTTGCGGCTCTGGTGGAAAGCGCCCTTCAGGACGCGCCGAGTGACCTGCACAAGTGGCGCTACGGCACCGCGCATACCATCGCCATCGAGCATCCTTTATGGAAGCTGCTGCCCGGGCTCCGGAGCGGCGTCGGCCCTTTGCCGCAGTCGGGCGACGCCTCCACCGTCAAGCAGGTTTCAGGCGGCCTCGGCCCCTCGCAGCGCTTCACCGCCGACCTCGGCGACTGGGACAGCTCGTCTGAAAATATCGTCATGGGCGAGTCCGGCAACCCCCTAAGCCCGTTCTACCGCGACCAGTGGCCGAGCTGGTACGGCGGCAGCACCTTTGCGCTGCCGTTTTCCGCCCCGGCGGTCGAGGCGGCCGCGCAACACACGCTTCGGCTCCTCCCCGGTCGATAGCTTGGCCGCGCTCTTTTCTCTCCTGCTCGGGCTTCTGGCGGCTTTGCCCCTTCTCCTACGCGGCCCCTCCTGCGGGCACGACTTCGACTTCCACCTCCAAAGCTGGTTCGCCGTGCGCGAAGCATGGAGCCGCGGCGTGTGGGCCCCGCAGTGGGTCCCGGCGGCCAACTACGGCGCGGGCGAGCCGCGTCTGCTGTTCTACCCGCCGTTGAGCTGGCTGGGCGGTGCTGCGCTCGGCCTCGTGCTGCCCTGGGGGTATGTGCCGGCTGCATTTACCGGATTGTGCATCGCCGGCGCGGCCTTCACCATGCACCGGCTCGCCCAACGGTTCTGCGCGCCCCTGCCCGCTGCCGCTGCCGCCGCGCTGTATGCCTGGAGTCCGTACCTGCTCTTTACCGGCTACGAGCGCACCGCCTACGGCGAGCTGCTGGCGGCCGTATGGATGCCGCTGCTTTTCGACGCGCTGCTCACGCCGCGGCTGCCCATCCCCAGAGCAGCGCTGCTGATCGCGCTGCTCTGGTACACCAATGCGCCCGCGGCCGTCATGGGCTGCTACCTCGTGCTGCTGTTCTGCGCTTTTACCATCGCTTCATCCCTTTGGAAACTCCGGCGCGGCGGTTTTCCCATCCTCGCCGGCCATGTTCTCCGAGGCGCTTTCCAACCCCTCATGCCGACCGTCGGAGCCCTGCTGCTGGGCGGCGCGCTCGCATCCGACTACCTCCTGCCGGCCTGGTATGAACAGCGCTTCGTAGCCATCGACCGCGCGGTCGGCCCGGGGATGCGCGTCGAAGACAGCTTTCTCTTCGGCCGCACCGGCGAGTCGTACCATGATCAGGTGCTCCACGATGCTTCCTGGATCGCGGCGGCCACGCTTGCGGCGGGGCTGCTGGCCGGCATTGCAGCCTGGCGCGGCAGGCGTCGGCAGATTCTCTCCCTTTCGGATCAAAGCGGCCCGGCATCCGTCCTCTTTCTCCTGCCGGTTCTCCTGGTCTGCCTGCTCCTGCAGCTGCCGTGGAGCGGCCCCGTCTGGCATGCGCTGCCCGAGCTCCGATTTCTGCAATTTCCATGGCGGCTGCTGCTGCCGGGCAGCCTCGCGTCGGCCCTGCTGCTCGCGGCGGCCTCCTCCCTTCTGCCGTCCCGGCCGCGCCTCGCCGCGCTTGCCGCTTCGCTGCTCCTTGCCGGCGGCTCCCTCCCGTGGGCCGCTCAAACCCGCTACCAGCCGTGCGATGACGAGGACAATGTCGCGGCCCAACAGACGCTGCTCCGCTCCGGAGCAGGCTTTGCGGGGACGGATGAGTACGCCCCCGCCGGCACGGACAACGGCGAAATCCAAACCGGGCTGCCGCCGGTGCGCCTCCTCCCCTCGCCCGACGAGGACGAGGGCGATGACTCTGCTTCCCCGAATCCGCCGTGGGCAGCCCCGGCAAACGGCGATCGGGGCACCATGCGGGTCCGAAGCTGGAGCGCGGAAGCAGTCACGGTAGAGGTTCTGCCTCAAGGGAACAGCTATGCCGTGCTGCGTTTGGAACGCTTTCCCGCCTGGGAAGTTTTGTTCAACGGCAAGCCCTCCGGCGCGATCTCCCTGCCGCGCGAGGATGGGCTGATCACCCTGCGGGTGCCGTCCGCGCGGGTCACCGAAATCCGGCTCCGCTACCGAACCCTGGCGGATGTGTGGGCGGGACGGCTTTTCTCGCTCCTTGCCGTGC
>CAXTSG010000171.1:5337-6445 GCA_964246825.1 uncultured Acidobacteriaceae bacterium | reverse complement strand
CATCTCCTGCTTCCTCTGCCCGAAAAGGCGCAGCTTGATGCCGGGAAGCACTCCGCCGGGTAGGGTGTCGCTCAATCCGATTGTGTTAGGCGGCCCGCTGTTTGATAAAGGAACGATGCGCAGCGTAATGCTCCGGCGGCTGACCACGAGAAAAGGATTGCTCCAAGCCTCAGTGGAGCGTACCTGGAGGTAGCGCCCCTTGGCCGGCGGCGGCAGCTGGGCCAGCTGCTGCTCGGCCGTGGGAATGGTTTTGCGAACAGCGGCGGCTTCATCCAGCTGCTGCTGCCGAGCGGCGGCGGCCTGGGCCGCGGCTTCCTTGTCCGCCTCTGAGGCATGCCGGTCGCAGCCGGGCAGCAGCAGCACCGCACCCGCGGCCAACGCAAAAAGCACAGCCCTCATCCGCGCCGCCCTGCCGCGGGCTGCCAGGCATCGCGCCGGGACCGGGCAACCGCGTCCAAAACGCCGTTCAGGAAGTTCAACGACTCCGGCCCTGAGTAGCGCTTGGCAATCTCCAGCGCTTCGTTGATGACGATCGGCGCGGGCGTCGCCGAAAACCCCAGCATCTCCGCGATCGCCATGCGCAGCACGCTGCGGTCTACCGCGGGCATGCGCTCCATGCGCCAGTTCTGCGAATGGCTGGTGATGAGGTCGGTAATCTCCTCTTCCTTCACGTTTGCCAGCCGGTACAGGTCTTCGGCAAAGCCGCGCACGTCGGGCTCCACGGCGTCGCGCGCCTCCCAAAAACTCTTCCGCACCTGCTCCGGGGTTTGCTTGCCGATGTCGGCCTGAAAGATCATCTGCATGGCCAGTTCGCGGCTTTTTCTTCGCTTGCCTGTGGATGCGCTCACGGGGTACCGCTCCCTGCGGCCTGAACTTCCCCGGCCTTGATCTTTCGATGCAGGGATGCCATTTCGATCGCGGCGGAGGCTGCTTCAAATCCCTTGTTGCCGGCCTTGAGCCCGGCGCGGTCCAAAGCCTGCTCCAGCGTTTCGCAGGTCAAGACGCCGAAAGCATGCGGTACACCGGTGTCCGCCTGCGACTGCCCGATGCCGCGCGAGACTTCGTTGTAAATCGCCTCGTAGTGCGCGGTCTCGCCGCGCAGCAGCAC
>CAXTSG010000171.1:0-5327 GCA_964246825.1 uncultured Acidobacteriaceae bacterium | reverse complement strand
TGCCGGGCCGCGTCGGGGATCTCCCAGGCACCCGGAACGCGCACAATCTCAATATCCTCGCGCCGCGCGCCCGAGCGCAGGAGGCAGTCGAGAGCGCCCCCGAGCAGCCGGTCGGTAATCACCGCATTCCAGCGCGCGACCACAATCCCGAAGCGCATCCCCGTGGCGAGGAGGTCGCCCTCCATCGCGGCGGGCTTGCTCCGGAGCGGCTCGGCCCACTCCCAAAAGGCTAAACGGAGGCCCGGCACCGGCTCGGCGGTAAAGAGTTCCGTTTTCCAGCTCGTCGGCTCGATCGGGCTCAGCGCGGCGGCAAGCTCCGCTTCCGACGCACCCTGCGCGGCGAACCACCCGGCGGCGGCGTCCCGCACAGCGCCCAGCGCGGTCACTTCCACCAGGAAATCTGCCGTCGCTTCCGCCGCGCCCTCTTCCAAACGGCCGTAGACCCACTCCACGGCACCGTAAGAGGCGCGGAAGTTTGCGCCGCGGTTTTCTCCGCGCCGCCACTGCGGGCCTTCTTCCAGACCGAGCGCCGCGCAAAACCCGGCCAGCCGCGCAAAGGCTTCCGGCGTGGCGGCCGGGCGCAAAACGGTCACACCCTTGATCATCTTTCCACGATAGCAGCAGCCCGCGGCAGGAGACGCACGGACGTCACCGTTTCAGCACGGCAGTTTTCGCTCAGTGCTTCCATTTCACGGTAAGCTCTACACCATATGCTTGGAGAGCTCCTCCAGGAACTCGGGCAGCACCTGCGGCGCGCGCTATGGAAGGCCTTCGGCCACAATGCCCTTACTATCGCCAAAGCAGCCGCATACTCCGAGCTGTTGAGCCTGTTCCCTTCCCTGCTGGTCGGGGCCAAACTGCTGGCCGCCACCCCGGCCAGCGATGCGGTGCGGGGCGACATCCGCACCATGCTTTCGGACCTGCTGCCGCCGGACACGATGCGCCTGGCGGAAACCTACTTCACCCCGGCCTCCAACCGTTCGCACCGCCTGGTCGTTTCGGCCGGCGTAATTGCGCTGGCCGCCGCCATGGGCGTCATGCTCTCGCTTATGGAAGGCTTTCGCCGTGCGTACCGTCTGCCGCGGGGGCAGTTTCCTTTCTGGAAAGAGCGGTTGGTGGCGCTGCTGCTGATCCCTTCCACGCTGCTGCCGATGCTGTTCGCGACGGCCTTTGTTGTGTTCGGGCACCAGATTGAGCAGAGTATGATCGCCGGAGTCGACCATACGGTGCGTCTATGGGTGGTGCTGGCCTGGCGCGGGCTTCGCTGGTGCGTCGCCATCCTCGCCAGCATCGCGGTGCTGCAAACCATTTTCCACTTCAGCACGGCGGTGCGTCCGCCCTGGGCGCGTACGCTGCCGGGGGCGCTGCTTGCGACAACCACATGGTTTGCCTCTACCATGGCATACGGCTGGTATGTGACGCGCTTTGCCGACTATACCCGGGTGTACGGGTCGCTCGGGGCCGGCATCGCCACCATGGTTTGGCTGTATTTTGTCTCCGTGGCAACGCTGGTCGGCGCCGAGTTCAATGCTCAGGTCTACCCCCTGTGGAAGGATCAAAGCGAAACGACTCTGGCGGAAGATGACGCGGTCGAGTGCCCGGACGCCGCGCACCATAACGTGCCTGCCGGCATGGCCGGGCGTTAGAGTTTGGTTGGGAGAACAGCGGCATGAGCAAAGAACAGGAAACAACGGATACGATGCGGGCGTGCACGGCAGCGAATGACCCTTTCACGGCCACAGGGGCGCTGCGGCGCGCAAAGATCGTCGCCACGCTCGGCCCCGCTTCCGGCAACGAGGCGACTTTTCGCGCGCTGGTGCGCGCCGGGCTGGATGTGGCCCGTTTGAACTTCTCGCACGGCGACCACGCCGACAAGCTGCGCCTGATCGAGATTATCCGCAAGGTTTCCGAGGAGGAAGGAAAGCCCATCTGCATCCTGGCCGACCTCCAGGGCCCGAAAATCCGCACCGGCAAGCTGGAAAATCGAACCCCGGTGCTGCTGGAAGCGGGCCAGCTGCTGCGGATCACGCCGCGCGACATCGCGGGCAACAAGGACGTGATTGCCACCACGTTTCTGACGCTTGCCGAGAACCTGGAGCCGGGCGCGCGCATCCTGCTCTCGGATGGACTGATCGAGCTCCACGTCATCCGCGTTGTCGGCGAAGACATCGAGTGTACGGTGATCAACGGCGGACTTCTGGGCGAAAACAAAGGCATCAATCTGCCGGGCATCGCCGCGAAAGTTCCATCGTTGACCGACAAAGACGCGGTGGATTTGGAGTTTGTGATCGGCGCGGGCGTGGATGCCATCGCGCTCTCGTTTGTACGCAACGCGGACGATGTGCGCCAGGTCAAGGACCGCATCCAGGCCGCGGGTGCCGACACCTGGCTGATCGCGAAGCTCGAAAAACCGCAGGCGATCGACAACGTAGACGAGATCCTGGAAATCGCGGACGGCGTCATGGTCGCGCGCGGCGATCTCGGCGTGGAAGTACCGCCCGAAAAGGTCCCGGCCATGCAGAAGCTGATCATCCGGCGTGCCGCGGAATACAGGAAACCGGTCATCACGGCGACCCAGATGCTGGAGTCGATGATTGAAAACCCGCGCCCCACGCGCGCCGAAGCCTCCGATGTCGCGAATGCTGTGTACGACGGCACGGACGCGGTCATGCTTTCAGCCGAGTCCGCGGCGGGCAAGTACCCGGTGGAAGCCGTGAAGATGATGGCGAAGATCGTGCTGGAAACAGAAACCCAGATGCGCGAGCTGCCGCTCCACTACCCGGTCCGCACCGTGCACCATGCATCCACCGTACCTGAATCCATTTGCGAGTCGATGGCGCATGCCGCGAACGACCTTGATATCCGCGCGATTGCCGTGTTTACCGAGACCGGCTCAACCGCGCGGCTGCTCTCCAAACGCGCGCCCAGGCCGCCTGTCTGCGCCCTGTCTTCCTCGCCCGCGGTGCTGCGCCGCATGAGCCTTTTGCGCGGAGTATTTCCGCTTTCCTGCGGCAAGGCCGCGACCACCGAGCGCATGATCGAGACCGTGGAAGACGCGCTCGAGCGCAGCCACTTCGCGCGCCGCGGCGACATCGTCGGCATCGTGGCCGGCACGCGGACGAATACCGGCTCCACGAACTTCATGCGGATGCATGTGCTGGGAGACCTGGTGGAGGAGCCCGCAAAGGTGAAGCGGGAGGAAGTGCACGCGTAGCAGCGCGTTGCAGATCGTTTTATTTTGCTGTAAGCCTTTACGAATCTGCTTTGCTTTGTCGCCAGAGTTCAACCGGATGATTGCATGCGGTGGAGGCCGCTCGCGCCTTCAGCAGGATAAACGAAGTGCTAAACTGTCAACTCATACGAAAGAGTGAATGTACCGACTCGCCCGTTGTAGCTGAAGGTGCACAACCTTAATACGTCCGTTCCGATGAGAACATGAAACCCTTGTCCCAGGAGCAGTTCGCTTTCCAGCACTGGCATGCTGGGTATAAAAAGCGGCGCTTCGCCTGGCGTAGCATTCGGTATCATCAATCCAACATCGTAGAGAGATTTCTGCACAGGCTGTGCCCCGGTTGTGGGTGTTAGCACCGGCGTACTTCCGGTCGGTGACAGCTGCAATGAAGAAAAAACCTCAGGGTCGATGCAGGTACAGCTTGCACCCGTATCAATCAACGCCCGGACGGACTGCGCTAAAGGAATTTTTAGACCGGACGCTTGTAAGGCCATGGTGCGTGGCAGACTCGGGCCCACCACAATGTCAATCATGGCAGACCCGGCTGTTAGCGGAGCACTTATTGACGGCAACTAGGCACCAACCGGCTTCGGGATTGGGTAGATCTCGCGTGTGATGCACAAGGCATGTTCATACGCATCCACACGCTTAACGAGAAACGGATTAAGCCTAAACTGCTGATATCCAGCCGTTAACGCATCATCGTAGGTGGCGTAATAATCAATCACATCATCGCCGCTGATCAGCACGAACTCTCCCGGATGTTGAAGCAGTTCAGCAAGGTGAGCCTGGTACGCAGCAAGTTCTCTTTCCAGCGCCATAAAACATCCTTCCATACATTTTTCTAATGGCCGATATTTCGGTCAGTGTAGGAGCTGCGGACTTGCAGCCCTCGTAAACTGACGTACTCGAAATCAGTACTTAATTCATCCCTACTATGACGCAGAATATGGCCAAATGCATCAGGAACTGCTTTATAAAATACCCTCTTTATGAAAGGTCCGTACCGCCTCGGTATTCGCCCGGCTCGTCCGGTAAACTCACCACATGGGCCGCATCCGCATCCTCACCGACCAGGTCGCCAACCAGATCGCGGCCGGCGAGGTGGTCGACCGGCCCGCCTCGGTCGTTAAGGAGCTGCTGGAAAATGCGCTCGACGCCCAAGCCACGCGCATCCGCATTGAAATCGAGGGCGGCGGGCGCAAGCTCATCCGCATCACCGACAACGGGCACGGCATGGGCCGCGATGACGCGCTGCTCGCCTTTGAGCGCCATGCCACCAGCAAAATTCGCTCCTCCGACGACCTGCTGCAAATCGCAACGCTCGGCTTTCGCGGCGAAGCGCTGCCCTCCATCGCCTCCATCTCGCGGCTGGATCTGCTGACCCGCGCGGCCGACGAGGATGCGGGCACCCGCATGGAAATCCACGGCGGCAGGCTCGCGCGCGTGGAAGACGCGGGCGGCCCTCCGGGCACAACCTTTACCATTCAGGATTTGTTCTTCAACACACCCGCCCGGCGCAAGTTCCTCAAGTCCGAGCAGACGGAAACCGCGCACGTCACGGCGCTCGTAACCCACTATGCGCTGGCCCACCCCGGCAAGCATTTTGAGCTGATCTCCGGCACCCACACCCTGCTGACCGCGCCGCCGGTCGCCAAGGCCGAGGAGCGCGTCTACCAGATTTTCGGCCGGGAAACGCTCGACCATCTGCTGCCCATGGCGGCCGAGCGCCCCCTTGACCACGGCGGCCTGCCGGAACCGCCGCCCTGGCGCCGCGACGAGCACTACCAGCCTTCGCCGCCCGGCCACCTGCGGCTTTCCGGCTTCACCTCTAAGCCCGAGCTGCAAAAGCTCAACCGCAACTCTATCTATATCTTCGTCAATCGGCGGCTCATCCGCGACCGGCTGATTCTTCACGCCATTTCCGAGGCATACCGTAACGTCCTGCCGCCGACCACTTACCCGGTCATGCTGCTGTTTCTAGAAATGCCGCCGGCCGAGGTCGATGTCAACGTCCACCCTTCCAAGACCGAAGTGCGCTTCCGCCAGCCTTCGCTTCTTCACGACTTCATCCGGGATTCCGTTCGCTTCACGC
>CAXTSG010000170.1:6090-6469 GCA_964246825.1 uncultured Acidobacteriaceae bacterium | reverse complement strand
GTATACGGGAGAACCTCGCTCCCGCGCCTCCATGCGGCGGGCGAGGTCGCCTGCACGGGCGTTCACGGGGCCAACCGGCTCGCATCCAACTCGCTGCTGGAAGGGTTGGTGTTCGGGGCGCGCGCGGCGGAAGCCATGCTGGCTGAACCTGCGCTCCAGCCGCGGGCATCGCGGCCGCCTGAGCCGGCTGCCGGAGCCGCGCCGGAGCTGCGCCGCACGCTTCAGGCGGAAATGTGGCGGGATGCCGGGCTGCTGCGCGATGCCGAAGGACTGCGGCGCGCATTCGAGTGCATCCACAGCCTGCGGCAGCAGGGCAGCGCCGCCCCAACCCGCGGCACCTGGGAAAATCGCAATCTGCTGGACGTTGCCGAGTTGATCG
>CAXTSG010000170.1:0-6080 GCA_964246825.1 uncultured Acidobacteriaceae bacterium | reverse complement strand
GAAGAAAGCCGCGGCGCGCACTACCGCAACGACTACCCCGCGCGCGACGACCGGCAGTATGCGCTTCACTCATTGGCGCTCGGCAACGCACCCATCGAGTTTGCCGCGCGGCAGTTGTAGGCGCATCCCATTGGGGTTAGAAGGAGCAGCCGCAATGGATGGAAGTTGGAAGTTCCCGGCGCAGGCAGCCTTGGCGGCGGAAGCCACGATGCTGCTGGAAACCGGGGAAGATCACGAGTCTGTTCTGGTCTTCCTGAGAAAAGGCGGCATGGGCAAGCTCGACTCCATGCGCGTTCTCAGCGGCGCTACCGGCATTCCGCTGCTCCGCTGCAAGGACATTGTGCAAGGAAGCGCCGCCTGGCGCTAAGGGGAACCGTCGAGTGCCTTGCTCGGCACAGGCATCAGCTTGCTGGCAATCGCGAAGACCGCAAGAATCATCACGATGATGACCAGTGAAACGGACGCCGGCACCTCCACCCAGCGGGCCGCGAGCATCTTCACCGCCACAAAGATCAGAATGACCGCGAGCCCGTAGTGCAGCAGCCGCAGCTTTTGGAGCACGCCTGACAGCGCGAAGTACAAGGACCGCAGCCCGAGAATGGCAAAGATGTTGGACGTGTACACGATAAAAGCATCCCGGGTAATGGCGAAAACGGCCGGAATGGAATCGAGCGCGAACAGGAGGTCGGTACACTCGACCGCCAGGATGACAAAAAGCAGCGCCGAGCCCCCAAGCGCGCCGTCGCCGCGCATGCGCCGGCGCAGCCGGCGGATGGGAGCCGGCTGCTGCTCCTCGCCTCGCTCCGTATGGCGCAGCAGCCGGATGCCCGCCGCGAGCAGCACCACTCCGAAAACATACTGCACCCACGCAAAGCGTTGAAGCAGCGCCACCCCCGCGAAGATGCAAAGGCCGCGAAGCACGATCGCGCCCAGCACGCCCCAAAGCAGCACCCGCCGCTGCGCCGGCAGGCTGAGGCCCAGCGAGCGGAACAGCAGAAGAAACACAAACAGGTTATCGACCGAAAGCGAGCCTTCCACCAGGTAGCCGGAAAGAAATTCGACGGCGCGGCCGTGCCCCTGTTCTTTCGAGATAAAAAGAGAAAAACAGAAGGCAATGGCCGCCAGCACCGCCGTCCACGCCCACGCATTGCGGACCACGGCGGAACGGCTTTCGCCCTGCTCATCTTCACGGCTGATGACCAGGAGGTCCAAGAGCAGCAGCACCGCGATCAAGGCATGAAAAACAAGCCAGAAGCGCAGGGAAGCGCCGGCATACTGGGCTGTCAGAAGAGCCTCATGCGCCGCCCTCGGGCGCGCGGCGTCGGCGCGCCGGATGCACCATGTACGACACCCCGATGCTTACTAGATAGAGCGCCAGCATGGGCGAAGCAAACAGGCACATCATCAGGATGTCCGGGGTAGGGCAAATAATGGCGGCGATAACAAAGATAATAAGAATGGCGTAGCGGATGTTCTTCCAAAGAAATCGCGGCGTCACAATGCCGAAAAGCGATAAAAACATCACCAGGATCGGCAGCTCAAAGGTAGCGCCCAAGCCGAGGATCACCGTCAGGAACAGGCCGGTGTACTCGTTAATCTCAATCAACGGCGTGAACTTGTCGCTGTACGAAAGCAGAAAGTCGAGCGAGCCGGGAAACACAAACTTGTAGCCGAAAAACGCCCCCCCGAAAAACAGCGTGACGGTCGCAAACATGAACGGCCACACGTAGCGCTTCTCATGCTTGTACAGGCCGGGCGAAATAAACAGCCAAACCTGGTACAGCACATAAGGCGCCGCGAGCAGCGCCCCGGCCATAAAGCTCAGCTTCAGATACAGGTTAAAGCCGTCCACCGGATTGTGGTACACCAGCTGCGTCGGCAGATGGTGCTTCTTCAGCGCATAGGAAATAGGCTGCTGCATAAACGCGAAAATGCGTTCATGGAAGCCGTAGGCCGCGAAAAAGGCCAGCACCAGCGCGACAATGACATGGACAAAGCGCCGGCGCAGCTCGTCCAGGTGCTCCAGCAGACTCATGCCGGGCAGCTCGGCCCTGTCGCTTACCGCCGTGCGCGCGCGGTCCACTGCCTCGTTTGCGTTGAAGGAAAGATTAGCCACGATGCACCGGCACTTCGTCCGGTTCGGGGGCGCTTACCGGCGGTGCGGCGTCCATCGGCGGAATCACATCCACCCGCAGCAAAGGGTGGTCTTCCACCGGCGTTTCTTCCCCGGTCGTTGCCGACACGGCGGAAACGGCATACGGCACAGGCTCCGTTGCCGCGGGCGGCAGGATGCTGTTTTCAGTCACCGGTGCAGCCGACACGCCGCTACCGAGAGCAGCGCGCTCCGCTTCCTGCTTCTTGTGCTGCTCCTGCTGCTCGGAAACACGCATTTCTTCGTTGAACTGGTACTTGAAGTCGTTCGAGGCTTTCCGGAACTCCGCCATCAACTTGCCGACCTGCCGCGCCAGCTCCGAAGTTTTCTTCGGGCCGAGCAGCACAAAAGCAAGAATAAAGATGAAGATCGGTTCGCCAAGGTGCATCGCCCTTTGATGATACCTGAGCGACTCCGGGGTTTTCCGGTTTCGCTTCCAGCCCGTGCAACCCTGGATTACACTTCCGGTAACAGGGCAGTCGCTACCGCCGCTGCATCCGGCCGGTGCGGCCTGCATCTGTTAAAGAGTACCAACGGCTGCAACATCCCCGCGGCTTGAGAAGGTGCGAAGCCGCTGCATCCGGGAACCATGCTTTCAACATCCCCGTTCGCCCCTCTCCAAGGAGGCGGACTGAAGGCGGAACACTGACGTGAGCGTACTGACTGAGGAAGTCGTCGATCGGGCTCCTGCGCGCGAAATCGCCGCGCAAGCCTGCTCTTTGGAGAACTATCTGGTCCTGCCGGACCGCTCCATGGATGAGCGAATTGCGAGGGCGCGCCGGAAGCTCGGCTCTGCCGCCGTTCTGCTCGGGCACCACTACCAGCGCGACGAGGTGATCCGCTTCGCCGACTTTACCGGCGACAGCTACAAGCTATCCAAGATCGCCGCGGAAACCGAAGCCAGGTATCTGGTGTTCTGCGGCGTTCACTTCATGGCGGAGTCCGCCGACGTGCTCGGCCGGCCTGACCAGCAGGTCATCCTTCCCGACCTGAACGCCGGCTGCTCCATGGCCGACATGGCCGAAATTGGCCAGGTGGAAGACTGCTGGGACGCGCTGATGGCCTCCGGCCTTACCCCGGATACGATCCTTCCGCTCACCTATATGAACTCCACGGCGGCCATTAAGGCTTTCTGCGGCGAGCGGGGCGGGCTGGTCTGCACTTCCTCCAACGCGGCAAAAGCATTTCAATGGGCGTTCGCGCGCACGGAGAAAATCCTGTTCCTGCCGGACCAGCACCTCGGGCGCAACACGGCCTATGCCATGGGCATTCCGCTGTCCGACATGGTGGTCTACGACCCGTACCAGATCAACGGCGGGCTCACCCCGGCCCGGCTCAAGGCCGCCAAGGTCATCCTGTGGAAGGGCCACTGCTCGGTCCACCAGCGCTTCTTGCCCGACCACGTAGACCAGGTGCGCGCGAAATATCCGGGCATCCAGGTCGTCGTCCACCCGGAGTGCCGCTGGGAGGTATGCCAAAAAGCCGACGCGCTCGGCTCGACCGAGCGCATCATTCAAATGGTCGAGCAGGCGCCCGAAGGCTCCACGTTCGCCGTCGTTCGCGCCCATGGGCAAGAAAGTCATCACGCTTGATGACACGGGCTGCCTGTGTACAACGATGTTCCGCATCAGCCCGCAGCACCTGTGCTGGGTCTTGGAAAACCTGATCGACGGCCATGTGGTCAATCAGATCAAAGTACGCAGCGAGATTAAGTACTGGGCCAAGGCCGCTCTGGACCGCATGCTGGAAGTGTAGCCGGCATGCGGGTTTGCACTCGCGGCAAGCGGCTGTAGCAGCGGCAACAGCCGCCGTGGCCGGGGCATCCGATGGGTTTGGGCACAGGGGGCAACCATGTCGAAACCCGTCCGCACCATCCTGATCGCGCTTGTATCCGTCATCGTTCTCCTGGTCATCGCGGCGGCCGCGGTGCCGCTCTTCCTCAACGGAGACAGCTTCCGGGCGCGGATTGAAACGACCTTATCCAAGTCGCTCAACCGCAAGGTCACGCTCGGCAAGGTAGACCTGTCGGTCTTTTCCGGCGGCCTGGTTGCCACCAACGCCGTCATCGCGGACGACCCGAACTTCAGCACGCAGCCGTTCATGCAGGTGGACACGGTAAAAATCCGAGTCGAACTGCTTCCACTGCTGCTGCACAAGGAAATCAGGATTCGCGGCTTTGCCTTGGACACCCCCAAGGTCAACCTCCTGCGCGCGGCCACCGGCAAGTGGAATTATTCAACGCTCGGCAGTTCGGCAAGCCAAAGCTCCGCGACGGAGCAGAAGCAGGGAACCGTGCCGGACCTCACGGCTGGCCATATCGAGATTGAACACGGGCAGATTACGGTCGGCTCGGCGCAGGGCTCCTCGGGCTTAGCCGACCACACCTACCAACAGGTGGACCTGGACGTAAAGAACTTCGGCCTTGCAAAATCTTTCCCGTTTACCCTGACGGCCGAGCTTCCGGCGGGCGGCTCCCTGAGCCTGAAAGGTACGGCTGGACCCTTCAACGAGCGCGACGCCTCGGAAACGCCCTTCACCGCTCACCTGGAACTCAAGCGGCTCGATCCGCTTGCCTCGGGCTTTGTCACCGCCGCCGACGGAGTTTCCGGCACGATTGAAAACATTATCTTTGACGGCTCCTGGAGCGGGCAGCAGATGCACGTATCCAAGCTCATCGTGGACACGCCGCGCCTCACGCTGGTCCGCACCTCCAAGCCGAAGCAGCCCCAAGCCCAGCCTGCCCGGGCAGGGAAGCCGAGCATGCTGCAAGACCTGTTCGTTGACGATGCCCAGGTAAAAAACGGTACCGTAACGCTGACCCGGGCCGGGCAGGCCGGCCCTCCGGCCGTGTACCAGCAGTTCAACGCGCAGGTGACCAACCTGACGCCGACCGGCTCGTCTCCGTTCTCCGCCAGTGCCGCGCTGCCGGGCGGCGGCAGGCTCGATGCGCATGGGCAGGCCGGGCCGTTCAACCAGACCAACACCGCGTCCACGCCGGTCAACGCTAAAGTCTCTCTCACGCACTTCGATCTCGCGACCTCCGGCGTGCTCCCCACCGAAGCCGGCATCGGCGGGCTCGCCGCCCTCCAGGCACAGGTGCAGTCCAACGGTGAACTGCTCAACGCGGCAGGCACGGCGCATGTGGCAGGCATCAAGCTGGCAAAAACCGGGCAGGCTTCGGCTATTCCGGTAGACGCGCAGTTTGCCCTTGCGCAGAACGAACGCGCGGAAAGCGGGCAAGTCCAGCACGCGACCGTGACGATAGGCAAGGCCGTGATTACACTGGCGGGCACTTACCAAACCAGCGGGCCCACCACGGCGCTCAACCTCAAGGTAAACGGAAACGCCGTGCCGATTGATGAACTCGAAGCATTTCTGCCCGCTCTGGGCGTCCACCTGCCGGAGGGCTCGCGCCTGCGCGGCGGCAGCGCGCAGCGGCCGTGCCGTTACCTGGATCGTCGCGGTTTCCGGCTCCACGGCAAGTCCGATCATCAGCGGACCCGTGCGCCTGGACAACACGCAGCTGGCGGGCTTTGACCTCGGGGCCAAGCTGGGGCAGCTTTCCAAGCTGACCGGCGGCAAAATCGGCACGGCAACCGGCTCCGGTACCAACATCAAGCTGCTCAGCATGGATGTGCGGGAAGCGGGCGGCGGCATCCAAACCGATAAAGTCGACCTGGCCGTTGCGGGCGTTGGCACGGCGACCGGCGCGGGCAGCGTCAGCGCCGGCGGCGCGCTCGACTACAACATGCTCCTCAAGCTGACAGACCTCACCGGCGCTCCGGCTGCCGGCGCGGCTCCGGCACCCTCGGGGCCCGCCGGTCTTGCGGGTGGCCTGGCCGGGATTCTCGGCGGCGGCGCGGGCAAGGGTGCCGGGCTGGGGCTCGTCACCGGCGGGCTGCTCAAGGGCGGCATCCCGGTCACCATC
>CAXTSG010000169.1:0-6597 GCA_964246825.1 uncultured Acidobacteriaceae bacterium | reverse complement strand
GTCCAAGGTCGGAGCCGGCTTGTTGCTTTTGAACATGCCGATCAGCGACTTCACGGAGCGCGATTTACGCGTCAAAGTGTAGCTTACTGTTCCCGGCAGCCTGGTAAATACAATCTGATCGCCCATGCGCAATCCCATCTGCTTCCGAACTTCAACCGGAACAGTAACCTGGCCCTTGGACGTCACAATAGCGGTAGCCATGATGCCCTCCCCGACACAGGCTACCACTACCTCTTACTTTTGGTAAGGAGGCTACTTCCGGCGTAAACTAGCGTCAGTGCATCCCCTTCTTCAATCCATGAATCCGCAGCAGGCCGAGGGCGTCCAGGCGGTGGACGGCCCGGTGCTGCTGCTGGCCGGCGCGGGCTCCGGCAAGACGCGCGTCATCACGCACCGTATTGCCTGGCTGATCCAGGAGCGCGGCGTCGCGCCGGACGCCATCCTTGCCGTGACCTTTACCAACAAAGCCGCGAAGGAAATGGCCGAGCGCGTGGAAAAGCTCATCGGCTCCTCCACGCTCGCGAAGCCGCTGCTCGCCACTTTTCACTCCTTCTGTGTGCGGATGCTGCGCCGCGACATCGAGGCGCTGCGTGTGTCGGGCGAGCAGGGCGGGCTCACCCGCACCTTTGCCATCTACGACGAGAGCGAGCAGCAGCAGGTCGTCAAGGCCATCATGCGGCGCATGGGGCTGGACGATAAGCAGCTCACCCCGCGCACCGTGCTTTCGCGCATTTCCTGGGCCAAGAACCACATGCTCAACCCGCAGGAGTTTTACCTCCAGTCGGCTGACCCGCAGAGCGAGCGCGTCGCCCACGTCTTTGAGGCGTATACCAAGGAACTGCGCAAGAACAATGCCCTTGACTTCGACGACCTGCTGCTGGAGGCCGTGCATCTGCTGCGCGCCAGCGGCGAGGTGCGCGAGCGCTACAACCGGCGCTACCGCTACCTGCTGATCGACGAGTACCAGGACACCAACCGCCCGCAGTACGAGCTGATGAAGCTGCTCGCCGGGCCGGACCACAACGTGTGCGTGGTCGGCGATGAGGACCAGAGCATCTACAGCTGGCGCGGCGCGGATATTCGCAACATTCTTGAGTTCGAGAAAGACTTTCCAAGCGCGAAGACGATTCGCCTGGAGCAGAACTACCGCTCGACGCAGGTCATTTTGGAGGCCGCGGGCGCGGTGGTCGCGCGCAACTCGCAGCGCAAGGGCAAGGACCTGTGGACCTCGCGCGAAGGCGGCTCGCAGATCGGCTACTACGAAGCCCCGGACGGCGAAAATGAAGCGCTATTTATCGCCGACTACCTGAACAAGTATCTCCGCGAGGCCGGGCAGTCGGTCGAGCAGCCGAAAGCCGCCGTGCTGTACCGCACCAACTCGCAGTCGCGCCTGGTGGAGGAAGCGCTGCGCCGCTACGGCATCAGCTACACCATGGTGGGCGGCTTTTCCTTTTATGAGCGCGCCGAAATCAAGGACATCCTTTCGTATTTGAAGCTGGTGCAGAACCCGCATGACTCGATCGCTTTGCAGCGCGTCATCAACACGCCTGCGCGCGGCATCGGCCGCACCACGCTCGACACTTTGGAGCGGCTGGCGCTGGAAACGGGGACGAGCACGTATGCGGCCATCGGGCATGCGCTGCGCGAGCGGCTGCTGCCGGCGCGCGCGCTTCTGGCGCTTGACAGCTTCCGCCGCATGATTGAGGATGCCCGCGCGCTGCTCGCGCCGGACTTCGCCGGGAAGCTGGCGGGCGATCTCGCGGGCGGCAGCAGCGAGGCCGACGCCATTACCGCCATGGGCGACGCCCACGCCGCCGACACGCGGGACGACCGGCCGACGGAGCTCGACCGCACGCTCCATGCCGGGGATGACACGAGCTTTGCGTTCGGCGATGCCGCGCAGGGCATGCTGGCGCTCGGCGGAGACGAGACGTTTGACCCCTCCGGCTTTGGGGAAGAAGGCAGCGAGGAAGCACCCGCAATCGACGCCGCCTCGTTCAATCCGTTTGCGAGCGCGCCCGCCGGCAAACGCGTGCGGCAGCTCGGCGGCGGGAACGCCCGCGAGCAAAGCCGCGCCGCGCGGGAAGAGGCAAGTGCCGCCGCCTTCCGCAAGCCCGGCGACCCCGCCACACTGCCCGAGCTGATCCGCTTTCTTAATGACCGCTCTGGCTACATCCGCGCATTGGAGGAGGAAGGGACGCCCGAATCCTTCTCCCGCATCGAGAACCTGAAGGAACTGGCGAACGCGGCGCAGGATGCGCAGGAGCGCGGCGAGGCGCTTTCAGACTTCCTGGACCACGCCGCGCTTGTTTCCGACACGGACAAGATCAACTCCGACGCGCGCGTCACCCTGATGACGCTCCACGCGGCCAAGGGTTTGGAGTTTCCCGTGGTGCTGCTTGCGGGGCTGGAGGAAAACCTATTTCCGCACTCCCGCACCCTGAACGATCCAGCGCAGATGGAAGAAGAGCGCAGGCTTTGCTATGTCGGCATGACGCGCGCCATGGACACGCTGGTGCTGACGCGCGCCCGCTACCGCCGCCGCTACGGCAACGACATGCCGGAGGCCAGCGTTCCGTCGCGCTTTCTGGAGGAAGTACCCGCGCACCTGCTGATGGATGTGGCGGGCGGGGCCGCCGGGCGCCCGCAGGTGAGCGGCTGGGGCAGCTACGGAGCAGGAGGAGGGTACGGCGGCGGCTCGCGTTACGGCGGGGGCGCTCGCAAAGGCGATGGCGACCGTGAAGGCGAGCGCCACTACTCCTATGAGGATGAAGACCAGAGCTACCGCGCGTCCGGCGCGCAAAGCAGGCCGGCGGGCGGTTCGCGGTCTGCTGCCCAGGCCGCCGGGGCAAAGGGAGGCGACTCGCTCGACCACATCTAAAACTTTTTCGGCGCGCGCGCCGGCGGCAGCCGACCCAAGCTCGAAGTGGAACCGGCTACCGGAGCCACGGGCTTCCGCAATGGCCAGCGCGTTCGCCACCCCAAGTACGGCGAGGGCCAGGTGGTGCGCCGCGAGGGGGAAGGGGAGGAGGCGAAACTGACTGTCTCGTTTACCCTGCACGGGGTAAAGAAATTGGTGGAGAAGTTTGCGAAGCTGGAGCGGCTGTAGCGCTTAGCGGCCTTGTTAACATTTGGTGTCGCCGCGTGTAGCCGCGCGCTTTTCCAGGCGCAAGCTTAATGTCAATACAATATCGTGAAAGACGGCCGCATCAAAAAGAAAATCTGTTCCAGCATTTTGTTGAATGATCGGCAGCTTCTGTATCAACCAGTCATAGGTTTTCATCATTTTCGGAACAGTGCTTCTGTTAGCCTCCCGTTGGAAGATGCTGCGCAATCCCGACATCACCTTCTCCGGCGAACCGTTATGGATGAATGGATCCATGCCGTTCAGATCACTTGTGGATTGCTGAATGCGATGGCTTTTCTGCTCGAAGACATAGACACCATGCTTGTCCGGTGCATTCCATTCACGGTACAACGCCAGCCCTAACTCCAAAGGCATATTGAAGCGAGGCATGCCGTTTGTGCTTTCCACCCGTGAAAGATCGTGAATGGAATACGCGCAAGTTTCAAGAAGCTTGATAATGGTTTCAAGCCGGTTCTTACTATTTGGTACTGCAGCTGTAAGCTTGGGTTTGAGACCAAGAACAGTCAACCCTGTCACATACGCAAGGTATATCGGCTCGAAACCCTTGTCGTATGGAATGTTGAGAAAGACGGACTCGCCTAACTCTTGAGCCATGTTTAGGGAAGAGTGCCTGGCTTCGGCTTGCGGCTTGCGGCTTTTATCCTTTGCTTCGTATATGGGGTCGCGCGGCGCGATGCGGAGGTACCAATGCTGTCATCCTCAGCCAGCAGAACACGAAGCTGCTCCAAACGGCTCCGCGGCACACCCAGGCTATCGGCCATCTGCTCCGGCGTTGGAATTGGACCTTTCAGAATGACAGAGCGTTTCATTCCTCAACTCTAACGCAAAGTTCAGGTTGCAAATCAAAGATAAATAGGCAAAGGGATGACGGGCATAGTCCTCTACAAAGAGGACGCTGCATCCGTTTGAGCTCCATCACTCCTCCATCACAACCCCCGCCTCCATCAACCGCGTAATCGCCCATAAGGGGGCGATCCAGCCGCGGGCCCCGCGGGCTGTGCAGTTCAGCGCCGCGGCCGCGCAGCTGAAGCGCAGACGCTCTTCGAGCTCCCACCCTTGCAGCAGCCCATAGATGTACCCGGCGTGGAAAATGTCTCCGGCTCCCGTGGTGTCCGCGACCTCGACCTCAAAAGTAGGGACCGCGAGGAAGCGCTCGCCGTCCCAGGCCAGCACGCCCTCCTCGCCCAGCGTCGCCGCGCTCACCCTGCTCCCGTACCGGCTGTGCATCAGTTTGATCGCTGTTTCCAGCCGAGGCTCGCCGGTGAGCCTTTGGGCAAAATCCCGGCTCCCGATCAGGTGGTCCACCTGCCGCAGCAGCCGATCTACCCCGGGGTACGGCTCGTCCAGGTCCGCGATGACCGGGATGCCGGCCGCCCGCGCCCATCCTGCCGCCAGCACCGCTGCTTCCGTATCGAAGCCGTCGACAAGGAGCGCCCGCGCGGGTACCACCCACTCGCGATGAATCTCCTCCGGCCGCAGCCGCAGCCGCTCATCGCGCTGGTTCAAAACTGTACGCTCGCCTTCAGGGTCCACCAGGATGTATGAGTGCGGGCTCGGCGCGCCCTGTGCCACGGCAATGCGCATGTCCACATCCAGCCGCATAAACTCCCGGCGGTGCAGCGTAGCATCGACGTCCTCGCCGAGTTTGCCGATGTACCGCGTGCTCAATCCCCAGCTTGCGCAGGCCGCGACCGCGGTGGCCACCTGGCCGCCCGGCATGACCATCGGCGGCCCGCAGGTTGTTTTTGTGCGTCGTGCCGGATATCCCGGCACAAGCAGGATGGTGTCGGTCGCATTCAGGCCCAGCCCTACCAGGTCGACTTCGGGAAGACGCAGCGGCATGGACCCCAGCGTACAAGAAACAGCTTTGCCTGCCTACCCGCTTGCCCGGCCAAACTGCCTCCTCCCGCCGCGGCAAACCGCCCATCTGTAGTAAAACGGTCACAAGACTTCTAGATTGGAATCCTTTACCCATGGCAAACACCGCACACATTGAATCCACCGAAGAGCGCAAGCAACTCAAGCGCGCCGCCCGCAAGAAGGCCGCTCCCAAGGCGAAGCGCACCGCCCCGCGCGGCTCCAACAAGAAAAAGCCCAAAAAGCTGACCCGCGGCACCGGCAAGCGCTAACCCGTGCAGCGCAGCGGGTAAGTTTCCACTGGCTCTTCCCCAAGGGAAGAGCCAGTGGGGCGGCTTCCGAGCTCGTAAGCTTTCAGGGCCCCATACTGCCGGCCGTTCCGTCAGGAGCGAACGGTACGCGTTTTGCCCGCGATCCCACGGCATCCTACTTCCCCCGGAGCCACGACGCTGCCGAACCAACTGTTCGCCCGCAAATCCATCGACAAGCTCATCGCCCAGTCGGAGCAGCCCGAGCACGCGCTCCGAAAAACTCTCGGCCCATTCTCGCTGACCTCGCTCGGCATCGGCGCCGTCATCGGTTCGGGTATCTTTACCGTGATCGGCACCGCCATCTCCGGCGAGAAGTTCGACGCGAGCTCCGTCCTCAATACCCCGGTCGCCGACTACCTCGTCCACCATACCGCCCTGCTCGGCCGCCCCGGGGCGGGGCCCGCGCTCGCTGTTTCGCTGCTGCTGGTTGCGATTGTGTGCTGCTTTACCGGGCTCTGCTACGCCGAGCTCGCCTCCATGATTCCTATCGCGGGCTCCGCCTACACCTATACCTACGCGACCATGGGCGAACTGGTGGCCTGGATCATCGGCTGGGATCTCATTCTCGAATACGCCTTCTCCAACATGGCGGTCTCCGTCGGTTTTGCCGCGCATGCGGTCGATCTGCTGGACTGGCTCGGCTTTCATCCCGGCCTCCGATGGATTTCGCCGGCCTACCTGCCGTCCGGCCTTACGGACCTGGCGGGCCGCACGCTTTATGGGCCCGGCTGGCACCTCGGCTTCAACATCCCGGCGTTTCTCATTGTTATGCTCATCACCGTCGTGCTGGTGCGCGGCATCCGCGAGTCGGCCCGCACCAACAACGTCATGGTGCTGCTGAAGATCGCCGCCATCCTTGTCTTTGTCGCCGCGGGCTCGGCTTTTATCCGCCCCGGCAACTGGCATCCGTACTCGCCCAACGGCTGGTCCGGCGTGCTTACGGGCGGCTCCATTATCTTTTTTACTTACATCGGCTTCGACTCGGTTTCGACCGCGGCCGAGGAGTGCCGCAACCCGCAGCGCGACATCCCCATCGGCATCATTGCAACCCTTGTTCTCTGCACGATTCTGTACATCGGCGTTGCCGTCGTGCTGACGGGCATTATCCGCTGGGACCGGCTCATCGACGACGCCGCGCCCGTCGTCAACACGCTCAAGAAGCTGTCCCTTGCGACCGGAAGCCCGCTGCTGCACTGGGTGCGGCTTGCCGTGCTGGTCGGTGCCATCCTGGGCATGGTTTCTTCCATCCTGGTGTTTCAGATCGGCCAGGCCCGCGTGTGG
>CAXTSG010000168.1:6266-6611 GCA_964246825.1 uncultured Acidobacteriaceae bacterium | reverse complement strand
GTCCAGCTCGGCTGCCTCAAAATCCTGCTGAGGTATTTATGAGACCGCTTCTAGTTCATCAAATGCATTCGCGGCAGGAACCGACATTTGGCTCTATTCGGGGAGCTTCGGCGCAGGCACTTCAAGTCCTGCCTGCACCGACCCTGCTCAAGGCGGAGGAATCTGTCACTACTCGGAGCTCAATACTGTTTCCTCAGTAAGTACGAACTCAAACGGAAGCACTGTTCTTAGCCTTACAAATCCAGCATCAAAAGCCTACTATCAGGATGCTTATAATGACACCTATGGGTTGGTAAAGCTGCCGATTACCCCACATAATGTGTCTCTTGAAAACATGGTTTTAAT
>CAXTSG010000168.1:5868-6256 GCA_964246825.1 uncultured Acidobacteriaceae bacterium | reverse complement strand
CAACGAATCCAATTCTTTCTAATGGTTTAGCTTATGGGTTAACAGTTACGGGACTTACGCTCAATGGTACGATTGATGGTGGTCCCTTTGGCCGCTGCTGTAAGACGAATATGACCATTGAAAACTCAAAGTGGAGTTTCGGTCAAGGAGATTCAAATGCATCTTTTGCGGGTACCGACGAGTTTGATCAATTTACTAATGTAATTTTTAGCAACAATGTCATATCCGGTTATGCCACTTCTGAGGTAGAGGGATCCGGAAATGGTACACGCATCCTTCCCACGGAAGGATCATCACAGTTTACTTTCACAGGAAACACTTTTAATAAGGTTGCAGTCCTAATTGCGCAGACAACTGACGACGTCTTCAAGAATAATCAATTTAATGA
>CAXTSG010000168.1:2704-5858 GCA_964246825.1 uncultured Acidobacteriaceae bacterium | reverse complement strand
CTACATCGCAGTAGGTGGTTCTTATAATCTAACCGGTGTCTGCTTCTTCCAAAAGATGGACGATACAGAGCTATCTTTCGCTTCAGCAACATCCTTGGACGTTGAATCTAACGTTTTTAGCATTGCGAACGACTATCAGGCACCTTATGTCATCTCAGCCGGTGCTTATACAACCGAAACAATTCAAAGTAATACTATTAATTACTCAGGTATCTACCCGTACAATCCAGTCATCATAGCAGCCGCAGCCGGAACCATTAGTGGTAATGTTATCAGCCTTTCGCAAAATGCACAGCTCTCGCCCCCTCCAGGAAGTGCTTTTTGCCTCCAGCCAAGCACAACAAATGCTTCAAGTCCGAAAACAGGCACTATACCGACAAGCATCTTGAATAATACTGTCAAAGGAACTCCAGTGAGGTACAACGTGGAGGTGGCTGACCCTGGATTTACAGCTCCACCCATTAGCTGTTCTGGGAACACCTTCAGCAGTACCGCGCAGAGTTCGGTACACAACGATAATCCAAGTAACACCAATGTAAGCTGCACTCAGTAGGTCAGTTTTGTCAATCTGATGCGGCGATGGCCACTCCTCATTCGTCGCATCAGATTTCAACTAACGTAAAAGTTGATCTACAAACTCAACTCATCAAAGTTACTACGTTGCATGTAGCTCTATACATGCATCAGACTCAGCAAATTTCTGTAGGTAAGATCTTAACAAAATAAGATAGCACTATTATCATACTAAACAACGGCTTACATCAGCAGCCGCTGCCCGGTCCGCTGGAGCCGTGTGTACACCTCGCGCAGGCCGTGGACGCAGGGCTCAAAGGTTTGGCTCAGGCGGGCGAACAGGGGTGCTTCGCGCTCGTACTCAAACAGGTTGAATTGGGAAACGACCCAGTAGCTTTCCTGCCCGGCGCGCACCATGGCCTGCAGCCGCTCCGGGCCGGCGCTGTGGCGCGGAGCCATGCCCGCGGAAAACAGCAGGTAGTCGCCGATGTGCTTGCGCAGGCGGCGCTCATCGTCAAACGAGGCGGCCGTGCCGTGGACCGGGTCCGACGCCTGGAGCAGCTTCGCGATCTCACGCACGGGCCGCCCCTGCTCGTCCACGACAGGGTAAAGCTTTTCCGTTGAAGAAAACTCCGTCAGCATGTCGGCCACATAGGCGGCAATCTCGGGATTGCGCTTGTCCGGCGGCAGGGCATCGCGGAAGCAGTCGCGTACAAGCTCCTGAAAGATGCGGCGAAGAGGGTGCGTGGAAGAGATCATGCGAAGCCTCCTGAACCCGACACCCGGCGCGGCAGGCGCGGTGCCGATACTTTCCCATACTGGGAGCGCGGCAGCAAGGCTTCCGTTCCCGCTTCCCGAAAGAAAATTGGCAGTCCCGCGGCTTGTTTGCGAAGCGGCTCGGCATTTGCGCGGGCAGACCGCGCCTAATACCGGATAAGAATTTCTGCTTCGACTTTCCGGCGGCATGGGCGCACGCTCCAAGTGAGGCATGCCACCGATGCAACGCGTGAACGCAGCAATTCTGGAAGTACCGACTGTTCAAATGCCGCTTGAAGCCGACCAAGTGCAAAGCCGAACGCTCGGCGTCAGCCTTGCGACGCGGAAGACTATCTTTCTTGTCGGCTTGACGGTTTGCGCCGGCGGCCTGGTTTCGCCGCCTCTCGCGCTGCTTGCCGGCATTGCCTTCGGGTTTTCGCTGGAGCATCCGCTGCGGGCGGAAAGCCACGCGCTGGCCAGGTTTCTGCTGCAAGCCTCCGTGGTGGCGCTCGGCTTCGGTATGAACCTGCGGGAGGTGCTCCACGCGGGCAGCTCGGGCTTTGTGTATACAGCTGTCGGCATCACGGTCGCCATGGTTCTGGGCTTGTCGCTGGGCGCGATGCTCCGCGTCGGAGGCCGGGCTTCCTTTTTAATTACGGCCGGAACAGCGATCTGCGGGGGCAGTGCCATCGCCGCTATCGCGCCCATCAACGGCGCCGGCGAGGAAGAAATCAGCGTGGCCATGGGCACGGTGTTTGTGCTCAACTCGGTCGCGCTGTTCATCTTTCCCGCGATCGGGGCCCACTTCCACCTGAGCCAAAGCCAATTCGGCCTGTGGGCGGCGCTTGCCATCCACGACACAAGCTCGGTGGTGGGCGCAACCGCGCGCTACGGCGCGCAAGCGCTTGCAGTCGGCACCACCGTCAAGCTGGCGCGGGCGCTCTGGATTATCCCGGTATCGCTCCTGACCGGGCTGTACGTAGCGAAGATAGGCGCGAAGATAGGCGCGAAGATCAGCGCACGGGCCGGCCGCGGTGCCCCGGGGAGCGCACCCCGCGTACACATCCCTTGGTTCATCTTTCTTTTCGGACTGGCGGCAGCCGCGCCGCTTTGTGCACCGCAGCTGGGCCCCGCCTACCGCACGCTCTACGGGCTGGGCCGCACCGAGCTGGCCGCCACGCTGTTTCTTATCGGCAGCAGCCTTTCCTACAGGACGCTGCGGCAGGTGGGAGTGCGGCCGATGGCGCAGGGCATCGTGCTGTGGCTGCTGGTCGGGTCAGCGACGCTGTTCGCTGTCTGCCGCAACATCATCCATCTTTAAATACCGCTCAATCCAGGCGGGTCAGGTAAGCCGCGCCCTCCTCGGGGGCGACTGTACTTTCTATTTCCTGAGCCTTGCTTTTGTCATCGCCCGCAGGCCGGATGCGGACCCAGTGCCCGGTCGGGCCTGTGAACTCGATGACGTTAGCGAGGGTGTAACGCCGCTGGAGGCTGCGCTGGAGCGCCAGCGCTTTGCTTTCGCTGTGGAAAGCGCCGATCTGCACACACCAGCGGCCGCCCTCGGCGATCGGCTTGGGGGCGGCAAATACCTCGATCTGTACGGTGGCGGTGCCGGGGGCCCATACACCGATCGCCTTAGCGGAGGCGACCGAAAGGTCAAGCACGCGCCCCGGCACAAAGGGACCGCGGTCAGTGACGCGCATGATGGAGCTTTGCCCGGTGCGGAGGTTGGTGACGCGCAGCAGGGAGCCCATCGGCAGCTCGCGATGCGCGGCGGAAAGCATATTCTGGTCAAAGATTTCGCCGTTCGCGCCGCGCCGGCGATCGTAAGGCGGCCCGTACCAGCTGGCGACCCCGGTTTCGGTCCAGATGGGCCGGTGCTGCT
>CAXTSG010000168.1:0-2694 GCA_964246825.1 uncultured Acidobacteriaceae bacterium | reverse complement strand
ACAGGAGGTCTTCAGACGTGTCGGCGGCAGCGGCTGCCCCCGATGGGGGTGCCGGCGCGGGGATTGCCGCGGAAGGTTTCGTTTCCGCAGGCGCGGGCGGATACGTCCTGGAGGAGGGCGCGGCGAGAGGCGGGGGAGGAGGAGCATAGGCAGCCTGCTGCCGGTGGCCGCAGCCCAGGGCACTGCCGAGCGCGAAAGCTGCCGCAACTTGAAGGCGCTTTGTCATGTATTGAACCCCGCCGCGCATGGAATATAGAAGCCGATTGTCTCCATGGAGAGCGAAAGCGCGGCGCGTTTCCGGATTAGGGAGCGCGTCCCAAGATTTAGCGACGCGATTTCGCATGGATAGCTCAGTCCTTCTCCTTTGAGCAAAGCAAGCACCCGATTCCACAATAGACGCAATCCAGGATTGCACGGCTTCCTGCATTGTTACGCATCAGAAAGGCGGTGTGCCGCATCGGTACTCGTGGAAGTGCCCGTGCCGTTCTGGATATCGGCTTGGAATGCGCCGCCAGAACAGACCGCGCCGGGAGCACTGCGTAAAATCCCGAAAGGACCATGAGGTTTTCTTGAAGCTCCGATTCTACTTTCGATGGTTGCTTGTTTTCTCGGCGGGCCTTTGCGCGAGTTCCGCGGAGGCGCAGAACCTTCCGGATGCGCCGCAGACGGCAACCCCGCCGACGCATGTCGCCGTGCCGGCAACCCGATCGAGCACAGCCGAGGCGTTGAAGCGCAGGCAATGGTCGGACGTTGTGGAGCCGGGAGAAAAGATTCCACCGCTGACCTTTCACCAGAAGCTGCTTTTCCCTCTCCATGAGGAGTTGCAGCCGGTGTACACCCTTGTTCCCGTTCTCGCTGTCGCCGGGTACGGGGTTTGGAGAAACACCGATCCTAAACTCGGCACCGACAGCGGCGGCTTCGGCGAGCGCGTGGGCGAAGGGGCCCTGCGCCAGGCCATCAGCCGTGAACTTTCCGACGGTTTGCTGCCGATCGCTTTTCACCAGGACCCTCGCTACTTCCGAAAAGCCTACGGCAGCTACGACGCGCGCATCGAGCATGCCATCGCACGCATCTTTATCACTCAAAATGATTCCGGGGCAAAAAGTGTCAACTACTCCGACATCCTCGGCCGCGGCATGAGCGCGGCATTGACGCAAACCTACTACCCGCAGAAGAGCATCGGTTCCGGCGTTGTGCTGCACACCTGGGGCGTATCCCTGCTTGCCCTGGGAGGCGGCAATCTTTTTGTGGAGTTCTGGCCTGATGTAAAGAAAAAGGTTTTCGGAAAGTCGCAGTAGTCTCGCGCAGGGCCGCCTTTCAGCCCTGCTTGGTATCCACTCAGGTTCATTTGGACACCGTTCGCCGCCAACGCTTCGCACTTTCGCGCGTGACGCCGGTATGGTGAAGGTGCCTGTACTGATTTCAGATCTTTTCCGGGTTTACTGTGCCGGAAAGAACCGCTGTTTTCAGCATCACCCAAGGATTCAAGTCTGTACCGGTGTCATACCTCCAGGAGCAGCCACCTACTATGCCGAAAGCCATCAAGTACGCCGAGCGCACACTGACTCTCGCCGCCCAAGGCGCATGGACCGTGTTCGACAAGCTCAACAGCATCAAGCCGAACGCGAGCTTCACCCCGAAGTGGTCAGACAAGCCGCTGCTGAAGAGCTACCAGAAGGAAAAGCCGCCGCTCGGCTGGCCGCGCACCACCGACTCGCTCTGCCCCAAGTGCGTTCCCGAGATCCGGCAGCAGATTATCGATGGCAAGCTGCCGCACGAAATCCTGCTGAACGAAAAGGTCGGCGAGATCAAGGCGCAGATCGTGGAGCGCGACGGCAAAATCCTGATGGTGAAGGACTGCCCGCGGCACGGCCACTTTGAAGACGTGATGTCGATCGATACGGAGTTCTTCCGGCACCTGGAAGAGGTCTTCCCGGGCCGCGACATCAAGGCGCACAACGATGAGGGCCTGCATAACCACGGCACCTCGACCGTGACCCACGGCCGCGGCTCCGTGCTGACAATCGACCTGACGAACCGCTGCAACATGATGTGCGACCCGTGCTTTATGGACGCGAACCAGGTCGGTTTTGTCCATGAGCTGACATGGGACGAGATCAAGACCATGCTCGACAACGCGATCACGATCAAGCCGCGCCGCCAGATGTCGGTGCAGTTTTCGGGCGGCGAGCCGACGCTTTCACCCTACTTTCTTGATGCGGTTGCGTATGCGCGCAAGGTCGGCTACAACTCCGTGCAGGCCGCGACCAACGGCATTGAGTTTGCCAAGTCGAAGGAGCTGTGCCGCGCCGCCGCCGAGGCCGGCCTGCGCTATGCCTACCTCCAGTTTGACGGTATCGGCAATGCGGCGAACTCGCACCGCAAGGTCGGCAACCTGTTCGATGTCAAGCTCCAGGCTATCCATAACCTTCATGAGGCCGGCGTCGACATCGTTCCGGTGACGACGATCATCAACGGCATCAACAACGAGCAGGTCGGCCGCATCATCCAGTTCGCGCTCGACAACCCGAAGCGCATCAACTTTATTTCGTTCCAGCCGGTATCGTTTACCGGACGCGATGAGGCCGTGACGGATGAACGCCGCGAGGCGCAGCGCTACACGCTTTCGCACATGGCGCACGACGTTAAGAACCAGACCGGGCTCGGCGAGCCGACGCGCGACTGGTTCCCGAT
>CAXTSG010000167.1:1795-6614 GCA_964246825.1 uncultured Acidobacteriaceae bacterium | reverse complement strand
TTCTTCCACTCCTGGGAAAAGTATGTACGGTCGAACTTCGGGACCAAATATCTAGGGTGCAGGCTGTTGACGCTGCGCGGCCAGCAGTTTTCCGCTGATTTCACGCTCGCGGCGGCCTTCTTCCACGCGGCCTGCTTTGAGCAGTGCGGTGCCCAGCAGGTAGTGCGCCTGCGCATCGCTGCCGAGCGAGGCGGCTTGTTGCAGAGGGGCAAGCGCCAACTGCCACTTTCCAAGCGCGAGGAAGCACTCGCCGAGCGCGAGGAGGGCGTCCTTGTACGACGGGTTGACCGCGACAGCCTTTTGAAGCAGCGGCAGCGCATCGGCGGGCCGGCTGCGCTTGAGCAGGATGCGGCCCAGGGTGCAGTTGGCAATGGGGTCGTCGCCGTAGCGCTCCAGTTCCTGCCGGAACTCGCTTTCGGCGGCGTCGAGATTGTCGTTGCGCCAGTAGATGATGCCGAGCCCGGTATGGGCGCCGGGGTAGTGCGGGTCGGCGGCGAGCGCGGCCTTGAACTCGCGGATGGCGTCATCCTCGCGGAAGAGCTTGTCCTGCGCCATGGCCAGCATCGCGTGCGCTTCCGGTGAGTCGGGCGCGACGGCCATCACCTTCCCGAAAACATCGCTCATGCCGGAGTAGTTTTTTAATTGGAGGTAGGCCTTGCCCAGCATGTCGAGCGTGGGAAGGTCGGCGGGCCGGAGCGCGCTTGCCTCCGCAAGGTAGCGCGCGGCTTCCTCGTAGCGGTTGAGCGCGAACAAGGCGAGCCCGGCAAGATCGACAGCCTGAAAGCTGGGCGCGGTACGGGCGCTGCTCTCCAGCAGCGGCCGCGCGGCCGCGTAGCGATGCGCGCGGAAGTAGGCGACGCCCAGGTTGCGCAGCGTGACGGCATCGTGCGGCGAAAGGCGAAGCGCCTGCTCATAAATCCCGATGGCTTCGTCGTCCCGCCCCTGCCGGGCAACGGAGACGGCGAGATTGTTGAGGATCATGACGGAGCCGGGTGTAAGCGCGAGCGCTTCCCGAAAGTACTTTTCCGCCGAGGCGTTGTCGCCCGCCTGCAAGGCGGCGGAGCCGGAAGCCACGGCATCGGTGATCTGCCGAGGGGTTTGCGCCGCCGAGTGGGCGGGGTTGGCAACAACAGCCGGAAGGCAGAGGCAGCCCGCGAGCAGCGCCCGGCAGTGTTGCAAGCAAACGCGCGTCGAGTGCTTCTGCATAGCGCCTGTGGGCGACTTTACCATGCGGGCAGGCGGAAAGGCAGGCGGAAGCTGCCCGCGGGAAGCGTTGCAGCCAAGGCGCGCGCGAGCCCGGCCGCCACAGGCACAAAAGTGCTTGCCGTTTACGGCGGCGTACCTTATGCTTCACGAAATCGCACGACCCTGGACAACATGGATTGTGTGAGTGCATGGGAAATCCGACAACCGCATCCTGTTCGGGCGAAACTCCGCGCCACGGGCAGATGATCCGGACGCCTTACCTCCTGCCGCGGCCATGCCGAGCAGGAGACGCAATGCGGTACCCGACCTAAACCATTCCGCGAGGCCGCACCATGAAGCAGTCCCTCCCCAAGCTTCTTCTTGTTTTATCGGCATTCTCCCTTGCCTGTACCGTGCCGGCACAGGAGTTGGCCGCGAGCCTTTCAGGCCGGGTGACGGATGCTTCCGGCGCCGTGGTGGAAAAAGCCGAGGTGACCGTTACGGAAAACGGCACCAACGGCGCGGCGCGCACGGTGGAAACCAACGGCAGCGGCGAGTACACGGCCACCAATCTTGCGCCGGGTACGTACACCGTCAGGATTGAAGCGCCCGGCTTCAAAACGTTTACAGCCGACAACGTCACCGTGTTTGTCGCTCAAAAGCGCACCGTCAATGCTCCGCTGGAAACGGGCAGCGTGAGCCAGACGGTGACCGTGCAGGAGAACCCGGTCGCGGTGGAAACGGAAAGCAGCGCGCAGGCCGGCACGATCAGCGGGACGCAGGTGCGCGAGCTGGAGTTAAGCAACCGCAACTTTGAACAGCTGGTGACGCTGCAGCCCGGTGTTGTGAATCAGCTTGGGGATCAACCCGGCTTTGGACTGAACAATACTTCCACCATTTCCGTCAACGGTGCCCGCTCGGGCGCGAATAACTGGACGGTGGACGGGGCGGACATCAATGACAGCGGATCCAATGCCACGCTGCTGAACGTGCCGAGCGTGGATGCGATCCAGGAGTTCACCCTGGAGCGCGGCTCCTACGATGCCGGTTTCGGGCGGAGCGGCGGCGGCCAGGTGCTGGTGGCGACCAAGGCCGGCACCAGCCAGTTCCATGGCGACTTATACGAGTTTTTCCGCAACGATAAGTTGAACGCCAATACCTACTTCAACAACCAGACAGGCATTGCGCGGGCCATCCAGCGTTATAACGATTTCGGTTTTACCCTGGGCGGTCCGCTGTATATTCCACGCGTTTACGATACGGCGAAGAATAAGACGTTCTTTTTCTGGTCGGAAGAGTGGCGGAAAACGAGCACGCCGACGACCAGCTCGGTGAATGCGCCGACCGCGGCGCAGTTGAACGGCGTTGTTGCCGGGCAGGTGACGAACGCGCCCCCGGGCTGCGTCACGTACAACGGCACAACCAGCACGATCAGCCCAACCTGCTACAGCAAAAATGCTTCGGTGTACCTGGCGAATATCTTCAGCAAGTTTCCCGCGGACAGCAGCGGCTCGTACCAGTTCAGTTATTCGTCTCTGAATAACTTTCGACAGGATATTGTCCGCATTGATGAGAATATTTCAGACAAGCTGCACTTTTTCGGCCGCGCCATGCAGGATGTCGTGCCGCAGAACTTCCCCACCGGACTGTTTGCCGGCGGCAATTATCCGAATCTCGTCAATACCGCTGTAAATGCGCCGGGCGAGAACGTGGTCGGGAACCTGACGTACACCATCTCGCCGAACGTGGTGAATGAGGCCGAGTTCGCCTACTCGCAGGGCGAGATCAACGCGACCCTGAGCGGCGTTGCGAACTCGCCGGCGGTGCTGAGCCAGCTGACGAACAATACCGCGTACAAAGATCCATACGGACGCATCCCGAGCGTGAGCTTTACCGGCGGCACGATCGAGGGTTTGAACCAGGGCAGCGCGCCGTACAATGAGCGCAACCTGGACCGGACCTATTTCGACAATCTTTCTATCTCGGCCGGCAGGCATGCTTTCCGCACCGGCTTTACCATTCAGCAGATGCTGAAGACGGAGAACGGCTCGTCGGGAGACGCGAGCTTCCAGTTCAATACCTGGCAGGATTTTCTGCTCGGCAACGTCGCGGTGTACTCCCAGGCAAGCCGCGATACGATTCCCGACCTGCACTATAACAATATCGAAGCCTATGGGCAGGATGACTGGAAGGTAAGCCGCCGCCTGACGCTGAATCTCGGCCTGCGCTACAGTTATTTTCCATCGCCGACCGATGTCAACAATACTCTGAATAACTTTGACCCAAACCTGTATAACCCGACACTGGCTCCGGCGCTGGACTCGGTCACGGGAAACTTTCTACCCGGGCAGGCGGCGGTTCCGGCGACTTACGTGAACGGACTTATCTTTCCGACAGGTTCAGCCTGCAACCAGGCGAAGGCCATTGCCGCGGGCGTGGCATGCTCTCCTTTCGGCAGCCGCGTCAATCCGAACTCGAACCTGAACTTCGCGCCGCGCGTCGGCTTTGCCTACGACGCAAGCGGGAACGGTAGAACCTCCCTGCGCGGCGGCTACGGCGTCTTTTATGACCGCACCCTGAACGGCATTTGGGAGCAGAATGCTTTTGCGGACCCGCCGCTTGTGCAGACCTCAACCGTCAACAATACGAAGTTTGATCAGCCCCTTGCCGGAACAACCGCCGTTTCGCTTTCGCCCAACGCCATCACCTCAACCGGCACGCCCACCTTTAAGGTGCCGGCGTATGAGGATTACAACCTGTCGCTCCAGCAGCAGGTGACCTCGGCAACCGTGCTGGAGGTGGCTTATGTCGGGCTGTCCGGCCGTCACCTGCTGGGTGAGGTGGACCTGAACCAGCCGACGCTGAGTGCCCGGGAGGCGAACCCGACGGCCTATGTCAACGCGGTCCGACCGTATGCCGGGTACTCCTTTTTCCGAACCCGAACTCCGATCTTTACAAGCGTGTATAACTCGCTGCAAGTCTCGCTGAACCAGCGGGTGACGCACGGGCTGACGCTTGGCCTTGCCTACACCTGGTCGCGCAATCTTACCGATCAATCGCAGGACCGCAACGTTGCCAGCACCGACACTTACGATCCGAAGCTGGATTACGGGCCGTCCTCGCTAAACACGCCGAACATCTTTATCGCCAATTACGTGTACCAGCTGCCTTTCTTCACCGCGCAGAGCGGCATCGTCGGCAAAGCGCTCGGCGGGTGGGAGATTTCCGGCATCACCACGGCGGAGTCCGGCTCGTCGATCGCGGTGACTCAATCGACGGATCCGTTTACGGTCGGCAGCTCGGCCGGGCTGGGCATCCTGTCGCCGGACGCGGACATTGCGCCGCGCCCGGACCAGGTTGCGCCGGTCCACCTGGTCAAGACGCAGGGGCAGTGGTTCAGCACTTCTTCGTTCGCGGCCGCGGCGGGGCATTTCGGCAGCGAGCGCAACGGCGCTTTTCTCGGACCCGGGTACCAGAACTGGGATCTGGGTGCGATCAAGAATGTGAACTTCTACGAGCGGTACAAGTTTCAGTTTCGGGGAGAGTTCTTCAACGCGTTCAACCATGCTAATTTCGCCGGGGTCGGCACCGTGCTGGGCAGCAGCAGCTACGGCACGGTGACCAGCGCCCACCT
>CAXTSG010000167.1:0-1785 GCA_964246825.1 uncultured Acidobacteriaceae bacterium | reverse complement strand
GTGTGCGTTCAGGGTGCGAGAACCCGGGGGCGTCCGTTTGCGGACACCTGTGCCCGGATGCGGACGCTGCCGGCCATCCGGAACACGCACGGGCGTTGCAGGGAAAGCACTTACGCGCCGCCGGTATGGCCAGCTAATTGCACCTAGTGCGGGCGTATGGATATTTCCCGCCCTGATTTGAAGCGCAAGAAAACCCGTCGGCGCTGGGTGCTGGCCGCGGTTGCCGTGCTGCTGCTTTCCTCCGCCGCCATTGCTGTTTCGAGGCTGAAGCCTGCCGCCCCCAGCGTGGAGCGCAGCACCGTATGGACCGACACCGTGAAGCGCGGCCCCATGGTGCGGCAGGTGCGCGGCATCGGTACGCTGGTACCGCGCGAGGATCGAATTCGACTGATCCCGGCGCAGACCGCGGCGACCGTGGTGCGCCTGCGCGTGCTGCCGGGGGCGCGCGTCGAGCCGGACACGATCCTGATGGACCTGACCGACCCGCAGCTGGAGCAGGAGCTGATGGCGGCCGAGCTGGACCTGAAGGCCGCGACGGTGGAGTACGGCAACCTGCAGGCCAGGCTGCAAAGCGACCTGATGACGCAGCGCGCGGGGGCGGCGACCGTGACAGCCGACCACAACCAGGCGCAGAAGCAGGCGCAGACCGACAAAGCCCTGTACGACCTGGGCGTGATCAGCGGGCTTACGTACAGCGCCTCGCAAGGCAAAGCCGACGAGCTGAAAACGCGCGACGCGATCGAGAGCGACCGCTTGACGGTGAACCGGAAGGCGATCGCCACGCAGCTGGAAGTGCAGCAGACCAAGGTGGATGAAGCGCGCGCGATGCTCGCGCTGAAGCAGCGCCAGCGCGACGCGCTGAGCGTGCGCGCGGGCATCGGCGGGGTGCTGGTAGAGCTGCCGCACCAGGTGGGCGAGAGCGTGACGCCGGGCACGACGCTGGCAAAGGTAGTGCAGCCCGACCAGCTGAAAGCTTCGCTGAAGATCGCGGAAACGCAGGCGCGCGACATGGCAATCGGTGAGCCGTCGGAAATTGACACGCACAACGGCGTGATCGCGGGCAAGGTGACGCGCATTGACCCGGCCGTGCTGAACGGCACCGTGACGGTGGACGTGGAGCTGACCGGGCCGCTGCCGCAGGGCGCGCGGCCGGACCTCAGCGTCGACGGCACCATTGATCTGGACCGGCTAGCGGACGTGCTTTCCGTGGGGCGGCCCGCGTTCGGCAATGAGAACAGCACGATTTCGCTGTTCCGACTTACGCCGGACGGCAAGGAGGCGGTGCGCGTGCCGGTGAAGGCCGGGCGCGCTTCGGTGAATGCGATTCAGGTGCTGGGCGGGTTGAACGAAGGCGACACGGTGATCCTGTCGGACATGTCGCGGTGGGACAACACGGATCGCGTGCGGCTGGATTAACAGACAAGGAGAAAGCATGACGGCGAACGGCGAAGCATTGATCGAGATTGAAGCGCTGACCAAGGTTTTCTACACCGACGAGATTGAAACGCATGCGCTTTCGGGCGTCCACCTGGCGATCCGGCGCGGCGAGTACATTGCCATGTCGGGCCCCTCGGGCTGCGGCAAATCGACGCTGCTCTCGATCGTGGGCCTGCTCGACACGCCGACCGACGGGCAGTATCAGTTGAACGGCAAGCCGGTGGCCAACCTGACGTTTGCCGAGCGCTCGCGCATTCGCAACCAGGAAATCGGCTTTATCTTTCAGAGCTTCAACCTGATCGGAGACCTCACGGTATACTAGAATGTCGAGCTGCCCCTGACCTATCG
>CAXTSG010000166.1:0-6644 GCA_964246825.1 uncultured Acidobacteriaceae bacterium | reverse complement strand
CGCCGAGCTGCCGCTCCAGCAGTGGAACGGCGTAGTCCGCCGTAAACACCCAGTCTTCCAGAACGGTCTTCGTGCGGACCGCTTCCAGCGCGCGCCCGAGCGGTTCATCCCCGGCCCGCAGGGGCGAGCCGGGCAGCAGTACCTCGCTTGCGCCCGAGCAGCCGAGCGCATCCGCGCAGTGCCGCGCCGCATCCGGCCCGGCCCACTCTGAAGCGCGAAACTCGCCCGTGGACAGGTCCAGCAGCGCCAGGCCGAGCGCGCCGCCCCCGGCCCGGAAAACAGCGGCCAGGTAATTGTTCTCGCCCGAGGGGAGAGCCGCATCCGCCGCGGTGCCCGGCGTCAGCACCCGCGTCACCTCCCGGCGCACGATCTTTTTCGTCTGCCGAGGATCCTCCATCTGCTCGCACACCGCCACGCGAAAACCCCGGCGCAGCAGCCGCGCGATATGGCCCTCGGCGGCATGGAACGGCACGCCGCACATGGGCACGCCGCGCTCCCGGTCGCGCGAGGTAAGCGTAATGGAAAGCTCGCGGGCCGCGGTGCGGGCGTCCTCGTAGAAAAGCTCGTAAAAGTCGCCGAGCCGGAAAAAAAGAAGAGCGTCCGGGTTTTCCTGCTTGGCCGCCGCGTACTGGCGCATCAACGGTGTGGGCGCGTCCAGGCGGGCTGCCGTGGTGTGTGCCGGCTCCGGCGGGTACTCGGCTTGGGGGGAACGGTCGCTCACGGCAGGCCCAGAATACCGTACACCTCGGGCTGTCGCGTCTGAGGGAAACAGGTCCTTCTTCGCCGGAAACGCAAAAAGGACCGTCCGGGGACGGTCCTTCCTGAAACGGGAATGAAACTAGCTGCGGGTTACGGCGTCCGACCCGTGCTGCTTCACCATCTTGTTATAAATGCCGAGCAGAAGAAATGGCGCGGCCCACTGGCCGACAAAAAGGGCGTTCTCGTCCTTGCCCTGCGTTTTAAGGATGAGGGAGCCGATGATGGAAGCGATGGAAGCACCCAGAAAGAACGAGCTGGGGAGCTTGGCGCTGTAGCTTTCCATGAGCGACGTAACCTGGTCTTCCTGAATGTCTCCTGCCTGTACGCGATAATCCGACATGGTGCTCCACCCTCCGTGGCTGCTGTGTTCGCTGGGTCAAGCGCACCGATTCGGAATCGCGCGGCACGCTGCTTCTTCCTATCAGTGTGACAGATGAAGCAGCCGTCTGTTTTCGTTGCCGGGCGGAACTCATTTCTTTTGCTCGCCGAAGGTCATCCCGCCTTGCACCGGATGGGGGCCGTCGCCCGCCCGCGGCCGCCGTATACTGAGAGTTGACTCAAACCTAAATGGAACTGTTTCTGATACGCGCTGTGGCGGCGATGTACGGGGCGGCGAGCATGTGCGTGCTGCCGGCCGTGCTGTGGCATCGCGCGCGCTTTCGCATTGCCGCCATCGCTCTGGCCGTGTGCGCGGCGGCGGTGCAGGGCGCGGTCTTTGCCCACACCTTTGCCGCGGCGCACCGCTTCGCTCCCACCGGGCTCCATGAGGTGCAGGGAGCGCTCGGCTTGCTGATCGCGGCCGCGTTTCTGCTGATCGTCGCCCGCTACCGCGCGCTTTCCTTCGGGCTGTTCGCGCTGCCCATGGCGTTTCTGCTCCTGCTGCCTTCCGCCCTCGGCTCCCCGCGCTACTCCTTTTCCTCGCCCCTGGTGCGCGGCGGCTGGATCGCCGTTCACGTTGCCGCTCTGCTGGCCGCCGATACCTCGCTTGTTTTTTCACTGCTGGCCAGCTTTCTCTACCTCGTGCAGGAGCGCCGTCTTAAGCGCAAAGCCGCGCCCGGCTTTTTCAGCTGGCTGCCGCCGTTGGAAACCATGGACCGTATCGCCCAGTCCACGCTGGTGGTCGGCTTCCTGTCCATGACGCTCGGCCTTTTCGCCGGCTCGCTTATCGCGCAGGAGCGGGTGGGTGCCGCTTACTTCCAGGACCCGAAGGTGATGCTTTCCTTCGCGATGTGGCTTATCTACGTGTTTGTGCTCCTGCTGCGGCAGTCCCGGGGCATCCGCGGCCGACAAGCGCTGTATGCCTCGTCCGTCGCCTTCCTGGTCGTGCTCAGTGTATGGGCGGCCAACCTTCTCAGCTCCGTCCACAGGTTTGCCGCGCAATGAGGCTCCTAGCCGCGGGCTTGAGCCACCGCAACGCTCCCGTGGAGCTGCGCGAGCAGGTCGCCATCACCCCGGAAGACCTCCCCGGGGCGCTCCGGAGCCTGCGGGCCGTGCCCCATGTGCGCGAAGCCATGATCCTTTCCACCTGCAACCGGGTGGAGCTGTTTGCCGTCTACGGAGACGCGGCTCCCGACCTCGCCGCGTTCTTTACCGCCCGCGCCCCCCTCGGCCTTCCCGATGTGCGCTCGCACCTGTACCAGCACCGCGATGCCGAGGCGGTGCGCCACCTTTTTCGCGTCGCGGCCAGCCTAGACTCCATGGTGGTCGGCGAGCCGCAAATCCTGGGCCAGGTCAAAGAAGCCTTCAGCGCGGCGCGCGCCGCCGGCGCAACCGGCCCGGAGCTGGACCGCGTGGTGCAAACAGCCTTCTCCGTCGCAAAGCGGGTGCGGACGGAAACCGCCATCGGCTCCAGCTCGGTCTCTATTGCAAGCGTCGCGGTGGACCTGGCCCTGAAAATCTTCGGCTCGCTCGGGGGCAAACGCGTGCTGCTGGTGGGCGCGGGTAAAATGGGCGAGCTCGCCGCGCGCCATCTGCTCAAGCAGGGCGCGGGCTCCATCACCGTGTGCAACCGCACCCTGGCCCGCGCCGAGCGGCTGGCGGCTACCTTCGGCGGCCGCGTGCTGCCCTACGGGGAGTTGCAGGCGCGGGCCGACCAGTCCGATATCCTGATTACCTCAACCGGCTCGCACGAATTCCTTTTCCGCCGCGAGGACGGGCAGCGCTTTCTCCAGCGGCGGCGCGGGCGGCCTATGTTCTTTATCGACATCGCCGTGCCCCGCGACGTGGACCCGGAGATGAACCGCGTCGACGGCGTTTTCCTGTACGACATTGACGACCTCCAAAGCGTTTCCGAAGCAAACAAGGCCGACCGCTCGCGGAAAGCAGCCGGTGCCGAGCAGTTGGTCGAGGCTGAAGTGGCGCAGTTGCTGCGCCGGGGGCAGGGGGGTGACGCCGGGCCGGCCCGGCGCGCGCGGCCAAACAACCCCGCGCCGGGGCGCCAGGCCGAGCTGCGGCGGGCCGCCGGCTCCCTGGAAGGCTTGACCGCGGCGCAGTGGGACGCGGTGGACGCGCTTACGCGGCGCATCAGCAACAAGCTGCTGCACGCGCCGCTCCAGGCCCTGCGCACGGCCGCGCAGGAGGGCGACGGAGAAAAATTGTCCATGCTGAAAAGCGCTTACCATCTGCCGGAACCGCCTTCCGACCCGCTGCCCGCGCCATCCGGCCGCGTCACCGAGGCGGACGAAGCCGAAGCCGTTGCCGTGCCCCTGAGGCGCACCTGATGGAAATACGCATCGGCTCCCGCGGTTCCGCGCTGGCGCTTTGGCAGTCTGAATATATCGCCGCCGCGCTGCGCGGCTCGGGCCACCAGGTTGCTATCGAGGTCATCCGCACCACGGGCGACCGCCTCCAGGGGATTGCGTTCAACAAGGTTGCCGCCAAGGGCATGTTTACCAAGGAAATCGAGGAAGCGCTTGCCGCCGGACGCGTGGACCTGGCCGTACACAGCCTCAAGGACCTGCCGACCGATCTGGACAGATCCTTCGAGCTCGGGGCCATCCCTCCGCGGGCCGACCCGCGCGACGCCTTTGTTTCCGAGCAGTTCCCGAGCTTCGGCTCGCTGCCCTCGGGCGCGCGCGTCGGCACCAGCAGCGTGCGGCGGCAGTCACAGTTGCGCGCTCACCGGCGCGACCTCGAATACATCGAGTTTCGCGGCAATGTCGACACGCGGCTGCGCAAGCTCGTCGCGGGCGAAGCGGAAGCCTGCGTGCTGGCCTCGGCCGGGCTTGACCGCCTGGAACGCACCGCGATGCTGCGCGAGCGTTTGCCGGTATCGGTGGTGTGCCCGGCCGCCGGGCAGGGTGCGCTCGCTATTGAAATCCGCGCCGGCGACTCCGCCATGCGGGAAGCTCTCCGGTTTCTGGACGACCCGGCCGCGCGCTACGCCGTTACAGCCGAGCGCGCCGCGCTGGGGGCGCTCGGCGGCGGCTGCCAGGTGCCGATCGGCATCTACTGCGAGCGGCATGGCGGTCATTGGCAGATCAGCGGGGCCGTCAGCCTGCCGGAGGGCGGGGCCGCTGTGCGGGTTGCGCTGGAGCAGCGCACGGAAGAGAACCCGTCGGAGCTGGGGCTGCGCCTGGCCGAGCAGCTGCTGCGGGAAGGCGCGGGCGCTCTGCTGGCCCGGTAGCCGCCCATGCTGCCGCTTGCCGGGAGGCGCATCCTCATCACCCGCACCCGCGAGCAGGGCAGTACGCTGGCTGCCCGCCTGCGCGCGCTTGGCGCGGAGGTGCCGGAGGTGCCGACCCTGCGTATTGTGCCGCCCGGGAGCTACGCGCCGCTCGATGAAGCCCTCGCACAAATCGCAGGCTACGACGTGCTTCTGGTGACGAGCGCGAACACCGCCCGCGTGCTCGCCGCCCGCAAGCCCCCGCCCTGGCCCGTGCAGCCGTTTACGGCCGGGGTAGGCCCGGCCACGGCCGAGGCGCTGCGCGGGTTTAGCCTAAGAAGCGACCTTCAGCCGGAGCCTGCCGTGGCGGAGTCGCTTGTGCGCGAGCTCGCGCCGGGCGCGAAAGGCAGGCGCATGCTGCTGCCCCAGGCCGCCGGGGCGCGCCCGCTGCTGGCCCGCGCCCTGCGTGAAGCTGGCGCCGTCGTGGATGCGGTGGAAGCCTACCGGAACGAACTCGCCGAAGAGTCGCGGAAAGAACTGCGCAAGCTCTTCAGCGACGGAGCCGCGGCGGTGGACGCCGTCGCCTTCACCAGCTCCTCCACGGTGAACCACTTCTTTGACCTGCTCGACCGCGAAACCGGCGCACGAGTCAAAAGCCGCACCCGCGCCTGCTCCATCGGCCCCATCACCAGCGAAACACTGCGCCGGCATGGCTGGGAGCCCGCCGCGGAAGCGGCAGCCCACGACGTCGAAGGCTTGGCAGCCGCGCTCGGGCGGCTGCTCGGGCGTTAAGGCATCTTCCCTGAAAGTGTACGGGCCCGTATCCTCGCGGGCGAGGGCTTTTCCGTCGGGAAGCCATCGGAATCTGCTAGGCGACTCACATCATCAGTGAAATGCTTAAGCGATTGTAAGCACCACCTTGCCGCCCGCCCCGCCCTTTTCCGCGAGCCGAGTAGCCTCCTGAATCTCCGCCAGCGGGAAGGTCTTTGCGATCGGGATGCGCAGCAAGCCGTCCGCGACATCGAAGGAAAGCTCCGAAAGCCGCGAAGCATCGGGCACGCAGGAAACCATCACAACCCGGATGCCGCGCTCGGGCGGGTGCGGCGGCAGCCCGACAACGCTGGCGTAAACGCCGTTGTCGGCCAGCATCTTGAGCGTGTGCTGCTGCACCAGCCCGCCCACCGTGTCGGCAACCGCGTCCATCTCATGGAGATGAACGGTTTCACTCGGGTCGTCCAGCGCCACCACCTGCGCCGCGCCCAGCGTTGCCGCTTCTTCCTTTTGCGAGCCCCTGACCCCGGCAATCACGCGCGCTCCGTGAGCCTTGGCCACATGCACCGCCGCGCGGCCGACCCCGCCTACCGCTCCCGTGATCAGAATGGTCTGCCCCGGCTGCACGCGCGCGCCTTTTTCAATCAGCTGCGCGCCGGTCAACAGCACAAGCGGCAAAGCCGCCGCCTGCCCAAAGCTGAACACATCCGGAATCGGGCACAGCACATCGGCCTTCGCGGTGGTGTACTCGGCATAGGTGCCGTTTGCCAGCCCCATCACGCGCTGGCCTTTTTGCCAGCCGCCCACTCCCGCGCCCAGCTCGTCAATCTCGCCCGCGATGTCCTTGCCCAGGATTTCCGGCAGATCAAGCGGGTAAAGATCCTTGTAGCCGCCGGAGCGCAGCTTCCAGTCAATCGGGTTGATGCTGGTGGCACGGAGGCGTACGCGCACCTCGCCCGCGCCTACCGGCGGCAGCTCGTCGTCCTCGTAGCTCAAACGGCTTACGTCGCCGTACTCGTGCAGAATCACAGCCTTCATGCGTCAGTGTCCTCCCATGCTGGGATGCGGCTCGGGACCGCACCTGTTACCATCTATAAAATCCAGTGCATTGGAGCGGCGATGCAGGCGATACTTGCGCTCGAAAACGGGCGCGTCTTCCGCGGGGAAGGCTACGGAGCAGCAGCGGAACGCTCCGGGGAAGTTGTTTTCAATACCTCGCTTACCGGCTACCAGGAAATCTTCACCGATCCGTCCTATGCCGGCCAGATCGTCGTCCTCACCAACCCTCAAATCGGCAACTACGGCACCAACCGGGCCGACGCGGAAGCCCCGCATCCTTATATCGAGGGCCTGGTTGTGCGCGAGTTTTCCTCCGTAAGCTCCAACTGGCGCTCGGAGCAGGCGGCTGACGAGTACCTGGAGCGCTTCGGCGTGCCGGTGCTCGCCGAGGTAGACACGCGCGCGCTGGTGCGGCACCTGCGCTCGCACGGCGTCATGCGCGGCGTCATGC
>CAXTSG010000165.1:0-6652 GCA_964246825.1 uncultured Acidobacteriaceae bacterium | reverse complement strand
CTCCAGCGCCGCGGCCAGCACCGCGGCCGTGCTCCCGCCGAGAAACCGGCGGCGCGAGGGCGCTCCGGCGGCCTCGACCTGATCTTCCGACAAAACTTGTGGCTTTTTTGGATCCACTCCGGGTACGGCTCCTGACATGCTTTCCAAAAGCAACAAAGATGAGCCCGAGTGTACAGCAGCGCGCGTCGTGAAGCCCGCTTCCTCCCGAAAAGGGAAGATGGAAGAGGTTCAAAATAAATTGCAACTTCTTCCGGTCAGTAACAAAAGATACTTTCTCGTAGCAAAGAATAACTTACTCTGTCCACAATCGAACATAGGAGCTGCCGATTTTCAGCTAAGTTATAGATGTATATGCGGCTGAAATAGCCTGAAACTAACATATGGAAAGCCTAAAAGGAACTATCTTGAAACTAAACTCCCCTCTTCTCCTTTTAGCTGCCGCTGTCGCGCTGTCCAGCCTTCAAGCGACCGCAGGCATCGCCCAAACAGCTGCCGGCAGCACCGCCGCATCGCCGGGCACCGCGCCTTCAAGCCGACAGACTCCCGCAAAGACCACCCCTTCCACCGCCGCTATGCCTTCCACCGCGGCGATCGCGGATGCAAAGGCAAAAGGCATGGTTTGGGTCAATCTCAACACCAAGGTCTACCACAAGGACGATCCGGTCTACGGCAAAACGAAAAACGGTCAATTTATGTCGGAAGCAGACGCCCAAAAAGCGGGAGCCCGGCTGGCCGGAACTTCGGCCGTCGCGAAAAAACCCGTGGCCGCTCCCGTCGCTGCAAAGCAGTAGCCGCGTAGGAAAAAGATAAGTCAATCTGCGGCGCTTGCTGAGAATGCGGGCACGGCAAGATACAACGCGAACCCGAAAACTAATCTATTCCTCAAATGCTTCATCAACCCGGGAGACATACCATGAAAATCCTCTTAACAGCTTCCCTGGCTTTCTCCACCGTTCTTTGCGGAACTGGTGCTGCGTGGGCGCAATCCGCGCCGGAATCACAAACTGGAACAGCTGCGTACTACAGCCACGTCTTCGAAGGCCGAAAAACCTCCGATCACGGTACATTCCGCTCCAACAAAATGACCGGCGCTTCCGCGACGCTGCCGCTTGGAACCAGAGTCCGTCTGACAAACCTGAAAAACAATCGAACCGTGATTATCCGCATCACAGACCGCTACTCGGATAAAAACCGCATGGTGGACATCAGCAAGATAGCGGCGCACAAGCTCGGCTTTGTTCACGCGGGCACGGCTCAGGTGAAAATGGAAACGCTTTAAACCCTCATTTCTCCAGCCGAGAAAGCGAAGCGAAAACCCGGCCGTTTGAATGTAGAAACGGCCAGGCACTATCCCGGATTTGGAAGCCCTCGCTTTGCCGTTTTCACAATGACAACCTCCTCCACCCTCTACGGAATAGCCGGGGTACGCCGCGATTTGCGGCGCTAAAGCGGCCCTGCTCCAGCAGCCCACCGTCAAGCACGCCCAAACACCAGGCACTGCGGACTCCCCAGCGCCGTTGTTCCCACCGGCCCTGAAAGCATCCCCGTCGCCGCATCCCGCCGCAGCACCGCCACCCCGCCGGAATCCTGATCGGCTGCCAGCAGCCAACCGCCCGTGGGGTCCAGCGTCAAATGCCGCGCGGTTTTGCCGCCGTGCGGAGCGGTTTGGATCAGCCGCGGCGCCCCCGTGCTCGGCTCCACCGCCAGCACGGCGACAGTCTCGTCGCGGCGGTTGCCCGCATACACAAAGCGCCCGTCCGGCGAAACAAGAATCTCGGAAGCAAACGCGGTATGCGAAGGCCGGCTCGCCTGGAGCGTCGATACCGGCCCGCCGATTGTCTGGAGGCGCCCCGCCGCCGCGTCCCAGCCGAGATGGTCCACGGTCGAATCAAGCTCATTCACGCTGTACACCCAGCGCCCGTTCGGATGAAAAGCGGTATGGCGCGGCCCGGCCCCGGCCCGCGCGCTCCAAAAAGGCGGCGTGGCCGGGGTAAGCACGGCCGTTGCGGGGTCCACGCGATAAACAACAATCCGGTCCAGCCCCAGGTCGCTGACCAGCAGCCAACCCCCGTCCGGCGAAGGCGTCACGCAGTGCGCGTGCGAGGTCTTCCCCGCCTCCGTGTAAACAAAGTGCGACACCGGTGCCGACAACGCCCCATCCGCCCCCACCGCGTAGGAAGTCACGCTGCCGCCGGTATAGTTGGTCACAAACACGGCGCGCCCCGATGGGTGAACGGAAAGGTGCGTGGGCCCGTCGCCGAGCGAAGGCTGCCGATTCTCAAGCGTCAGCGTGCCTCCGGCTCCGATGCGGCACGCGCTCACCCCGCCGCCCGCGCCCTCCGCCAGGGTATACAGCCGCGCGGTGTGCGGCGCAAGCGCCAAAAACGTAGGGCTGGGAAGCGCGAGAGCAAGCACCGGCGAGGACATCGAACCGTCCCCTGGGTGGAACTCCGCCTCATAAATCCCCAGGCTGCCCGAACCGGCCCCCGTACCGATAAACAGCCGCAGCGCCGGGACAGCCCGCGGCAGCAGCGCGGCGGCAGGCAGCAGGGAAAGCAAAGCGCGGCGAGAAATCAGCATAGAAAACCTTCTCCGAAAGCGCGTACTCGCTCCATTGTGCCGGATACAGGCGAGCGCCCGCTTTTTCCTTCACGGCCGGCTACACCTTGAGAAAGATACGCCTGCGATAAAGAACTCCGTAAACAAGAAGCCAGCACACGGCGACATACAGCAGCGAATAAAGAAGCGAAGCGAACGCCGCATCGGGAACAACCCCGTGAATCGCCCTATAACAGGCGGTCAGCGGGTTCCCTCCTCCATGGAGCCGAATCGCCCCAAGACAATCCGCCATCACTTCCGACAGCACATAGGAGGCAATTGCGTTGGTGCCGAAAACCAGCAGCGCGGTATAGGCGGCAGGCCTGCGCTGCTGCCGTGCCGGGCGCAGGTCCACCAGCGCAAGAAAAAGCGCCAGCAGCAGCAGGCTGATGCCCCCTGCGACCAGCACATAAGAACTCGTCCAAAGTTTCTTATTGACCGGGAAGCTCCCGTTCCACAGCGCCCCTAGCAGCACCCCGCCTACGCCGGCCAGCGCAAGGCCGCGCGCCTTGGCCCCGAGCGTTCGCGCCCCGGTAAGCCATGTGCCCGCAAGCACCCCGATCAACGTGGTGCCGAGCGCCGGCAGCGTGCTCAGGACGCCCTCCGGATCGCGCGTGCCCTCGTACAGGTGCGGCGCGGAGAAAATCCGGCGGTCCAGCCAGGCCGCGAGATTGCGGTCATGGTCCAGCAGCGGAATGTCGTGCCCGGGCACCCCATAGCCGGGCACCGGCACAAAGCGCATCAGCACCCAATAGCCGACAAGCACCCCCGCCAGGGCAGCCGCCTTGCTGCGCGAACCCGGCATCAAGATATAAAACGAAGCTACCAGGAGATAGCACACCGCAATACGCGGCAGCACCCCGTAGTAGCGCATGGTCGCGAGCCGAAAAAACGGCGCGCTGTTCACCACCAGCCCCAGCAGAAACAGAATCACTGAGCGGCGCAGCACATGCATTAGCAGCACCGCCCTCGTCGCCCCGGCCCGGAGCCGCTTCTGCGTCGAAAGCACAATCGCTACGCCCACCAGGAAAAGAAACGTCGGAAACACAAGGTCCGTCGGAGTAAGCCCGCTCCACTCCGCATGCCGCAGCGGCCCGTAAGCAGCCGCCTCGTCCCCGTTGTCATTCACCAGAATCATGAAGGCCAGCGTGAGCCCGCGCAGCAGGTCTACTGAAAGTAAGCGCGGCGGCTGCGCGGCGGCTGCGGAATCGGTGCTCACTTCTACTCCTAAGCGGTAAAGTGCAACGGGGAAATCAACCCGCTACCGAAGCATCCCGGACCGCAAAACTATACCCCGGCAGCAAGCCCCTATCGCCTGCTTCGCCTTTGCACGCTTCACAAGCCGCGGCATTTGCCGAAGAGATCTGCTACTGAATCCTGCCCCGGCCTTCAAGCCGTGTCACTCGTTCGTCCAGCTGAAGAATAATCTGCACGGACTTATCAATCATAGTTTCAAGTTGACCCACCGTAGCGATCATTCTGCTCATCGTGGCTGTAAGTTGGCTTAACGCGGAAACCACTTCGCCCACTACCATCGTAAGTTGATCCAGCCCGCCGATCAACTTACTGATCTGCTCATCGTTCCGCCGGGATTCCGCTTCCAGCTTACTGATGCTCTGGGCCATGGACTCTACAGTGTGCGCCAGTGCTTCATTCCGCTCCAGCAGCTTCTCGATCCGCTCGTCCACTGTCATGCCGGCTCACTCCGAGCTTCTAGCCGAGTAATCCGCTCATCGTGGTTCAGAATAAGCTGAACGGCTTTTTCCACCAGGATGGCCAGTTTATCGACCCTGGCATCCAGGGCGCGGATGTGCGCCGCTGTTTGAGCATCCCGCTCGCGCGCCTGCGCGTCATGCTCGCGCGTTTCAGCAATAAACAGCTCTAGACTTTGCACCAGCGCTTCATGCCGCTCCGTCAATCTTTCTAGCCGCTCGTCGATCGTCATAGCGGTATGCTACACCCGCCGTTCCCGCCCAACACGGGTCGAGAAAAAGCAGTCCGCCGCTCTCCCGAAACAGCACCTTGCCTAGCCTTAAGCCCCGTTTTGGGAAATCCCATACCTACTTCGACCGCACCGCGATCACCTCAATCTCCACCAGCGCCCACGGGGCGGCCAGCGCGGCCACCTGAACCGCGCTCCGGGCCGGCTTGTTCGGCTGCTCGGCCGTGCCGAAAAACTGCGTGTACGCCGCCTGAAGCCCGGCAAAATCAAGCTTGCCGCCCTCGGCGGGGTCGCCCGCCAAAAACACCGTCATCTTCACCACATCCTTCATATCCAGCCCCTGCTCTTTCAGCAGCGCTTGAATTTTGTTCAACGCCGAAAGCGACTGCGTCTTCGTATCGCCGTACACCGCGGGCGTGCCTTTCGCCGCGTCCGCCGCGCTTACGGGCGAGGCGAGCTGCCCGCTCAGGTACAGTGTGTCCCCGGCCCAAACACCATTGGCGATCGGGCTCTTCTCGTTCGGCTGTAGGTGCTTCACAGGGGTCTGGGCCGGGGCAGCGGCGGCAGCCAGCAGCAGCGCGGCAAGCAAGGCAAATAGCTTCATGGGTGAGTCACTCCATTATAAAACCGGCAAAAAAGATTTTTAGGAAACAGCCCTGAACAAACTCCCCATCCCTGCCGATAAGGAGAAGAAAAAACAAGGCTAAGTAGAAGCAGCCGCTCAGGCCCGCGCTGCTTCTCCGCGCCGCGCAAGCCGCGCGGCCTTGGTGCTTTCCCCAATCATCCGTACCGCGCGGATCGAGCTCAGCGCCGCGCCCTCCTGCCAGCCCACAATGTGGCTGCAATGGTCGCCCGCAAAGTAAATCGGTCCGTCCGGCTGGATCAGCGTCTCATACCCGGGGTTGGTTCTGGTTTGCGCGGCGGCCGGGCGCGCCGGCTGTCCGGTGCGGTTCACGCCCGCGCCGGGCGCGCGCTCCTGCCCCGGCCCGTAAGCCTCTATCCACGAGCCCTGGTTGTGCGGCATGGAGCCCCAGCCCACATAAATCGGCTTTTCCAGCTCCCGGCCGGGCCCCGGGTGCAAACGCTCGATCGACTTGCGGCTTTCCGCAATCTTCTCCTCCAGCGTCAGCTTCCCGAACGCCGACTCGCGCTCGTCCGTGTAGCCGCTTACCAGGATGCCGCGCTCGGAAAGAATTCCCGCCGAAGGAAACCAGATCGGGCTGCACCCTTCCGTCACAAACTCCAGCCCGCCGTAGATGTTGTAGTCCTGCTCCCAAAACCGCCGGCTCTCCCACGCCACCTTGTAAGCATGCGCATAGGTGCACTCCTCAATTACTTTCCTGTAAGGCGCTGAAAAATCATTCGGAATATTCCGTAAAATCGTCAGCGGCATGGCGCAGATGCAGTACGCGGCTTCTATCTGCCGCGCGCTGCCGTCCTTGGTATACCCGATGCGGACCCCGTCCCCGGCCTTGCGAATCTCCGTTACCGGCGCGTTGTATTGCACCAGCTCGCCGAGCGACTTCGCAAACGCATACGGGATGCGGTCCATGCCCCCGACCGGCTGCATCATGGTCGCCTGCATGTCAAACGCTTCCTCAAACAGAATTCCCTGCCAAAAGTCCTCGGCCAGCAGCGTGTGCATGTCGATCGGCCGGCTCAGCACCCCCGTGTCCTCGCCCGCCCCGGCCGGCTTCAGGTAGCCCGCCCGGTCGCTCCCCGTGTACTTGCCCGCCTCATCCAGCGGCCCGTACACGCGCAGAAACGCCAGCATGCGGTCGCGGTCCTCCTTGGAGAACTCCGCGTCAAGCCCGCCCGAGCTCATGCACTTCATCAGGAGCTCGCTCACATGCCCGCGCGTATCGTTCACCACCTGCCGCTGCACCAGCGGCTTGCCCCCGTTCACCTTGTCGTTTTGCAGATACGAAGATCGGCTGGTATTCACCTCCACCTGCAGCTCCACGCCGAGCTTGCGGCAGTACCCCAGAATGTTGCTGTGGATGGAAGGCAGCCGCGCCGGGCCCACATTCTGGTAGTGCCCCGGGTCCCACGCGCTGGTCTGCGCCGCGAAGCCGTCCAGCTGCACCGTATCGCCGCCGCGCACCGTATAGT
>CAXTSG010000164.1:5266-6656 GCA_964246825.1 uncultured Acidobacteriaceae bacterium | reverse complement strand
GTTCGACGCAAGCGGCCTGTCGCTGATCTATCAGGACATCACCGCCGACGGCGAGCAAAGCAACTTCAACCGCTTCGCCTACCCGGAAAACATAAGCCCGAGCACGGTGAAAAGCAGCCGCAATGCCGGCAGGAAAGCCGCGCCGGCAAAGACCGGAGCGAAACAAACTACGGCGGCAAAGAAAACCTTGGCAAAAAGCACGGCGAAGAAAACCGCGCCGCCCGCGAAAAAAGCAGCCGCCAAAAAAACCGCCGCGAAAAAAGCTCCAACAGCAAAGAAGGCAGCAGCGAAAACCTCCGCCAGGCCCGCCGCCAAAACCTCCGGCGCAGCCCGCAAGAGCGCTGCGGCGAAGAAGGCACCGGCGAAGAAAACCGCCGTGAAAAAAGCTCCAGCCAAAAAGACGACGCGCGCCGGCGCGCAGCGCGCGGCCGTTGCCGTCAAGAAGAAAACCTCGGCAAAGAAAAGCACCCGCCGGTAAAAGCGCCTAACCTGCCCGGCAAAGCCCCGCGGCGGCAGCGCCGCGGGCACGCTGCTACACTCAGGCAAGCAAGAAGGAGAACCAGGCATGGCTGATGTCACCATTACCGTTCGCCCGAACGGACCGTTTCGGGTGGAAGGCCCCATCAAGCTCGTCGACGCAAACGGGGCGGAATGGGACCTGACCGGCAAGCCCGCCGTATCGCTTTGCCGCTGCGGCGCTTCCACGCGCAAGCCCTTCTGCGACGGCGCGCATACCAAGATCGGTTTCCAGGCCGCGGAAGCGGCGGTAATCGCACAGGACCCTTCGGCCGCCGCAACTGTGCACGGCGACAACGCGCCGAAAAACTAGAAGCGGCGGCGGGAGCTTTCCGCAGGCAACCGATGGACACTCCTCCCCGCCGCGGCTTCAAGATCGGCAAGCTCCGCTTCATCTCCAATCTAGTTCGTGAATCGCTGCTGACGCCGATGAGCGGCAGGCAGCATACGCCTCTCGCGGCTTCGGCGGGTCAGATAGCCCTTACCTGGATCGGGCACTCCTCGTTTCTAATCGAGATGAGCGGCCTGCGCATCCTGATTGACCCGGTATTTTCCAGCTTTCTGGTGGTGCTCAAGCGTCGGCGCAAGCCGGGCATCCGGCTGCGTGACCTTCCGCCGATCGACCTCGTGCTCTTGACGCACGCGCACATGGATCACCTGGATTTGCCGAGCCTGCGCGCAATCCTGAGCAACAACCGCCGCCTCCATGCCTCCGCACCCGCGGTTGTGGTGCCAAGCGGCGTGGAAGATCTGGTCGAGCGGCTCGGCTTCCGCGAGGTGCGCATCCTGGAAACCTGGCAGGCAACCGTCTTCGACCGCCTTACCGTGACCAAAACGCCCGCCCGGCACTGGGGCGCGCGCTACTTCAACGACG
>CAXTSG010000164.1:2113-5256 GCA_964246825.1 uncultured Acidobacteriaceae bacterium | reverse complement strand
GCCGGCGGCCGCTCGCTCTTCCACTGCGGCGACAGCGCATCCTTCCCGGGCTTTGCCGCCATCGGCCAACGGCTGCACCCGGAGATCGCGCTGCTGCCCATCGGTGCCTACTACCCGAACAGCTTCCGCTCCGTCCACACCAGCCCCGAGGACGCGCTCGCGGCCTTCCGCGACCTCGGCAGCCGGGTCATGATCCCCATGCACTACGGCACCTTCCGGCTCTCGCTGGAGCCTATGGAAGAGCCGCCGGTGCGCCTCCAGGCGGCGGCGCGGGCGGCCGGGGTTTCCGACCGGGTCTTGCTGCTGGAAGAAGGCCGCACCCGGCTCTTCAGCACGGCACCCTAGCCGTGCGGTATGCTTCCCCAAGCCGCGCACCCGCTCGGCGCGAGGTGCGGAAACAGCATGCGGTTGAACTCTCTTCTACTGAAAAGCGCGCTGGTCGGGGCCCTCGGCGGTTTGCTCTTCGGCTTTGACACCGCCGTCATCTCCGGAACCACCCGCCAGCTCACACAGGTCTTCTCCCTCAACCCGCAGCAGCTCGGCCTTACCGTTGCCATCGCGCTCATCGGCACCGTCCTCGGCGCGCTTACCTCGGGCGGCCTGGGCCAGCGCATCGGCTCGCGCGAGGCGCTGCGCATCATGGCGATCCTGTACGTGGTTTCCGCCGTCGGCACGGCGCTTGCCTGGAACTGGACCGCGCTGCTCGTTTTTCGCTTCATCGGCGGCCTCGGCATCGGCGGCTCCTCCGTCCTCGGCCCCATCTACATCGCGGAGCTCGCACCGGCTAAGTGGCGCGGCCGCCTGGTCGGCCTCTTTCAGATCAACATCGTCATCGGCATCCTGCTGGCTTATGCCTCTAACTTCGCCCTTGCCGGCGCGCACCTCGGCGCGGCTACCTGGCGGTGGGAGCTGGGCATCGCCGGCGCGCCCGCGCTCCTTTTTCTGGCCCTGCTGTTCGGCGTGCCGCGCTCCGCGCGCTGGCTCATCTCGCGCGATCGCCTCGACGAAGCGCGGGAAGCCGTGCGGCTGCTGGGCGCAGAGAACCCCGAGCAGGAGATTGCCGAAATGCGCAGCGCCGCCCATGAGGACGCCCGGCAAAAGGACGCGCCGCTGTTCACGCGCAGGCTGCGCCTGCCCATCTTTCTCGCCGTCACCATCGGACTGTTCAACCAGCTCGCCGGTATCAATGCAATTCTCTACTACCTCAACGACATCTTTCTCGCGGGCGGCTTTTCTTCCGTTTCCTCCAATGAGCAGTCCGTCGCGATCGGCGCGATGAACCTGCTCGCGACGCTGCTCGGCATGAGCCTGATCGACAAGCTGGGCCGCAAAACGCTGCTGCTCATCGGCGCGGCCGGCACCGCCGTGTGCCTGGCTGGGGTCGCGGCAGTCTTCTACACCGGGCAGCACCGCGGCGCGCTGCTGGGCCTGCTGGTGGGCTACATCTTCTTCTTCGCCGTTTCGCAGGGCGCGGTTATCTGGGTCTACATCTCCGAAGTTTTCCCCACGCGCGTGCGCTCCAAGGGGCAAAGCCTCGGCTCCGGCTCGCACTGGGTGGCGAACGCCGCCATCTCCTTTGCGTTCCCGGTCGTGGCGAAGCACTCCACGGGTACGCCCTTCGCTTTTTTCAGCATCATGATGCTGGTGCAGTTCGCGGTGGTGCTGCTCCTGTACCCGGAAACAAAGGGCATTTCGCTCGAACAGCTGCAGCGGCAGCTCGGCACCGACGAAGCGTAATTCCCCTCAAAATTGCACCGAATATGCAGCACTTTCCGGTAGCCTTTCCCTGCGCTCGCACATCTAATCGGCATGATGCAAGTGCAGCAGAAACTCGAGATTCTGGCCGACGCGGCCAAGTACGACGCCTCCTGTGCAAGCTCCGGCGCAAAGCGTGACGGCAACGGCAAGGGCGTCGGCCACTCCGACGGCGCGGGCATCTGTCACAGCTACACGCCCGACGGCCGCTGCGTTTCCCTGCTCAAAATCCTGCTCACTAACTATTGCACCTACGATTGCGTCTTCTGCGTCAACCGCGTTTCCAGCGATGTCAAGCGCGCGCGCTTCACGCCGGCAGAGGTCGCCGACCTGACCATCAACTTCTACAAGCGCAACTACATCGAGGGGCTCTTTCTCAGCTCCGGCATCATCCAGTCGCCCGACTACACCATGGAGCAGCTCATCGAAGTCGCGCGCCTCCTGCGCGAGGTCCACCATTTCGGCGGCTACATCCATCTCAAGGCCATTCCTGGAGCCAGCGAGCAGCTAATCGAGCGCGCGGGCAAGCTGGCTGACCGGCTCAGCGCCAACATGGAGCTGCCGACGCAGGGGGACCTGGTGCAGCTTGCCCCCGACAAGAAAGTCGACGTCATTGAAGAAACAATGGCGCAGATCGCCGAGGGAAAGGCGGAAGCGGAAGAAGCCAGGAAGAACACTGCGGCGGAGGTCGCGCGCTTTGCCCCCGCCGGGCAAAGCACCCAGCTTGTGGTGGGCGCGACGCCCTCGACAGATCAGCAGATCCTCGCGACGGCCTCGCACCTGTACAGCGCCTACGACCTGAAGCGCATTTACTACTCCGGCTTCAGCCCGTTTCCGCAGGGCGACGCGCGGCTGCCGCTGCGGCCCGCGCCGCTCGTGCGCGAGCATCGCCTTTACCAGGCCGACTGGCTCATGCGCTACTACGGCTTTCGGGGCGAAGAGCTGACCACCCCGGACCAGCCCAATCTCGACCTGACGCGCGACCCCAAGATGACCTGGGCGCTGGGGCACCGCGAGTTCTTCCCCGTAGACGTGAACAGGGCCTCGCGCGAGGTGCTGCTGCGCGTGCCCGGCATCGGCTATCGCAACGTTGAGCGCATCCTGCGCATCCGCGCCTACCATCCGCTCTCGCTCGACGACCTGAAGAAGTTGAACGTCCGGCTCAAGACCGTTTCGCCCTTTGTGACGACCACCGACCACACCGCGGCCGCGACTACCGCGCTCGACTCCGTAGCGCTGCCCGCGGCCGTGCTCGTGCCCGCGCAGATGCAGCTTTTTGACGCGGGTGCGGCGGCAAGCACAGGGCAGCTGTGAGCGCGGGGCTCGGCTTCCAGGTCCGCATCGCGCCCGAGTTCGCCGCCTGGCGCGATACAGCGCGGCGGCTGCTG
>CAXTSG010000164.1:1023-2103 GCA_964246825.1 uncultured Acidobacteriaceae bacterium | reverse complement strand
CCGCCCGACGAGATCGAGCTTGTCGATGAGCAGGCCGATGCCGCGCTCACGCTCGGCTTTGCGCCCGAGCCCGCGCCGCGGCCCGGGCTTGCCGTGCCGCGGCCGGCCGTGCCGAAAGCCTTCCTTGACTTGGCCGAGATTGTCGCCTGCCATGCTGATCCTGAGCGCTGGCAGCTGCTCTATCGCGTGCTGTGGCGGCTCCAGGGCGAGCGCGCGCTCATGAAGCATGAGCTCGACGAAGACATCGCGCGCATGCGCCGCATGGACGCGCAGATACGGCGCGACCTCCACAAAATGCATGCCTTCCTGCGCTTTCGCATGGTGGTCGAGGACGGCCGCGAGCACTACATCTCCTGGTATCGCCCGGACCACCACATCCTGTCTTTAGCCGTACCTTTCTTCATCGAGCGCTTCCGCGTCATGCGCTGGACCATCCTGACGGAAGACGCCGCCGCAAGCTGGGATCCGGAGTCCAAGCGCGTTGCCTGGGGCCCCGGAGTGCCGCACTCGCAGGCACCGAGCGAGGATGAAATGGAAACGATGTGGCGCTCCTACTACGGCTCCATCTTTAACCCGGCGCGTCTCAATACCCGCGCCATGAAGTCGGAAATGCCGGTACGCTACTGGGCCAACCTGCCCGAGCTCAACATCCTTCCCCAGCTGCTTACGGACGCGGACCGCCGCGTGGGAACCATGATGGAACAACAAAGCCTGCTCTTGACCAATACCTACGTCCCTGAAACCCACACCCTTCCCGTGCTGCGCGAAGCTCTGCCCCGCTGCGAGGGCTGCGAGCTGTACAAACCCGCCACCCAGGCCGTCTTCGGCGCGGGCCTCGCTCATGTGCCCATCATGCTGGTGGGCGAGCAGCCCGGCAATGATGAAGACCTGGCCGGCAAGCCGTTCGTCGGGCCGGCGGGCAAGGTGCTGGACCAGGCCATCGCGGAGCTCGGCTTCGACCGCTCCGGCATGTATGTGACCAACGCGGTCAAGCACTTCAAGTTCGTGGAGCGCGGCAAGCGCCGCATCCACGAGTCGCCCAACCTGCGCGAGATTACCGCATGCCGCCCCTGGCTGCTG
>CAXTSG010000164.1:0-1013 GCA_964246825.1 uncultured Acidobacteriaceae bacterium | reverse complement strand
CTCGGGGCTTCCGCCGCAAAGTCGCTACTCGGGGCCAAGTTCGCCCTGATGAAAGACCGCGGCAAGATCGTCGAGTCGCCCTACGCGCAGCGGGTCATCGCCACCATCCACCCTTCAGCCGTGCTGCGCGCCGAAGGCGACTCCAAGCGCGTGCTCTATGAGTTCATCAAGCAGGATCTGATGCTGGCCGAGCGGACGGCCATGGCGGAAGCGAGCTAAATCGAATCTGGCAATTCGGCTGTCTTGTCACTAAGTGTCATCCTGAGCATAGCGAAGGACCTGCTTTTCTCGCTTTTCCAGCGACCAAAGCAGGTCCTTCACTGCGTTCAGGATGACGCTTAAAGTTATACAGCAGTAGAACCGTTCCAAGCGGAATGTAGCTTAAAAGCTGACCTTCGGCGCGCTTCGCGAGCCTGCATCCGCCTGAAAATAGTCGTTGTCTACATGGAAGCCGGCGATGCCGGCCCACAGGCTTGCCGGGAACTGCTGGATATATGTGTTGTAGTCGCGGATGTCATCGTTGTAGCGGCGGCGCTCCACGGCGATTCGATTCTCCGTCCCTTCCAGCTGGTCCTGCAGGCTCAGGAAGTTCTGGTTCGCCTTCAGGTCCGGGTAGCTTTCGCTCAGGGCCAGCAGCCGCCCAATCGCACCGTCCAGCCGGTTGTTGGCGGCGATCTTGCTTTGCGGGTCCTGCGCGTTCAGCAAGCCCGCGCGCGCGTTGGCGATGTCGCCGAACACCGTTTCCTCGTGCTTGGCGTAGCCCTTTACCGTGTTCACCAGGTTGGGAATCAGGTCCGCCCGGCGCTGGAGCTGCGTGTCCACATTGGCGAATTGCGTCTGCACCTCGTTGTGCTTCGCCACCATGGTGTTCTTTGCGCTGACATAGTTCAGCAGGGCGATTACCACAATCGCAATCAAGACAAGTCCTACAACCGATCCACGTTTCATCGTTTCCACCCTTCAATCCAGTTAAAAGCTACCACCCGCGCCGCCTCCGCCGGTACTCCCTCCGC
>CAXTSG010000163.1:5455-6745 GCA_964246825.1 uncultured Acidobacteriaceae bacterium | reverse complement strand
GTCCAGCATCGCGCTCGGCTTTGACGGCGAGTATTACAACATCAATGCGGACGAGATGGCGGCGGCCTGCGCCACGGCCTGCCGCGCTGACGCGCTGGTCTTCCTGACGGATGTGCCGGGCGTACGGGGTGCCGACGGCGCGGTGATGCGCTGGCTTTCAACCGAGCAGATCGCCACCCTGACCCGCGATGCGGTCATCACGGGCGGCATGCTGCCGAAGCTCCACGCCTGCCGCGAAGCGCTCGCCGCGGGCGTCAAGCGCGTCCGCATCCTGCCGGCGGACCGGGCCGCGCTGCTGCCGGACCTTTGTTCCAGCCGGGTCGCCGACGGCACCGAGGTGCTGGTAGCCTGATGGTCTTGTTCGGAGCGAAAAGCGCCGGATCGCCGAGGAGAACCGATGAAGCTGGATGAACTGAAAGCCGCCGAAAACAAGCTCCTCGTCCCCACCTACGAGCGCAATCCGCTGCTGGTGACCGGAGGCGACGGCGTGTACCTCGAAATGGAGGGCGGCGCGCGCTACCTGGACCTGCTGAGCGGCATCGGCGTCAGCGCGCTCGGCTACGGGCACCCGGCCATCGAGCAGGCGCTGCTTGATGGCGCGCGCTTCCCGCTCCACACCTCAAACCTGTTCTTCCACGAATGGCAGGCGGCGCTCGCCGTCAGGCTGACCGCGGCAAGCGGCATGGACCGGGTATTTTTCTCAAACAGCGGCACCGAAGCCTGGGAGGCCGCGCTGAAGTTTACCCGCGCCTACGCTTCGCTGCGGCGCGACGAGGGCGCGCTGCTCGGCACGCGCTTTCTCGCGGTGTCGGGCGCGTTCCACGGCCGCACCTTCGGCTCGGTCGCGACCACGCACAAGGACAAGTACCGCGCGCCGTTCATGCCGGTCATGCCGGGGGTCGACTTCATCCCGTTCAACGACGTGGCCGCGCTGGAAGCGGCCTGGTCCCCGGCCTACTGCGGCCTGCTTTTGGAGCCGATCCAGGGCGAGGGCGGCATCCGCCCCGTTTCGCGGGAGTTTCTCGACGCGGCTCGGCGCGTGACGCGCGCGACCGGCGCACTGCTCGTCATCGATGAAATCCAGGCCGGCTTCGGGCGTACGGGCAAGTGGTTCGCCTTTCAGCACTACCGTGCCGAGCCGGACATCGTGACCGTGGCCAAGCCGCTCGCGGGCGGCCTGCCTTTGGGCGCGACGCTGGTGACCGATGAGGTCGCGCGCGCGATCCACCCCGGCATGCACGGCACCACCTTCGGCGGCGGCCCGCTGGCCTGCCGCGTGGCGGTCGCGGT
>CAXTSG010000163.1:0-5445 GCA_964246825.1 uncultured Acidobacteriaceae bacterium | reverse complement strand
GCTGCGGCATGTGGAAGAGGTGGGCGGGTACTTTCTCGCTCAACTGCAAAGGCTGGCCGCGCGGCACTCCAGCATCACGGACGTGCGCGGCAAGGGCTTGATGCTGGCCATCGAGCTCAAGGACGCGACGCTGGCGAAGGCAGCGCTGGACGCCATGCTGGGCGAGCACCGTATCCTGATCAACCGCACGAGTGAAACCGTTTTGCGCTTTCTGCCGCCGTACATCCTGGAGCGGGAGCATGTGGACGCGGCCGTCGCGGCGCTCGATCAGGTACTGTCGCGGCTGGAAAACGAACAAGGCGAGCCGCAGCTGGAAGCAGCCGCGGCAAGGGGAGGCAGAATTGGCGACTGACACACTGGTACCGGTGCCGCGCGCGCTGGGCGAAGAAACGTTCGCGGCCGCGCAGCAGTCGCTGGCCGGGCGCGACCTGTGCTCGATCGCCGACCTGAGCCCGGAGGAGTGCGCGGCTATTCTCGCGCTGGCGCACCGCGTCAAGGCCGCGCCGGAAGCGTTTCGCCACGCGCTCGACGCGAAGCAGATGGTGATGTTCTTTGAAAAGGCTTCGCTGCGCACCCGGCTGACCTTTGAAGCGGCCATGAATACCACCGGCGGCGGCACCATGTTCGTGGACCAAACACAGTCGCCGCTCGGCGAGCGCGAATCGCTTGCCGATATGTCGCGCAATGTGGAGCGCTGGGTACAGGCTATCGTGCTGCGCACCTACGCGCACGAAACCATTACGGAGATGGCGCAGTACGCGGCCTGCCCGGTGATCAACGCGCTCTCTGACCATGAGCACCCGTGCCAGGCGCTTGCCGACTTCATGACGGTGGAAGAACGCTTCGGGGGGTCTGCGCGCGGCGTGCGCTTTACCTATGTGGGCGACGGCAACAATGTGTGCCACTCGCTGATGCTGGTGGCGGCCCAGCTAGGCGCGCACTGCACGGTCGGCACGCCCAAGAACTACGCGCCCAAGGCTGACGTGGTGGCGCAAGCGCGGGCCATTGCGAACGTGACCGGCTCCGAGATCAACCTCGTGCAGGACCCGGTTGCGGCGGTCGCGGGGGCGGATGCGGTGTACACGGATGTGGTCACCAGCATGGGCTTTGAGCATGAAGCAACCAAGCGCGCGCCCATCTTCAAGCCCTACCAGGTGAACGAAGCCCTGATGGCGCACGCGCAGCCGAACGCGGCCTTTATGCACTGCCTGCCAGCGCACCGCAATGCCGAGGTCACGGACGCGGTGTTCGACGGGCCCAACTCGGTCGTCTTTGAACAAGCGGAAAACCGCATGCACGCGCAAAAAGCGCTGCTGCTGCTGCTGCTCGGGGCGAAGATCGCCCCGTCTGCGGCCCACTAGAAATCAGGAGAAGCAACATGGCAAAGGACAAAGTAGTACTGGCATACTCGGGCGGGCTCGACACCTCCATCATCATCCCGTGGCTCAACGAAAACTACGGCATGGATGTAATCGCGATGATCGCCGACGTGGGCCAGGGCGAGGACATCGACGCGGTGGTCGCGAAGGCTTATGCGACGGGCGCGAAGAAGGCCATCGTCTACGACTTGCGCGAGGAGTTTGTGCGCGACTACATCACGCCGACCGTGCAGGCGGGCGCGATGTACGAAGGCAAGTACCTGCTCGGCACCTCCATCGCGCGGCCCGTCATCGCAAAGGCGCAGGTCGAGGTCGCTCTGGAAGAAGGCGCGGCCGCCGTGGCGCACGGCTGCACCGGCAAGGGCAACGACCAGGTGCGCTTCGAGCATGCCTACCAAGCGCTCGCGCCGGAGCTGAAAGTGATCGCGCCATGGCGCGAGTGGGAGTTGAGCTCGCGCGAGGACTGCCTGGACTATGCCGAGGCACACAACATCCCGGTCGCCGCCAGCCGAGCCAAGATCCACTCGCGCGACCGCAATCTGTGGCATGTTTCGCACGAGGGCGGCGAGCTGGAGGACGCGAACAACGCACCGTTCGACTCCACCTGGACCATGACGCGCAGCCCGCAGGAAGCCCCGGACGCGACCGAAACGGTCACGATCGGCTTTGAAGCAGGGGTGCCTGTTTCGGTCGCCGGGCAGCGCCTGGAGCCCGTGCAGCTGGTCGAACTGCTGAATGAGATCGGCGCGCGCAACGCCGTCGGCCGCATCGATCTCGTGGAAAACCGCTTTGTCGGCATCAAGAGCCGCGGCTGCTACGAGACTCCGGGCGGCACTTTGATTGTTGCCGCGCATGCCGAACTCGAAGCCTTGTGCCTGGAGCGCGACGTGAAGCACTACAAGCAGCATGTGGGCCTGCGCTATGCCGACCTCGTCTACAACGGCCTGTGGTTTACGCCGCTGCGCGAGGCGCTCGATGCCTTTGTGATTGCAACGCAGAAGAACGTCACCGGCTCCGTCACGCTCGCGCTGTACAAGGGCAATATCGCCGTCGCGGGCCGCGAAAGCGAGTTTTCGCTCTACTCGAACGAGCTCTCGTCCTTCACCATGGGCGACACCTACGACCAGAAGGATGCGGCCGGCTTTATCCGCATCCTGGGGCTGCCCGCGCGGACGCAGGCCCGCCTGCGCGAGCTGCGCGAAGGCGCAGGGAAGGCGGTTGCGAAGTGAAGATGTGGTCGGGACGGTTTCGCGAGCCGCTGGATCCGACGTTTGATCACTGGCAGCGCTCGTTCTCCTTTGACCGCCAATTGCTGTGGCACGAGTGCGATGCGAGCAGGGCCCACTCACTCGCTCTGCTCGACGTAGGAGTGTTCACGCCCGATGAGCAGGAGCGCGTCGCGCAAGGCTTGATGCAGGTATGGCGGACTTACACGCGGCAGCCGCACCGGTTGGGCGAAACGCCGACCCATCCGCAGCCGATGGGCAATGACGCGGAAGACATTCATCACTTCGTCGAGATGAAGTTGGTAGAGCAGGTCGGCGATCTTGGCCTGAAGCTGCACACCGGCCGCTCGCGCAATGAGCAGATTGCCACCGACCTGCGGCTTTACATCTGCATCCGAATCCGCACCCTGCTGGTTCACCTGCTGGCCTGGGCGAAGGAACTTGTGGAGCAGGCCAAAGCCGCCGGGGATGCCGCCATGCCTGCCTACACGCATCTCCAGCGCGCCGAGCCGGTACTCGTCGCGCATTGGCTGCTGGCGTATGTCGAAATGCTGTTGCGCGATGTCTCACGGCTCGAAGACTGCGCCGCGCGGCTCAACTACTGCCCGCTCGGCTCGGGCGCGGTTGCCGGGGCGACGCTCGCGCTTGACCGCTCCATCGCTGCGCGCAAGCTCGGCTTCACTGCCCCGACCGCGAACAGCATGGACGCGACCAGTGACCGCGACTTCGTGCTCGAATATCTCCAGGTGCTCACCATCCTCGGCGTCCACATGAGCCGGTTCGCGGAGGAGATTACCCTGTTTTCGACAGCAGAGTTCGGTTTCGTGGACCTGCCCGAGGCTTTCTCGACGGGCTCCAGCGCCATGCCGCAGAAGAAAAACCCCGATCTCACCGAACTCGTCCGCGCTAAAGTGGGCCGCATCTCCGGCGCTGCGCAAACCGTGCTGCTCACGCTCAAGGGCCTGCCGCTGGCCTACAACAAGGACATGCAGGAAACGCAGGAGCCGGTCTTCGCCGCGACTAGCGCCTGCCATCTCACGCTGTACCTGCTCGCGAGCTTCACCCGCGCGCTGCGCTTCCGCACCGACCGCATGCAGGCCGCCTGTGAGCGCGGCTACCTGAACGCGATGGCAGCGGCGACTTATCTCACCGGCAAAGGGCTTCCCTTCCGTACCGCGCACGAGCGTATCGGCGCGGCCGTGCGCCTGGGCCTCCAAAGCGGCCGCGAGCTCGGCGAGCTGTCTCTCCCGGAGCTTCAATCGATCGAGCCGCTGTTCGCGGAAGACGTGTATGCGGCCATCACGCTCGAAGCCACGCTCGACTGCCATGACGTCCTCGGCGGCACTGCGCGGCACCGCGTCCGCGCCGCCGTCGCGGAAACAGCGGAGCGGGTGCGGCAATTGATCGGGAAGCACGGCGCTGTTGCTCTTACCGACAAGGACGCGCGGGAGATGTCGCATGCGGGTACGTAAAGCCCGCCTCCAGGACGCGGCGCACATTTACGAGCTCGTCAACTCGCTCTCGCACGACGGCACCCTGCTGCGGCGGGTCTTCGCGGAAATCTGCGAGAACGTGCGCGACTTCACCGTCGCCGAGTCGGACGCGGGCGCGTTCCTCGGCTGCGGCGCGCTCCACCTGTACGGGCCGCACCTGGCGGAGATTCGTTCGATCGTGGTCCGGCCGGAAGCGAAAGGCCAGGGCATCGGCGCGAAGCTCATCTCGGCGCTGGTCGAGGAGAGCGAGGAGCACGGCATCGGCTGCGTGTGCCTGTTTACGCGCATCCCGGGCTTCTTTTTCCGGTACGGCTTTCGCGAGGTCACGGACCGCGCCGCCCTGCCCGATAAAATCTACAAGGACTGCCAAAGCTGCCCGCGCATCTACCGCTGCGACGAGGTTGCCATGGCCCGCGGCGAAATCCCCAAGGTGTCCATCCTGGGCTCGCGCGCCGAAGCGGCGCAGATCGTGCAAATCAGCGCCTGAAGCTAGGCATTTTCACTGAGAATGTATGGTCCTGCATCCTCGCGGGGTGGGGCTTTTCCGCCGGGAAAAGCCCCATCGAGATTTATTTTGTGACTCACATCCTCAGTGAAAATGCTTCAGTGAACGATCCCGGCTCCATCGGCGGGCCAGTACACAAACGCGGCCTTGCCGTAAATCAGCTCGCGCGTCACCGGGCCGAAATCGCGGCTGTCGCTGGAAATGGAGCGATGGTCGCCCATGACCCAATAGCTGCCCGCCGGGATGACCTGTTCGGCGACCGAGCGCCCGTCCTCGAAGCGCTTCGGCACATACGGCTCCGCAAGACGGCAGTGGTTGACGAACACCGCGCCATCCGCAATGGAAAGCTCATCGCCCGGCAGCGCGATCACGCGCTTGATGTAGCTTTTGCGCGGGTCGCCCGGGTAGCGGAAAACCACCACATCGCCGCGCTCGATTCCTTCAAATCGATATACAAACTTGTTAATGAAGAGCCGGTCGTTATCGTGCAGGCGCGGCTGCATGCTGGTGCCTTCCACCCGCACCGGCTGGTAGACGCAGGTAATGATCAGCACGGACGCGCCGATGGAAACGGCCAGATCCCGCAGCCAGTTGCGGAAGTGCCCTGCCAGGCTTCCGGCATGCACCGCCGGGTCGTCTACGGGCATCCCAGCCCGCCTACCGGGCAAAGCAGGGGGTTGTGCGCGGGCTTCGGCATGGGCCGCTGGGCTGAAGGCGCAAGGTTCTGCCCGGCGTCGGTCGCCAGGTTTACCGCGGTCAGCGTCAAGGGCCGTTGCAGTACCATTTCCACCGTTTGCCCCTGCTCCAGATTGATGTCGTTGCCGCGGGTCAGCAGCGTGTAC
>CAXTSG010000162.1:4312-6791 GCA_964246825.1 uncultured Acidobacteriaceae bacterium | reverse complement strand
CAAACGCAAAAACCGGCTCGCGCTCCCCCGGGGGCCCGTGGGCAACCCCCCCCCCCCCCCCCCCAAAACGGGGGCCGCCCTGACCTGGCACTTCCACATGGACCAAACCCGCGATGCGGTGTGGAGCGCGAGCCCGGCTTTTGTATGGGACGCGGCCCGCATCAACCTGCCCGACGGCAAAACGAGCCTGGCCGAAAGGGTGTATCCGCCCGAAAGCGTCGGGGAGGACGCCTGGAGCCGGTCCACTGAGTATGTGAAAGATACGGTCGAGCGGTTTTCCCGGCAGTGGTACCCGTACCCGTATCCGGCGGCTATCAATGTCGCCGGCTTCTCGACCGGCATGGAGTACCCGGGCATCGTGTTCGACGGCATCGACGACAAGAGTAAAACGCTGTTCTGGATTACGGCGCACGAGATCGGCCACAACTGGTTTCCGATGATCGTCGGCTCCAATGAGCGAAGGGATCCGTTTATGGACGAAGGCTTCAACACCTTCATCGACATTCAGGAATCGGCTGAGTTCGGGGGCGGCGTGTACGGGCCGAAGCGCGACTCCGAGTACTCGGCGGGCGGCGAGCCGCCGGACACCATCCTGAAGGTGCTCGACAACCAGGACGCGCCGAACATTCTGATGCCGGCGGACGCCTACACCTTCCAGATGGGCCATCCTGTCAGCTACTTCAAGGGCGCCTACGGCATGGTGCTGCTGCGCGAGCAGATCCTAGGCAAGGACCGCTTTGACCGGGCCTTCCGTACCTACATCCGCAATTGGGCCTTCAAGCATCCTTCGCCTTCGGACTTCTTCCGGACGATGAACAGCGAAGGCGGCGAGGAGCTCGACTGGTTTTGGCGCGGCTGGTACATGAACAACTGGCGCTTTGACATGGCGGCGGCCGGGGTCAAGGGCGAGCAGGTCACGCTCGTGAACAAGGGGCAGCTGGTGCTGCCGGCGACAGTGGAAGTACGCTACGCGGACGGCACAACCACCCGGTTTCGCGTACCGGTCGAGACCTGGAAATCCAAGGGCGAAACGGTGTGGACAGGCGAGCGGCCGATCGCTTCCGCCGTTATTGACCCGGACCACCAACTGCCGGATGACAACCGAAGCGACAACACCGCAACGGCGCGATAGCGCCCCGGGCGGAGAAGTCGCGGACTTGAACGATCGCCATGCTTCCCCGAGATAATAGGGTATGGCGACAACCTCCCAACCGGCGCGTCTGCTGCAGGCTCTCCAGGCCAACTGGCAGACGGAGATGAACGGCTTTTACACCTACAGCACGCTTGCCGAGCGCGAAAGGGAGCCCCAGCGGCGGGGCGCCCTGCGCAACCTGGCCCGCGCGGAAAAGCACCATGCCGATCTATGGGCCGCCCGCATCCTGGAGCTGGGCGGCGCGGTGCCGGCATACACAGGGTCGCCTTCCGGCGAAGCCAACACGCTGCCGAACCGCTTGGGCGGCGACGCGCTGGCGCTGCGGCGGCTGGAGCTGGATGAAAGCCGCGACGTGGCCCGCTACGGCAGGCAGCTTCGCGAGCTGGGCGACGAAGGGAGCCTCGCCATTCTCCGCGAGGTCATCGAGGATGAGCAGCAGCACTACGCGGTGCTGGGCAATCTCATCCGCGACCGCCGTGCCGTGCCGCGCGGGCAGCACGAGGAAAAAGACGCGCAGCACGCGCTCGATGAGCTTCTTGCCGCCAGGGACAAAGGCCGCCCTCGGCCGGCCGGGTGGGTGGGCGATGCCATCTACGGTGTGAATGACGGTTTAGGCTCTATTTTCGGGATTGTTTCCGGCGTTTCCGGGGCCACGCTCGGCAACAGCCGGTTTGTTCTCATCGCGGGGCTGGCCGGCATGATCGCGAGCGCGCTTTCCATGGGCTCAGGCGCGTACCTGGCGGCTAAAAGCGAGCGGGAGATTTACGAGGCAGAGTTCGCGCGCGAAGAAGAAGCCGTCGCCCTGAACGAGGCGGAGGCCCGGGAGCTGCTTTCCCTCACCTACCAGGTGCGCGGTCTTGCCCGGGAAGATGCCGATCGCTTTGTGGGGCATATAGCGAAGGACCGGAAGCACTTTGTGCAGACGCTGGCCCGCGAGCGGCTGGGGACGAGCGAGGAAGGACTCAGCCGCCCCTTTATTTCCGCCATATCGGGCGCGGTTTCCACGGCTGTTGGGGCATTTATTCCCATCATTCCGTTCTTTTTCATGTCCGGCATTCCGGCGGTTCTCCTGGCGGCAGCCGTTTCTCTCCTGGCTCATTTTGCCGTGGGCGCGGCAAAAAGTCTCATCACCATCCGCTCATGGTGGAGCAGCGGCATAGAAATGACTTTTGTAGGTGTGTTAGAGGGCGCGGTGACGTATGCTCTTGGAATAGCACTCGGACATGTCGCCTGAAGCGGTAGGCCGCGGTATCTGTATAAGTGGCCCTATTGTAAGCTCACGGTAGCTGCCCGGGAGACGCGGTTCGTTTGTGCTGCCGCACCCCC
>CAXTSG010000162.1:3228-4302 GCA_964246825.1 uncultured Acidobacteriaceae bacterium | reverse complement strand
CACTTAAGCTCGCAATGCCGCATGACTCTATCATCGCCCTTATCGATAAAGAAATTCAATGCCTTCAACAAGCCCGCGCGCTGCTTGCGCAAGTAGGGTTTATGACGGAAGCGCCGCCGCGTAGGCGGCTTCGGCAGCCGGCGCAGGCTAGGGAAGCCGCCGTGCCTGCTGTAACTCGGCAGGAGGTGCCGGTAGAGGTACGCTACTTGCCGCCCAGGCGGGCAGCCGGTGCGCCGAGACGGCCCGTAGGCCGCCCGCGCAAACATGCACCCGCCGCCTTGCCGGGTGCGCTCAGCGGCACCGTGCCCGCGGGCCCTGTCATTATTTCAGCCGGTCAGGTACAGCAAAGACAAAAGGACGCGGCCAAGGGAACAAACACCGCGCCGGAAAATATCTCCGCTGAAATGCTGACGCAGCGATGGCTGCGGAACTCCCCGCCCGGCGCTTAGGTGCCCGGCGGATTTTTGTCCGACACCCGAGCTTGAAGCGGTAGGGGCGGCAGTGCCGCTGCTACCCTGCCGACCGCCCGGGTGTTCCCGCTACTTATCTGCTTTTTGCGCGGCCCAGCGCTTTTTTTGCGCATCCGCGATGCGCTTCCGCGCTTCGGCACTTAGCACGCGCTTGGTGCCCGCGGGCCTCCCCACGCGCTTTTTCAGCGGCTGCCGGGTAGCCGGGCGGCCGCGCGGGATAACTTCGCCATCCTCGGTCAGGATGGTTCGGGCTTGCTGTAGGCGGTCTATTTCCTTGTCGATTGCCGCAATGACTTCCTTGTTTGCCATATGGATGAGATTACCCCAAAGCCGAAAGATTGTGCTGATTATCTGATGCGGGAGATTACTTTCTCGGAAAATGATGTTAGACGCCGTACAAATCGGCTCCCGTTTCTAGCTTGGGAATTGTTTGCCGTCGGGGTCGGCCACTAAGTTTCTTCTCTGGTCCAAAAGAAATCGGCGCATAGCCCCTGCCGCGCCGCAAGGCTCGGGCCCGGCGGCATAAGCAATGGAAAACATGCGGACGAGCTCCAGGCCGCGGATATAAGTCAGCCGCAAGGTTTGCAGGGCAAGCTGATTGCGA
>CAXTSG010000162.1:224-3218 GCA_964246825.1 uncultured Acidobacteriaceae bacterium | reverse complement strand
CAAAACCGCGCCGGACGCGCCCGCCGGATCGTTGAAGGTGACGCCGAGGCCGGCTTCCACGGCACTGAGCAGCCCTTCCGTGGAGTCCAGCTCAAAAGGAGTAGAAAGAGTTTTCAGGTCAAGCCCCGCCGCGGCAAGGGCCCGCTCGACGACGCGGCGCGAGCCGGAACCGAACTCCCGCAGCAGCAGCGGCGCGTCGCGCAGCGCGCTCGGCGGCAGCGAAGCATCGGCCCAGGCATGACCGGCCGGCACCACCAGCACCATCCGGTCCTGCATAAAAGGCTCAATGTGGAGGTCGCGCCGCAGCGCCGGGCCTTCAATTAAGGCCAATTCGATCTCGCGCGCCGCAAGCAGGTCGAGCACGGCGTCGGTGTTGCCGCTGCGGGCTCGGATGTGTACGCGGGGGTGATCGGCGACAAAGGCGGCGATAAACTTGGGCAGAAGATACTGGCCGATGGTTTGCGACGCGCCCAGCGACAGCTCGCCGGCAAGGGTGCCGCTCGCCTCGGCTACCGCGGCAAAGGCTTCCTCCGACAATGCCTTGAGGCGCTCGGCAAACGGCAGCAGCGCCGCGCCGGCAGCCGTAAGCTGCACCCGTCCGCTGCCGCGAACAAACAGCGGTACGCCGTACTCATCTTCCAGCGCCTTGATTTGCTGCGAAACGGCGGGCTGGGTGAGCAGCAGCTGCTCGGCGGCGCGGCTGAAGCTGAGATTGCGGCTTACTACGCGAAATACCTTGAGGCGGAAATTTTCCATGGGCGCTTCCTCAATCTACGCCGAGCGGCGGCCCCGACTTGCGCCCAAGCTAAGGCGGCGCTGTATCATGGGCGACGGTATGAAGTAAGGCGGCTCCCCTTCCCCCAGGAGGCATGATGGCGAACCTACGGTACTCGGTCCCGGCAAGGTATCTTGCAGTAGCCGCGGTGACGGCGCTCTACACCGCGGCAGCCCACGCGCAGTTCAATGCAAGGCTTTCAGGCACGGTCACGGATAACACCGGCGCGGTTGTCAGCGGGGCCGTGGTGACGCTGACCAGCCAGGCGAGCAACAACCGAAAATCCTTTACGACCAGCGCTTCCGGCTACTACGAATTCGGCGAGCTGCCGCCGGGCAGCTATTCGCTTACCGCGACCGCTAAGGGTTTTGCCGCGTCGTCGCTCCCGGAGATTACGCTGGTGGCCGAGGCTTCGCGCGACGTAGATGTCGAGATGAAAGCCGGGGGCGCGACGGAAACCGTTACCGTGAACGCGGGCGATGTGCCCGTGCTGAACACGGCCGATGCCGGGGTCGGCACGAGCCTTTCTTCTGCCGACGTAACGCGCCTTCCCGAGTTCGGGCGCGACCCATATGAGCTGCTGCGCCTGGTGCCGGGCACCATTTCAGACGCGGCCCGCAGCGGCGCGGGGGCCAGCGTGTCGCTGCCGAACAACCAAAGCGGCAACCAGTCGAACTCGGGCGTGTTTCAAACGGAAAATCAGGTCCAGGCTTCGGCGGCCGGGCAGCGCGTGACCTCCAACACTTACCTTGTCGACGGCGTCAGCGTGGACAGCCTGTCGCACGGCGGCTCCGCCGTGGTGACGCCGAATCCCGAGTCGGTGGCGCAGATCACCGCAAGCTCCAGCACCTTCGACGCGAGCGAAGGCCGCAACGTCGGCCTCCACACCAGGGTCGTTACCAAGGGCGGCTCAAACGAGCTGCACGGCAGCCTATTTTTCCAGTACGACCAGCCGGGATTGAACGCATATCCCTCCTACGGCGGCCCGGCGGGCGCGCTGCCGGTCCGCGATGAAAACCAGCAGCGTGAATACGCCGCGAGCCTCGGCTTGCCGATCGTAAAAGACAGGCTGTTCTTTTTCGCCTCCTATGAAGGGCTCACGGGCCTGGACGCGGGCTCGTCGGAGCAGTATGTGCCGACGCCGAGCTTTCTTTCAGGCTTGGCCGCGGCTCGCCCCGGCGGCATCGTCAACGGAGTCATCAACGGGCCGGGCAGCACGCCGCAGGTCCTCAAGGTGCTGCCGATCTCCTGCGCCAACCTCCAGGCACCGCCCTCGGGCTCGGCGGCCCCGGTGTGCGTGCCGGTCAACGGCGGGGCCGATATCGGCTCGTTTTCGGGCGGGCTCGGCACGTACCTGCCGGCGTATGCCGCCGCGGCGCCGAACACGCCGAACCTTGTTACGGGCGGCGGGCTCGACGGCATCCCGGACGTGGAGTACGCGCAGGTGCTGACCACCTCGCACTATCGCGGCAACCAGTTCAACGCGCGCGTGGACTATAACCTGACGCCGCGCGACCAGATCGCGGCCAGCGGCTTCATCGTCAAGCTCGACCAGACCAGCCCGGACGCGGGCACCGGCGCGCAGCCGCTCTCGTCCATCCCGTTCAAGCCGTTCAATACTTCGGGCACGCTCGTGTACATCCACACCTTCAACGCGTCGCTGGTGAACGAGGCGCGCGCCAACTTCACGCGCTTTGCCGACAACCAGATCCACGACGCGGGCACCACGGTCGACTTCGGGATTCCTCGCTTTGAGGTGCAGAACTATGTGTTCGGCCGCTTCTACGCCGGGCCGAGCTGGGGCGGGACGACCCCGGGCATCCTCGCGCAGAATACCTACCAGGTGCAGGACACGCTGATCCAGACCTTCGGCTCGCACACCATCCGCTACGGCGGGGCTTTGCGTTGGGAGCAGGACAACGACAATGAGAGCGGCGAGTCGCGGCCGGATTACGTCTTCAACGGCATCTGGAACTACGCGAACGATGCGCCCATCGACGAGGCGATCGCCGCGAACCCCGACACCGGCGGCCAGGCCAACGGGCAGCGCTACTTCCGCGACCGCAACATCTCGGCCTTTGCCCAGCATGACTGGAAGGTGCTGCCCAACCTGACCATTAACACGGGGCTGCGCTGGGAATATTTCGAGCCCTTGTACAACAAAGGCTTTGCCATCAATGAGTCGGCTTTCGGGTCGACGCCCGCGACGTTTTTAACAG
>CAXTSG010000162.1:0-214 GCA_964246825.1 uncultured Acidobacteriaceae bacterium | reverse complement strand
ACTTCCACGCCGGGCTGCAGCAGGCATTCGGGCGCAAGCTGGTGATCAGCGGCGGCTTCGGTGTCGCATACGACCGCATCGACGATCAGCTCTACCTGCCGGGGGCGGAAAATGGGCCGGGCTATGCGGCGTTCGGGCTTTGCTGCGCGAGCGTGACACAAAGCGCGGCGGCCACGCACATTGCTTTTGAGCGGGTCGCGCCTCGCTCAAAAGC
>CAXTSG010000161.1:2799-6830 GCA_964246825.1 uncultured Acidobacteriaceae bacterium | reverse complement strand
CGTAGGCTTTACGAATCGAAGGCATGTCGGGACTCGCGATCGTTTCCGGCTCGCCGCGCGCTTCCATCGAGGCCACTTTGGCCCGGCTCGGCCTTGCGCACCATTTTGCCGCCATCGTCGGTGCCGAGGATTACACCCGCGGCAAACCCGATCCTGAACCCTTTCTCAAGGCCGCGGCGCTGTTGGGCATTGAGCCCGGCAAGTGCCTGGTCTTTGAGGATGCCGACGCGGGTATTGCTTCAGCCGAGGCAGCCGGCATGCCGTATGTCCGCGTCCCGCAGCCGACGCTCGCCGACGAGCCGGTACAATGAAGCGAATGCCCGGCAAGACCGCAGTCTCGACTTCTTCCTCCCTTGCGCACGAGGGCGAGCGCTGGGCCAAGACTGAGCTGGCGCGGCACCCGCAGCGGCCTGATCCGGTCTTTTTTCTTGAAAAACTCTTCATCGACTTCCTCGAGGTCCACGGCGACCGCGCTTTTGCTGATGACCCGGCCGTGCGCTGCGGCTTTGCCCGCTTTCGCGCCGAGGAAGTTTTGGTGATTGCAAACGTCAAGGGCCGCACCACCAAGGAGAAAGTCGCGCACCGCTTCGGCATGCCCGACCCGGAAGGCTACCGCAAAAGCCTCCGTGCGATGCAGCTTGCCGCGAAGTTCGGCCGACCAATCATCACCTTGATTGACCTGATGGGCGCGAATCCGGGCTTGGGCGCGGAAGAGCGCGGACAGGCCGAAGCCATCGCCCGCAACCTGCGGGAGATGGCCCGTCTTCGCGTACCGACCATTGCCGTTATCACGGGGGAAGGCGGCTCGGGCGGCGCGCTCGCGCTCGCCGTTTCAGACCGCGTGCTCATGCTGGAAAAATCTGTCTACTCCGTTATTTCTCCGGAGGCTTGCGCGTCCATCATGTGGCGCGACGCGGGTAAGCGGGCGCAGGCCGCCGAAGCCCTGCGCGCCACGGCTGACGATGCCCGCGCTTTCGGCTGTATTGATGACATCGTCCCTGAGCCGGAAGGCGGCGCGCACCTCCAGCCGGACGAAGCAGGGGATTTACTCGCCATCCGACTCGCCGACCACCTCCACGAACTGCGCGGTATGTCGATGGAAGCCCTGCTGGAGCAGCGCTATCGCAAGTTCCGCCATATTGCTGCCTTTTATGAGGGCTAAGGTGGGCATCCAGCCTTTGGACCGCAATCCCTCGCGTCTGAAGCCGCTACTTTGGTTCCTGCTGGCCCTTGCATACGCGGGCTTTGCCCGGCAGGCGTCGGCACGCCTGGCCTCCTTTCTGGCGCCGGGTGCCCTGTATGACCTCGTCGATGGTGTTGGATTGATGCTCCTACTTTTGACAGGCTTTGCCGCCATGGCCCGGGTCGGCCAGCGCCAGGCCGCGCCCATCGCGGCCATGGGGTTAGCCGCGCGCCCCGGCTTTCGGCAGGAGTTTGCCTTGGGCACTCTTCTGGGCTGGGCCGGAGTCGTAGCCGCGGTGCTTCCCATTGCGCTTACCGGCGGGTTGCTGCTTACCGTCAGCCGGCATGGCCTCATGGCGGCGGCGGCCTTGCTCGCGGACCTTCTTACGCTGCTCATCGCGGCTCTTGCCGAGGAGCTCATCTTCCGCGGCTATCCTTTCCAGCGGCTCCTGGAGGCTTCCGGCCCGGTAACCGCGTCCATTCTCATGACGTTTCTATTTGCCGCAGGGCGCTTCGAGGGGCTTTCGTCCAGCCCTGGCAGTACCCTGGCGAGCCTTCTGCTCGGTTTTCTGCTGGCGACGGCCTACCTCCGTACCCGCGCGTTGTGGATCGGTTGGGGGCTTCATTTTGCCTGGAACGCGAGTATTGCTGTTCTGTTCGGGCTGCCGCTGCGCGGCTTTTCCGACGTTTAGCCGTTATATTCGACTTACCTCAGCGGGCCTCTTTGGCTCACCCGCGGCGGCTACGGCCTCCAGTCTTCTTTTCTCGCGATTCTTGTGCTCCTCATCATGTTCTTCGTGCTCGCGCGCGCCACGGCCGACCTCCGCCACCGGTGGGCCCTTCCGGAGATTGTCGGCGCTGCCGTTCCGGTCGACATGGACGCGGCCGCGCGGCGGCAGCATGAGCGAGCCATGGGTGCCGAGCCTGCTCCGCCGTCCCTGGTGCAAATCGCCCCGGCAGCGCCGCAGTCCCATCCGCCCGATTCTTCCGCGGAGTAAGTACAAGTCCCCTCCTTTCATTCACTTCTCCTCCAGTCAATCGGGCATCTTGCCATCGCCCTGAAACCGGTGCATGCTGGTATTTTTAGGAGGGTGCAATGCTTCGCCCACCCCGGCTTCGCCTTGCCGTTCTTACCGGCTCCCTGCTGCTCGGCTTTCCTGTGCTCCACGCTCAGGTTTTTACCGTGGAAACAGAGCATATTGAGGGCCGCTTTCTCAAGTTTCAGCCCACCCATGTCGATCTGCCGAAGATGCATGCCGGTCCTTTTACTCAGGCCGCGCTGATGCGTACTCTCGGCTCGGAGCAGGGTTTTGCCATGCGCCCGCTGCCGCTGGCCGGCAAGGGGCTGCAGCTGGTTGCAAACGGTCCTCTGACGCCCAACGGCTCGGACTATGTGGAAGAACTCAACAGCAAGGGCATTTCCTCGCGCCCAGGCGACCGCGTGACGATCACCAAAATTGTCTTCAAAAAAGACCGTCTCATCCTTGAATTCAACGGCGGCCCCGACCTCCCGCACAAGTATCTGCGCCATATTGAGGTGGGGGCCGGCATGGCTGCCGGCCCGCTGGCCCGCGACAACGGCGAGCAGGCTACCGGCTCGCGGCTTACACTACTGTTTGAGGGCACGGTGCCGAATGTCACCGGCGATGAGGTGAAAGCGCTGATCGCGCCCATCGTCGGCTTCGGGGAGCGCTCGCCGCTGGAAGCCTATGTGGAGACACTGCCGCCGTTCCTGAAGAAAGCCATTCTCGATCACCACGTACTCGTCGGAATGGACAGTGATATGGTGCTTCATGCCCTGGGCGCACCGGTACAGAAGATTCGGGAAAAAGACGGCGACCGACCCTTTGAGGAATGGATTTACGGTACGCCTCCCGAGAAGACCGAGTTTGTGCGCCTTCAGCATGGGCGCGTCACCAAGGTAGAGGACGCCGAGGTCGGCATGAGCCCGGTGGCCCGTACAAACAATGAAATGGGCGGCTACTGGGAGACGCAGGGCGGCCAGGAGGCGAACGAGCGGGTAGTCAAGCTGGGCGACCAGGCTGAAGCCGACCGCGTGGCGCAGAATGCTTCACCTACCGCGCCGCCCACCCTGCGTAAGCCGGGAGAAACGCTGCCTGCCGATAAGGACACGAACCAGCCGGCCATGGGCCCGGTGCAGTTCCCGCAGACACCCCCGGCGCACGCACCCAGCCAGTAGCAGTCTCATGACTCGTGTAAACTCACGCTTGGCGCACTCGCGCGGCAGCAGGGCTCCCTTTTCGGTCGAGCGCTGCCGTTAGCGAGCACCAACACCCGCGAGGGAATCTTGAGGAGCAGGTACCGGCATGGCAAAGATTGCAAAAACAGCAGATCGCAAAAAAGAGATGGACACCAGCAAGAGCACAGACTGCCCAAAGTGCAGCAAGCCGACGCGGATCGTCAAGCGCGTCAAGGATCGTGAGCGCGGCACCCCGGGCGGAGTGTATATTTCCTGCTCCGCCTGCGACTTTTACGAGAAGCTGTAGTCAGGGATAGGGAGCAGGAGCCCGGCAGCAATGCCGGGCTTTTATTTCGCTCGATTTTACAGAGCAGAGGCGATCTCGGCAAGGATCGCCAGGTACGCCGCGGCCGGGTCGGAAGCGGCCGTAATAGGCCGGCCCACTACGAGTCGATCCGCGCCGGCCCGGAGCGCGGCAGAAGGGGTGCCGGTGCGCTGTTGATCTTCGGGGGCCGCGCCCGCGGGTCGAATCCCCGGCGTTACCAGCTGTACCTGAGCGTATCGCGCCCGCAGCGCTGCTGCTTCCCGCGGTGAACAGACCAGCCCGTGGATGCCGCAGTCAGCGGCAAGCGCCGCAAGCCGTTCCACC
>CAXTSG010000161.1:1155-2789 GCA_964246825.1 uncultured Acidobacteriaceae bacterium | reverse complement strand
GCGTACCTCCAATCCCGATCCGCTCCATCTGCGATTCATCCATGCTGGTCAGCACGGTAACGGCCAGCAGGCGAGTCGGCGAGCCGGAAGCGGCGGAAGCGGCGGCGGACAGCATGGCCGGGCCGCCCGCGGCATGGACTGTGAGCAGCTCGGGCTGGAGCGGCAGCACCGTGCGGATAGCGGCGGCCACCGTATTGGGGATGTCGTGGAGCTTGAGGTCGAGAAAAACCTTAAAACCCTCCCCGCGCAGCGCGCGCAGAAGGGAAGGGCCTTCCGCCAGAAAAAGCTCAAGCCCGACCTTGACCCAGAGCAGGCGCAGCGCTTCCGGCGTTTCTACGCGGAGGCGGTCCAGGAAAGGGCGGCAGGCCGCGGCGGAAGGGAAGTCTAGCGCGAGAATCAGGCGTTCTCGCGCTTCCGCGTGAATTTCGGCAATGTTACCGGCCAATCGTCGGCGGTATGGCCTCCGCCAGCTCGGTCGTATGATTCAGGACGTCCAAACGCACCGGCGCGGTTCCGTCAAAGCCTAGAAAGTGAGCCGCGGCATAGGAAAGATCAACCACGCGGCTGCCGAAGTAAGGCCCACGGTCATTGACGCGCACTACCACCGATTTACGGTTCACAAGGTTGGTTACCCGGACCAGCGTGCCCAACGGTAGGCTGCGATGCGCGCAGGTTAAATCCGTCATGTTGTAGGTTTCGCCGCTGGCTGTTTCACGCCCTTGAAAGTAGCCGCCGTACCAGGAAGCGCGTCCGATCTGATACCAGTGCTTCTTGACGGAGGGCTGTACCGGCGTACTCGGGGCTGTCGGTGCTTTCGCTGACTTGGCGACACCGGCGCTGGATAAAGCAAGAAGGCCGGCCAAACTGATCCCGGCGTAAGTGGAAACGCGACGTCCGGAAAGCCTGGGCAGAAGAAAGGTAAAAGTCATATATCTCCTTCCATGATTGAATCAGATCATTTCGCGTAAGTCAAAGTTTTTAAGGTACTTAGAACAGCTCTCATTCGCGCCTTTTCCTCATGATTTTTAGTCGATTCGTCAAGCATGTAATTCTTCATCGGGCCGTGTACTTCTTATCGGCTGCTCCTCGTTTTTCTTCAAGAGCTTGTAGGCTGGAGCTGTGCAAACTCTGCCCTCTTCCGGCATCGGATCCGCTCGTAAGCCGCCGCCGGCGGTATTAAGCATCGCCGGACTTGATCCTTCTTCCGGAGCAGGCTTTACCGCGGACCTCAAGGTATTTGCCGCGCACGGCCTGTACGGGCTGGCTTGTCCGACAGCTTTGACGGTCCAGTCGACGCTGGGCGTTCTCGATACGGAGCCTGTAAGCGCCGATCTTGTCGGGAAAACTCTCCGCTGCCTCGCCTCCGACATCGTGATAAGCGGCGTCAAGATCGGCATGCTGGCCGATCGCGCCAATGTGCTGGCGGTTGCCGGGTGGCTTGCGGACTATCGATCACACTATCCCGACCTCCCCGTGGTGCTGGACCCCGTGCTGCGCGCCAGCTCCGGCGCAGCTTTGCTTGCGCCCGATGCCGTAGACGCGCTTATCGGGGAGCTGCTGCCGCTGACTACCGTGGTGACGCCCAACCTCGCGGAAGCCGCCGTGCTGGCCGGCTTCCAGCCGCCGCCTCGCTG
>CAXTSG010000161.1:0-1145 GCA_964246825.1 uncultured Acidobacteriaceae bacterium | reverse complement strand
CTGCCCGGCATCCGCGGTTTTAGTCACAGGCGGTCATCTCGACGATGCCGAAGGCTGCTACGATTACCTCCTTCCGGCCGGAGCGCCCGGCGGCTCCTGGATTGCCGGCAGGCGCGTCCGTACCCGCTCGACCCATGGCACGGGCTGCGCCTTTTCTTCCGCCTTGCTGTGCGCGCTCGTAGGGGGGCTGGGGCTTGCCGACGCTGTCGCTTCGGCAAAGAATTATGTGGAGCAGGCCCTTCTTGCGGCCTACCCTATGGGACAGGGCCGAGGGCCCATGCACCACCTGTTCGCACTTTCTTCCAACCAAGCCGTCGTCATGGAAGCAGAAGGGCGCCGCGACACGTCAGAGTAGGAGGATGCGTTTGTGATATTCAAGGGGCTTCACCTGTTCTGCGCCGCGATACTTGTTACGAGCCTTTCCGCTCCGGCACAAACCACGGCCGTTGTCACGGACCCGCTCAACAGGGCGGCCCCGGTCCGGCAGGCATTTCAGGCTTTTTATGCGCTGGATTACGATGCAGCGCTTTCGCAGTTTACGCGCATCGCCGCGGCCCACCCCGGCAACCCCCTGGCGACTGATTTCGTGCTCGATACGGTGGTCTTTCGGGAACTGAACCGCCTTGACCTGCTGGATACAACCTTCTACGCCAATGACGGCTTTCTGACCGGCAGGCACGCCGTGGTGGAGGATCCGGAGGTACGCGACCGCCTCCGCGGCCTGGCAGCGGAGGCCGCGGCACAGGCTGATGCCGAGCTTGCCGTGGACAAAAAGAACGTAGACGCGCTGTATGCCCGGGGCTGGGCGCGCTCCCTGGAAGCTACCTACACGGCATTGGTGGAGCGGAGTTTTCCCGCGGCGCTGAAGCTGGCGCTCAGTGCCAGGAACGACCACGAAGCCGTGCTGAAGATCAACCCGAACTACGTGGATGCCGAACTGGTGGTCGGCACCTACCAGTATGTTGTCGGCGCGCTGCCGTTCTCGTTTCGCCTTCTCGTCGGCATGGCAGGAATTTCCGGCAGCAAGGAAAAAGGCATGGCCATGCTGCGCACCGCGGCCGTGGAGGGCGTGCGCTCCTCCATCGAGGCGCGCACCTGGATGATGTTGTTTCTTCGACGCGAGGCGAAGTATGGCGAGGCTGAGT
>CAXTSG010000160.1:5445-6912 GCA_964246825.1 uncultured Acidobacteriaceae bacterium | reverse complement strand
GCGGGGTACGCTTTACAAACCCAGAAAACACAAACGGCCGGCTCAATCCCTATGTAGGAGCGGCTCCCTTCGGAGCCTTTGCCGGGCCGCTTGCGGGCAGGCGCTTGTACGGCGGGGCTGCCGTTACCCCGGATACATCCATGGCAGCGACCTGGCATTACAACGATGCACCCGGAGTCGCAGGTGCTGACTACGGGTATCAGAAAAACCATTCTTCGCTGTTGAACATGCGTTTTGCGGGAGGTCTCGGGATAGCTCTGACGCCGCGGCTTTCGGTGGGAGCCACTGTCGGGCTCGTTTATAACGCCAACACTCTCGCGGCTCCCTATATTTTTCAGTCCCAACCCGTGCTGAAAGGGTTGAAAACCCTGCTGGATATGCACACCACCGGCACGGGCTGGAATGCGACCGGGGGCATCCTGTATGCGCCGCATTCCCGCCTGCTATTCGGGGCCGCCTACAAGAGCCGCACCGTAACGCATACAGCCGGGGAAGCGACGGGCGACCTTTCCGCGCAGCTTGCCGCTCTCGGCCTGAGCGGGTTTTCTCCTACCTTCCGGTATAACGCCAAGGTCGACAATGCTTTGCCGGACGTGGTGAGCCTCGGCGCAAGCGCTCCTCTCGGCCGGCGAGCCGCCCTATCGCTGGAAAGCGATCTGGTACGCTGGCGGGGAGCGTTTCATACCCTGCCGGTTCGATTATCAAACGGCAGCAACAGCGACCTGAACAGTCTGGTCGGCGCGGCTTCTCTTGTGGACACGGTTCCTCTGGACTGGCGCAATCAGGCGTTTGTCCGTGCCGGGGTGTCTGTTCCTTTGTCGGAAAAGGCATTTCTCTCGGGCGGGTACGCCTTTGCGAACAATCCGGTACCCTCCGGCACACTGACTCCCCTGACTGGGGCGATCAGTCGGCAGTTTGTGACGGCGGGATGGGGCTACCATCGCGGGCGGCTCGGGGCTGTTGCGGCGTATGAAGCCGCCCTGCCGCAGTCGGCGCAGGTGCAGAGCAGCCGCCTGCTCTCGGGCGAATACAGCAACAGCAGGCTGGATATTTCCCTCCAAGCGGTTTCACTCACAACCTCGCTCCGTTTCTAGACAGGCGAGCGCAATGTGCACGGTCGTGGAGTGCTCGGTAATAAGAAGGCGGCGACATTGTGCGGCAGGGGCATGCGCCCGCGCCGGCCGGGCTTCCCACAGGGAAAGCAGACCGTAAGACCGCGGCTTGAGTTTATGGCAGGACGCTTGCGCCGAGCATGCAAGCAGCCTGAAAGTTTGTGTTAAGAAACTTTACTGAACGGAGCGTTGTGTAAAGCGAAAGGCCATTTTCTTTACACAACGCACTTTTCAACTCTATGCTCCTGCTATGCGTCCTGCTGTTCCACGAGACCTGCCGCTGCTCGCAAAAGCCGATTGGCTGACATTGATCCCGTCTCTGAGTCAGGCAAACCGCAGCCTCGCTGAATACAAC
>CAXTSG010000160.1:0-5435 GCA_964246825.1 uncultured Acidobacteriaceae bacterium | reverse complement strand
GAATACAACGGTATGCTGCGCCACTTGCCCAACAGTGATCTTCTATTGTCGCCGCTCCGTTTGCAGGAGGCAGTCCTATCTTCCCGAATTGAGGGAACACTTGCAACGATGAGCGATGTACTGCAATTTGAAGCCGGTGAGCTGCCCGACCAAGAAGCACGCCGCCGCGATATTGAGGAAATCCTCAACTACCGTTCAGCCCTCGATGCAGCGGTGCAGGAGCTGAAAACGCGGCCTTTCAGCCTTAATTTGCTGCTTAAGCTTCATAAAATGCTTTTGTCGAGCGTACGCGGCCACAACAAAGCACCCGGAAGATTTCGCAAGCAGCAAAATTACATCGGCTCTCGCATCGGCGGTGTAGAGCAAATTCGATTTACTCCGCCTGACTGGATGAAGCTTGAACATTCCCTGGACAACTGGGAAAAGTACTACCATTCTGAAGAAGAGCCGCTCGTTCGGCTTGCATGCATTCACGCTCAATTTGAGTTCTTGCACCCTTTCTTAGATGGAAACGGCCGCATCGGCAGGCTGCTTATTCCCATCTTCCTTTTCGAGAAGGGGCTTCTCTCGCAGCCGTCCTTTTATCTTTCGGAATACATCGAGGCACATCGGGATGAGTACATCCGGCACTTGAATGAGCTTGGCCGCACTAAACTTTCCTGGAGAAATTGGACCTTATTTTTTCTACACGCTGTAACGGAACAGGCACGAAAGAATGCAACCACGGCAGACGCAATTCTTGCTTTGTATGAAAGGCTGAAAGCGCAATTTATTGCAACCACAAAATCGCGTTATGCGATTCCGCTGCTTGACGCAGTTTTCCAGCTGCAATATTTTCAGGCCAGCCAAATTCAATGGAAAGCGGATGCGCCAAGCGTGCCCACGCTGATGGGCATGCTGCGTACCTTGGAGCAGAAAAAAGTGATTCGCGTATTCCGCTCATCGGCGGGACGGCGCCCTTCCATCTGGTGGCTTCCTGAACTGATAGAGCTTGTCGAAAAACGATCCTGACCTGCTTTGGTCCATACCTGCTGCTTGTCGTGAACTCTTCATCGCCCTGCACACCTACCGCTTGCGCTCCCAGCGCTCTTCGTGCCGGTCGTCGCGTGACAGGACATCGCGCACCAGCCCGGTTGCCGGGTCGCGCTCGAAGAGGAGCCGCGTTGTGGAGCCGCTGGGAAAGAAGAAGGTGTTCGCGCTTTCCGGCAGCAGCTCCGCGACCTCGCCGATGCGATTGCGCTGGAACAGTTGGTCGCCGGTGCGGAACACCGTAATCTGCGGCACTCCCTGGTCGTCGTACTCGCCGGTGTAGGCGTCGTAAACAGCGGGATTGACCTTTACCGGCACGGGATGCACCGGCACCAGGACGCGCTCGGCGGCGGGCTGAAGGCGCGCGTCGGAGGCAAGCGAGTGCGCCAGCAGCCAATGCGGCAGGTCCGGGTTTGCATAGGCCTTGTCCCACACATTGTGCTTGATGCCGGCGTACTCATAGAAGCGCACATTGCCGTCCGCGGCCTTGAGCGCGTCAAACATGAGCGAGCTTTGCCGGGGGCTGACCACGGGGTCGTCCGCGCCGTGGAATATCCAGACCGGCTCGCGCCGCAGCACGCGCGCGTACTCCTCCGGCAAGGTGGTCTGCTCGTTCCAGCGCGAAGGCTCGTAGGACCAGAAGATGCCGCCGCACACCGGGGCAATCGCGGCAAAGGTGCGCGGGTTGTCGCGCGCGACTTCCCACACGCCATAGCCGCCAAGCGAAAGGCCGGTCAGGTAGGTGCGGTCCGGGTCGCCGTTAAACTCGCGCATTTCCGCGTTGAGCGCGGCCATGGCGGTCTGCATCATGTCCGGGTCGGTCCAGTGGTGATGGTTGAACGGCACCTGCGGCATGACGACGATAAAAGGCCAGCGCTCCGGATGCAGGCGAATGGCAGCCGGAAGGCCGACCTGGGTTTCGTCCAGGCCCTCGGCCCCGCGCTCGCCGGACCCGTGAAGAAACAGAATGACCGGCCATTTCTGCGCTTTGTCCCAGTTCTCCGGCAGGTAAACCACATAGCGATGGACGGCGCCGTTGACCGTGACGGAGCGATTGAGAAAGCCGGTATCCTGCACATGCCTGGCCGCCGCAGCCTGCACGCACCAGCTGAGAAGAACAAGGAGCAGCAGACGGGATCGACCTGCCTGGAAGCGCATGCTGCGAGCATAACAAGCAAGGGCGGCTGATTGCTTCTTTGCCGCCGATGTTTCCTTTTCCCGTGCCGGAGTGAAAATCTGGCGAAGCGTATTTTCGCGGTGGGGAAGCCGCATTTCACTTTTGCCGCGCCCAGCGACATTCCTGAGCTTCGCCCCGGGCGGCGAAGCGGCCAGGCAAGAGAATCGTCCTGCCGCGCGACGGATTTCGGCACTGTGACGATGATCGTTTGTGTTGCGGTTGCCGCTGCAATTTGACCTGGTCCGACGGGGTCAATGCTGCTTCAATCCGCTGGGTACCGGCGGGCAGCAGAGTGCCCGGAGCCGCGGAACAGGAGAATGCCCCGGCCGCGGTTTGCGGTGTGAAAAGCGTGTACGGCTGCGATGGGAGGGAAAGCAGCCTGCTCAGCAAATCCGCCGCCGGAACTTTCGCGGAGAAGTCACGGCCTAGCGGCGTCGGATGCCGGTGCGAGGCTCCATGACGGCCGCGCCTGCCGCGGTAGCCACCAAGGGCGCGGCGCTCGGCGCGTATTGCGTATTGCCGGCCTGGCCGCTGTTACGGTCACGGTGCCGGGTCCGGTCAGGGATACAAAACGGCCGTTCAAGGTAGCGGGGCCGGTAAAGGACAGCGTGACCGGCAGGGAGTCGGTTCAAAGCCGGAGGCGGTTAGCTGGAAAGCCCTTCCTGCAAGGCCGCCAGGGTGTTGTTCAGGTTCTTGTCGGCGCGGCGCTGGTCCTCGATCTTGGCAATCGAGTGCATCACGGTGGTGTGGTGCTTGTTGCCGAAGTGGCGGCCGATCTCCGGCAGGCTCGCTTCCGTCATCTGCTTGGCCAGGTACATGGCGATTTGGCGGGGCACCACCACATTGCGCGAGTTGTTCTTCTGCTTCAGGTCGTTGACGCGCATGCTGAAGTGGTACGCCACGGCGCTTTGGATTGCCTCGATCGTGATCTTGCGGACCTGCGTGTCGATGAACTGCTTGAGGCAAAGCTGCGCCGTGGTCAGAGACATCTCGACGCCGTGGAGCTTGCACCAGGCAAACAGCCGCGTCAGGGAGCCTTCCAGCTCGCGCACGTTGCTGCGGATATTGGAGGCAATAAACAGGGCCACCTCGTTCGGCAGCGGCCGCTCGTCGATTTCAGCTTTTTTCTGGAGGATGGCGACGCGCGTTTCCAGGTCCGGCGGCTGGATATCCGCGACCAGGCCCCACTCAAAGCGCGACCGCAGCCGATCCTCAATATCGACCGAATCCTTGCGGACAAACTCCTTGGGCGGCCGATCGCTTGCGATCACGATCTGCTTGCCGCTTTCGTGCAGGGCGTTAAAGGTATGGAAGAACTCTTCCTGCGTCCGCTCCTTCTGCGCCAGAAACTGAATGTCGTCGATCAGAAGGAGGTCGACCGAGCGGTATTTGTCGCGGAAGCTCGTCATCTTGTCGTAGCGCAGCGAGTTGATCATCTCGTTAGTGAACTTTTCGCTGGAAACGTAGCAGATGGCGGCGTTGGGCTGGTGGCGCTTGAGCTCGTGCCCGATGGCCTGCATCAGGTGCGTTTTGCCCATGCCCACGCCGCCGTACAGGAACAGCGGATTGTAGGCTTTTGCCGGCGACTCGGCCACGGCCGCCGCGGCCGCGCGCGCGAACTGGTTGCCGGTGCCCGCGACAAAGGCGCTGAAGGTGTAGCGCGGGTTCAGCTGCGCGGCGGAGTTCCAATCAAAGCGGCCCTGCTGGGGCGAAGCTCCATTCTGCGGTGAAGCCCCACTCTGCGGAGCAGCCGTGTTCTGCTGCACAGCCCCATGGTGAAAGGAAGCGTTGTCCTGGGGTGAGTCAAAGCCCGTGCCGTGGCTTCCCGGCGACGCAGCCCCCTGCCACGGAGCGCGATGCGCGCCCGACGGGGAAAAGCCGTTCGCGGCTCCATGCGCCTCGGCCTGGCCCCGCAGGGCTATCCCTCCGTCGCGGGCGCGGTCGCTGTGCGCCGAAGCGGGAGGAATCTTTGGATCGTCAGCGCCGGCGGCCGAGCCCCCTTCCGGCAGCACGAAGTCCACGCGCTCATAGGGGAGGCGCAGCGTATCGAGCGCTTCGCCGATCAGGTCGGCATAGCGCTCGCTGATACTTTGAAACTTCGCCGTCGGCACCCGCACCACAAGCACGTTGCCGTCGGTATGGCTGAACAGGGTGGGCTTGAACCAAAGCTCGTACGCCTGCCGATTGATCTTTTTCTGGAGCGCACCGAGGATGCGAACCCACGGATTGAGGGGAGCGACGGGAGCAGCAGGGTAAAAACTCATTCCGGAGCGTCCTTCACAAACAAGATCAAAACCCGCCGTATCGCGTCCATGTGCGCCTTGAGCGCCTGACGCCAGATGTCACCACTCCCCGCAGCCGCAACACAGTATGAAATGAAACACAGCGCCCATCGTTTCCGCTCAAACTGCATCCGGTAAACACGCATACCGAATCGGGAAACGAGGGAGAACGATGCTTCAAGCAACCGATGTTTTTCAGACTTGCAGCGGCCTGGATGGTTCGAGGCGAGGCTCAGACTAGCACAGCGTCCAGGGGGTTTAGGACCTTGTTTTCCTCAGCCGTTTGTGCTGTTCGGACAGTTGCACCGTCCATGGTGAAGCGGTCCGCGGGGTCGCGAAAGAAGCACTGCACAAAGGTAATGCGGTACTTATTTTCTGCGGCGGCAAGCCGCGGAATGGCGTAGCATGCGGGCTTGTCAGCGGCGGGGGAGAGGCGGATTCCGCTTCCGCTCTCTGTTAGAGGAAAGCGGGCTGCGATATACTTAGGGTTCGCCCCGGCACCTCTGCCGATTCGGGCAGGGACCAGAGGAGAAAACAGCCATGCCGAAGCGTACTTTCCAGCCGAACCGCCGTCACCGTTCCAAGACTCACGGCTTTCGCACCCGCATGAAGACTAAGAGCGGGGCTGCCGTCCTGTCGCGCCGCCGCGCCAAGGGCCGCCACAAGATTGCCGTTTCCGCGGGCTACCGCGACTAGCTCTGCCCCCGCGCGTGGACACAAGCCCCTTGCCGACCCCGTTTCAAGCCCTTCGGCTTCGCAGGCACGCCGACTACGGACTTGTGTACGGCGCGAGCCGCAAGCACCACAGCAAATCCTTCAGCTTTTTTTATCGCGCGGGCGGTGAAAGCCCGGCGGGCCGGAGCGCCCGCTTCGGCATCACCGTGCCGCGCGCGCTGGGCCCCGCGGTGCTGCGCAACCGCATTAAGCGGAGGCTGCGCGTCGCGGGC
>CAXTSG010000159.1:6747-7000 GCA_964246825.1 uncultured Acidobacteriaceae bacterium | reverse complement strand
CTCAGATTCCGGAACATGCAGGCCCATCTCGACCCTACCAACCGCCCGCATCCTTTTGCATCAATTCAGCTCTGTTCAAGATGAATATTGCGTAAATCCGCATGTCCAACCTGCGCCGGCGGGCAGCTTTTCCAGCGGAACCTGCACTCTGTCCGAAGCCCGCCCTCATCCTCCCGGAACGGCTAACCCCTTTCAGCCAGCGCCTCGAATCGCTGATGCTTTTTGACAAGGATTTCCGCGAAGTTCCGGTCCT
>CAXTSG010000159.1:0-6737 GCA_964246825.1 uncultured Acidobacteriaceae bacterium | reverse complement strand
GCCAGAAACATGGTCACCAGCGCCCGCTCCGAGCGCAGATGCTTCAGCAGCGCCGACAGCGCCACGGGCCCGTCCTCCGGCAGCATGCGCCTTCGCAGGTAGTCGATCATCTGCCCCACCGTGACCGCGTCCTCTTCCACGTCCAGCACCGGGCGGCTCCTCAGCCGGTCCAGCACGCTGCGGAACGCTTCCACCAGGTCCGGTACGTCCGCCGCGATTTCCCGCTCCGGCGCTTGCTCCAGCCCTGCTGCCTCCACGGGCAGCGGACGCGTCCAGGTCGCCGCTTCCACCCGCTGCCGGTGCAGCAGCATCTGCGCGGCCTGCTTGTAGCGCTCGTGCTCCAGCAGCCGCTCCACCAGCTCCGCGCGCGGGTCGTCCGCCGCTTCGGCCTCGCCCATGGCCGCGGCTCGCGGCAGCAGCATGCGGCTTTTGATCTGGATCAGCAGCGCCGCCGTGTAGATAAACTCGCCCGCGTTGTCGACATCGGCTCCCTTCAGCCGCTCGACATAAAGCAGGAACTGCGCCGTAATCCGCGCGATCGGAATGTCCAGGATGTTGATGTCCTGCCTGCGGATCAGGTCCAGCAGAAGGTCCAGCGGCCCGTCATACACCCGCCCGACCGTGACGGAAAACGGAAACGCACTGTCCGGCTCACGCGGGCGGGCGGGTGCCTCCCGCATGGCCGCTCTTCCCGAGCTTTCAACGCTCAGGTCAGGTCCGGTGACCGGTCCGGTGACCGGTCCGGCTTCGCTCCGGACTTCGCTTAGAGCAAGCGGCGCTTGGCTGTTTTCTCCTTTGTCGCTCACGCCGGCCGAAGCCCCATTGCCCGGCGTACCCTGCCCATGGTCCGCTCCGCGGCCGCGGCCGCACGCTGGTTGCCCGCTGCTAAAATCTCAGCGACCTGAGACGGATCAGCTTCGTAGACTGCTCGCTTTTCCGCCATCGGCTGGAGCTCCCGCACCACCGCGTCCGCCAGCCAGCCTTTGCACTCAATGCAGCCGATTCCCGCCGTGGTGCAGCCCGCATACACATCGGCCAGCGTCTCTGCCGATGAGAAAACCTTGTGGAGATCGCCCACGGGGCACTTCTCGGGGTCGCCCGGGTCCGAGCGCCGCACCCGCGCCGGGTCCGTCACCATCGGCTTCAGCTTGCGCCGGATTTCCGGCTCCGGGTCCGACAGCAGGATCGTGTTGCCGTAGCTTTTTGACATCTTGCGCCCATCAGTACCCGGCAGCTTCGGGGTGGGCGTCAGCAGCGCTTGCGGCTCAAGCAAGATAGGTTCTAGCGGCGGCTGATGAAGAAATCCTTCAGCCTGCCCATTTTCTCCCGCCCTTTCCGACATCTCCCAAGTAAGGCGCAGATGCTCAAACCTCCGCGCGATCTCGCGCGTAATCTCCACATGCGCCACCTGGTCCGCGCCCACCGGCACATGCAGCGACGCGCCCGGCGCTCCGTACAGCAGGATATCGGCCGATTGCAGCAGCGGATACCCTAAAAATCCATAAGTAGCTAAGTCCTTTTCCTTTAAATTATCTATCTGATCTTTATAAGTCGGCACCCGCTCCAGCCAGCTCAGCGGCGTCAGCATAGAGAGCAGCAGGTGCAGTTCCGCATGCTGCAACACCTCGCTTTGCACAAAAATCGTGCATTTCTTCGGGTCAAGTCCGGCCGCAAGCCAATCCACGGCCATTTCCGAAACGAAATTCTTGAGACGCCTCGGGTCCGCGTAATCCGTCGTCAGCGCATGCACATCCGCGATAAAGAAAAAGCACTCATACCGCTCCTGCAAACCCACCCAATTCTTCAAGGCACCCACATAGTTGCCCAGGTGCAGCTTGCCCGTCGGGCGCATGCCTGAAAGCACGCGCGGTTTCAAAGGTTCGGCAGGGAGCAAAGACACAACGGATTCAGGCACAAAACCTCAGGGGAAGCGCGGGACTCAAGCGCCATTGTACGAAACCGGCCGCCCGGAGCCGGGACCGCCGCCGAATCTCCGGCAGCAGGAACGATTCGCGTGAATCGTCCCTGCCGTGTCGCCCATCTAGGAAGCCGCGGGACGGGCTCTTGCTTGCCCCCCTCAAAGGAGAACCTCCATGCGCGTCTTCGTCACCGGTGCCACCGGCTTCATCGGCACTGCCCTTGTCCCCGAACTCCTGCAGGCCGGCCACCGCGTGCTCGGCCTTACCCGGTCCGACGCGGGTGCCCAATCGCTCCGTGCCGTCGGGGCCGAGGTCCACCGCGGCACACTCGAAGACACGGAAAGTCTTCGCCGGGGCGCGGCAGAGGCCGACGCCGTCATCCATCTCGCCTTCGACCACAACTTCGCCAACTTCGCCGCCAACTGCGAAAAAGACCGCAGCGCTATTGAGGCCATCGGCTCCGCGCTCACCGCCTCCCGCCCGTTTCTCATCACCTCCGCCACCGGCATGGGCAGCACCGCGCCCGGCGTGCCCGCCTCCGAGGACGTCCTGGACCTCGGGCATCGCAATCCCCGCATCGCCTCCGAGCAGGCCGCCGCCCCGCTTTCCGAGCGCGGCCTCGACATCCGCATCGTGCGCCTCCCGCAGATCCACAACACGGAGAAGCAGGGCCTCATCACGCCCTACATCGAACTCGCGCGGGAAAAAGGCACGGCCGCCTACATCGGCGAAGGGAAAGGCCGCTGGCCCGCCGCGCATATTTCCGACACGGCCCGCCTGTACCGCCTCGCGCTCGAAAAAGGAAAAGCAGGGCAGCGCTACAACGCCGTCGCCGAAGAAGGCGTTCCGCTCCGCTCGATTGCGGAGGTTATCGCGCAGGGGCTCAAGATCCCGGCCGCCGGGCTCGCCCCCGAGCAGGCCCCGGCCCACTTCGGCTGGCTCGCTATGTTCGCCGGCATGGATATGCCCGCCTCCGGCATCCTTACCCGCGAGCGCCTCGGCTGGACGCCCTCCGGCCCCGACCTTCTGACCGACCTTAAAAACATGCAGTACGCCGCTTCCTGAGAAACCCGGCTGTTCGCACCGCATCTCCTTTTAGGAATGCGGTGCGAACCGTTCCTTTCCGATTCCAAAACCGTTCAGGCGTAGCCTTGCTCTATGCGCACTCGCTCTTCTTCCACCGCCGTCCTTATCCTCATTGTGCTCGCTTGGATCGCTTTCCAGCTTTGGCAGTCGCAGCATCGGCCCGCTCCCCGGCAGCGCAACACTGAACGGTTTTCGGGGGAGCGAGCCGAGCGCGGACGCGAGTACGAGCGCCGGCCTCGCGAGTACAGCCGCGCGCCCAGGCAGGGCGCAGAGGAGGAGCCTTCGTGCGACGGACTCAGCCTTACCTGCACGTCCGAATATTTGGCCCAGTGGCAGGAACCGGAAAGCGGCGCCTGCACAAGCCTGACCCGTCCGGGCTCCTACCCCTTGCCTGACGCCCGCTGCACCCCGGGCGGCATCAATACTTCCGTCACGGAGCAGGTGCTGCGCGACCCGCGATGGCGGACGCGCTGCACCCGCAACTGCCAGGTCGACGAAGCCCAGAAACATGCAGCCTACGCCTGGTACGGCATCGCCCAGCCCCGGCACAATGAGGGCGAAAACCAGGTGTGCGAGCTCGATCACCTGGTGCCGCTTGAGTTGGGAGGAGCCGATGGCATGGGCAACATCTGGCCCGAGTGCGGCCCCTCAGAGACGGCGCTTAAGGAACGCTACTTCAAGATCAAGGATCGCGTGGAAAACTACCTCGCCGATGAAGTCCGCGCCGGGAGGATGCCGCTTGCCGAAGCCCAGCGCGGCATCGCCGCCGACTGGACCCGCTACCTGCCGGATGCCAATCGCTACTGCGAAGCAGGCGGCCGCTGCGACTAACACCGCCGCTGCGAACCTTCACGGTGCAGGCTGCCGCGGCTCATCGGCACTGAAGAAATTGCAGCGGGGCCGCCGTCACGGTCGCGCCCGGCACACCGGTAAGCGGTGTGCCGCCGTCGGCCTCAAAACTTGTTTCCACCGTGGCTGGCACGCAGGCCGAACCCGTCTGGAGGGTCGCCGCCACCGCATATACCGGCGCACCCGTCCCCTGCATCGCCTTACCTAGGTAAGTCACCACCGGCTTCTGCGACGGCAGCACGAACCGGAACGGCGCGCAAAAGCCTGTTCCGCCGCAGCCCCCGGATGCGGTCGTAAATGTCGCCTGCCCTTCCGGGTTGGCCGGTAAACCACCCATTGCCAGAACCCATACCCCCTTCGAGCCATCCAACGCTTCCACCGCATCCAGCGCCGTCACAGACCCCGTCTCTGTGACAGGGTCGGTCGTCACCGTTCCCGCGATCGTCACCGGCGCCGAGCTCTGCCGCTGCCCGGGAAGCCCGCAGGTAATGACGCAGCCGCCCATGGCGATCACGCCAAGCGCTACGGACCCGCTCACCGGGGCCACATAGGCCGGGTATGCCGACCCGGAAGCATCCAGCGCCTCAGCCACAACCACGGAAGGGCTCGGCACCGCGGACGCGCAAAGCTGAAAGCTGCCGTCCGCCCCGGACGCAGCCTGCCCCCCTACCGCGAACTGAGAAATATGCGCTGCACTGGCCGCGCCGCCTGACTCAAGCAGTACCAGCCCGCCCGAGACCGGCCGGCCTGTCAGGGAGTCGTGCAAGGTTCCCGGGATTTATGCGTCTCCGCAAGCGGCCGCTGCCGACTTCTCCGGCGTACGAAGCTGACCTCCACAACCGCCCAGCGCGATCCAGCAAAAACCTGCTACGAAAAGAAGTCCGATGCGCGTCATACTCTCTCCGAATACTCCTCTTACTATCGTGTACAGAAATAGATTTCATTCATATCTTCACGTTATTTGGACGCAAGCCCCAGAACAAGATATAAAACTGCTCCAAGACCGAAAATAATAATTGCATCTCGCAGGAGATGATTGTGCTTGACCGCCTTTGTTTGCGTTCCTGCGGGGCTGCTCTGCGGAGCGGCACTGGCCAAGGCAGCCATACTTTCGCTGACGCTCACAGCGGGAAGAGACGGTGGCTCAGTTACTGCACTCTGATCCTCGCCTTCATCGGGCATAAGAGCCGGATGCAATCGAACCTGTGAACCATGTATCGCATTTTTAAAATCGTTAGAACCAGCAGCCTGCGCCGGGCAGCTTGTCGCACTAAGGAAAGCCAAGGCGCATGCCAAAGTTTTTCTAATCATGCTTCTCAACGGAGTAGGCCGGCATCCATCTGCCGAACAGAAGCCGGCACACGGCGGATTCGATAGGAAAGCCTGAGCAGAATCTATGGCGGATGCGAGCATGGCAATACGATAGCTGACGCGAACAGCTTATGCCGCATGCATCATGCACAATACATCAGTTTAAGCCGGAAGCCCTGAATCCCAAGTGCCTCAGCGCTTTTGCTTTCCATGGCCGACTGCTCCTATACTTATCTCGGTAGCGTAGGGTAAAACTATGAATGCCATACTGGAACGTTGGTACTGGACGGCCTCCATCCTCCCATTGGCCGCTGCTCTTTCCTTCACAGTCTTCCTCGCCGTCTCCTTTGCGCGTCTCCCAAGTGCCGTTCCTGTTCACTTCGGCCTTGATGGAAGCCCCAACGGCTACATGCCAAAGGGTCTTTTCCTCGTTCTGACCCCGCTGCTTCTCGCGGGGCTGGCAGCTATCGTCTTTACCACTAAACCGGGCTCCGGCGCGCTCCCTTTCCACCGAAACAGCCCTTATCTACTGGATCGCTGCCGGCATATCAACTGCCGCCCTCTTTGAAATACTACGAGCTTCGGCTACCGGCACTCCTTTCCGCCCGGTCATGCTCCTGCTCGGCGCAACCCTGCTGCCCGCGGCGGAAACCCTCCTCAGCCTCGCCCTGCGTAGCTGGTGGTCGAAGCCCTAGTCGGCTTCTACCAAGCCGCTACTTGATCCACCCTGTGCAGAATAGCTTAATTTGTATTTCGCTCTCGTTCCTGTTGTCCTGCTGACTTCAAGAAATTCGGCGGAGTGACATATGCACTACCGCAGGTCCGGCCACCCATTCCCGAAGCTTGGAAGAGTGGGATACTACGTCCGGATAGGATTTTATGTCAGAGGGCTACATACATATACCTTCAAAATTCTGCCATGCTGGTTTCATTTAGAATTCGCACGAACTATTGCAGGAAAGCCTCCAAGCGCGGGCAACTTAACACAAATTGTTTGATTGCGGTCCAGTAAGAGGGCCGCAGTGTAGGCACCAAAGTGCGCCTCCTCTGCCTTCATCCGCAGTCAGCCGCCGCCCGTCCCGCATCTACCACACCGGATGCCTCGCACACCCAACCCGCTCGACCGCCGCACTCGGCCTTTCGGCCCCGGCAGCCTGCTCACGCGCGAGCCGCTCCTGCTGCTGACTCTGCTGCTCGCTGTCTTCTACTTCGGCCGCCCCCTGCTGGTGCCGCTTGCCCTCGCGCTGACCCTCAACTTCCTCCTGACCCCGCTTGTGTCCCGGTTGGAGCGGCTCCGGTTCAGCCGCACCCCCGCGGCCCTGCTCGTGCTGGCAGCCGCTACCGCGCTTGTGTGCGGCACGCTTTGGCTGGTTGCCGGCCAGCTGCTCCGCGTCGTCAATGAGCTTCCGAGCCACGCCCCCAACATTCGCGCCAAGCTCGACCGCACCCATGTGCCCGCTTCCAGCGCCCTCGGCCAGGCCCTTACCAGTATGGAAGGGCTCTCCCGCGAGCTTTCCAGCGACCCCGTCCAGCAGGATGCCCAGCAGCGCACCCTTACCGGCGCCGCCACCG
>CAXTSG010000158.1:0-7018 GCA_964246825.1 uncultured Acidobacteriaceae bacterium | reverse complement strand
GTGGTGTTGCGCGAGTCATAGTGGCCAGAGACAAGCACGGCGCGGTTTGCCTGGGCCGGGTCGGAGCCCAGAAGCACGGCATAGATGTTGGTGATCATAGTCGGAATCGGGATCCGCGACATCGGCTGTTCCAGGAAAGTATCGCGGCGGACCTCAAGCGTACCGCCGCAGCCTTGGCTGATCTGCGTGTACTGGGCGAAGACCCAGTCAGCCGCGGCGGTAACGCCAGTACCCGGCGGGAGATTGGGCGTCATGCTGGAAAGCGTGGAGCGATTGCGGAAGGCAACCAGCGCGGCAATATCCGCGCGTACCGCGGCCGGAGAAATGGTGCGGAGCGCGGCCTGTATCCGAGGATCGGCCGGCAGCAGGGCGATGCGAGCGCCCGCGGCATCCAGATCGTGGGTTTCGCCGTCACAGAAAGCGGGCGCGGGGGCTGCAAAAGCCATCAGAAACCCGGCAAGCGGCAGGAAGCGGAACAGCTTGTGACGAAAGAAGCCGGAAGTTTTCTGCATCGGGGTTCTCCTTCGCACCATCCTTGCATCTCTACGCTGGAACGCAAAGTTTGTAGGCGCCGCCGAGACGTTCTTTTTAGGCGCGGCAGCGCACAAAAGCGTGTGCGGCAGGCGCTGAGGCTACCCACAAACCGCGTTTCCAACTCCAGGAGGACTCCCCAAATGCTTTGCCCCGAATGCGACAACGCCCTCGACATCGACACGGAAGATATAGAGGAAGGCGATGCGGTAACATGCGACGAGTGCGGCACCGAATATGAGGTGGTCGCAACCGAACCCCTGGAACTGGCCCGGGTGGATGAAGAAATCGACGAGGACGAGCCGGAGGTCGCGGCCGACGAAGAGGAATAGTGAGACAAGCAGGAAGCAGTCAGCAGGAACGACGGAGGGTGTCCGTGCTGGCTTTGGCGTGGATGCTGCTGCCGGCCGGTGCGGGATCGGGGCTGCGTCTGTGCCCGGCGGCCCTGGCGCAAACGGCCGCCAAGGTCGTGCAGGGAAAGGTGCTGAACGGCAGCGCCGCCCCCCTGCCGGGCGCGGTCGTCTACCTACAGGACCAGAAAACGAACGCGGTGAAAACCTATATCGCCGTCGCGGATGGCGGTTACCGCTTCGGGCAGCTGCCGGCGGACACGGACTATCGCGTTTGGGCGGAGTATGGAGGGCAGAAAAGCAAGGAAAAGCTGATCAGCTCGTTCGACACCAAGCTGAACGTGACGGTGGATTTCAAGGTGGGAAAGTAAGGCTGGACTGCATGAAGGCTTGAAGAACGTGTTCAACGATGCAAGCGAAAGCGTCGCCCTCGCGGGCGGCGCTTTCAGCCATAACAATCCAAGCTTACTGGCGCTTCCTGAAGTTCATCAGGTCGCCCAGGGTTGTAGTGGAGGAGGAGACGGGAGCCTTGTAGGCTTCCACATCGGCACGGCTGCCTTCGTCGCCGATGGCACGGAGGCTGAGGCCGACTTTTTTCTCTTCCTGGTTCATCTTGATGATTTTGAACTCATGCTCCTGTCCGGCTTCCAGAGCGACCGGGCTGCCGGTCGAGTCGGTCGCCTCGGAAACGTGGCACAAGCCCTCGACCCCTTCGGCAATCTCCACAAAAGCGCCGAACTGCGCGGTACGCAGCACCTTGCCGTGGACCACATCGCCCGCGCGGTGCTGGGCAAAGAAGGTCTCCCACACATCGGGCTCCAGCTGCTTGATGCCGAGTGAAAGGCGGCGGTTTTCCGGCTCAACGCCGAGTACGACAGCGCGAAGCTTTTCGCCCTTCTTCAGCACCTCGGACGGATGCTTGACGCGCTTGGTCCAGCTCAGGTTCGAGACGTGAACAAGACCGTCGATGCCGTCCTCGATCTCGATAAATGCGCCGAAATCGGTCAAATTGCGGACGCGGCCCTCAACAACAGCCCCGGTCGGGTAACGGTCGGAGAGGTTCTCCCACGGGTTCTCCAAAAGCTGCTTCATGCCGAGCGAGATGCGGCGGTCGCCGGGGTTCACGCTAATGACCAGGGTTTCCGCCTCATCGCCGGGCTTCAGCATCTTTGAGGGATGTTTCATGCGCTTGGACCAAGTCATTTCCGAAACGTGGACCAGACCCTCAATCCCCTGCTCCAGCTCCACAAACGCGCCATAGTCGGTCACGGAAAGCACGCGGCCGCGCACGCGCGCGCCGACTGGGTAGCGCTCCACGGCATCCAGCCAGGGGTCAGGGGTAAGCTGCTTAAAGCCGAGCGAAACGCGCTGCTTGTCCTTGTCGAACTTCAACACTTTGACCTGAATCTCATCGCCGACGTTGACCAGGTCGCGCGGATGCGTCAGCCGGCCCCAGCTCATATCGGTGATATGGAGCAGGCCGTCAATGCCGCCCATATCGACAAAGGCACCGTAATCGGTGAGATTTTTCACCACGCCGGTCAGGATGGAACCTTCTTCCAGGTGCTCCAGCGTTTCAGTGCGCTTAGAGGTCTGCTCTTCCTCCAGCAGCTCCTTGCGGGATACGACGACATTGCCGCGCTTCTTGTTGAGCTTGATGATGCGGACCTGAATCTCTGTGCCGATGTAGGCGTCGAGATTGCGGACCGGGCGAATTTCAAGCTGCGAACCCGGCAAAAACGCCTTGATGCCGACATCTACCGTAACGCCGCCCTTAACGCGGCCTAGAACCGTACCGGTGACCGGAGTCTTGTCGGCGGCCGCTTTTTCAATCACGTCCCAAACCTTGTGGCGCTGCGCTTTCTCATAGGAAAGCAGATAGCCGCCCTCGGCCTCCTCGCGCTCCACAACGACATCGACCGTGTCGCCGGGGTTGAGCTTGGAAACGCCGTTCGCGTCCGTTACCTGCTCCAGCGGAATACGGCCCTCGCTCTTGAGGCCGACATCGACGACCACTTCCTTGTCGGTAAGCTTGATCACGGTGCCGGTGACGATGTTGTCGTCAAACTGCAGGGCCGCGGCTTCGGCGGCCTGCTCACGGTCAAAGCTTTCCAGCGCGGCGGCAAAGTCGTTAAAGTCCTCGGAATCGACGTCGTGCGCCGCCGGGGCGGTCGCGGCGGCCTGTGCCGGGGCGGTGTTCTGGGTGAGTTCGGTTGACGGAGCGTCCTGCTCGGTCGCGGGGGTATCAAGGGTAGGGGTATCGACGGTGTTCAGAGGAGTGCTCTCGGAGTAAGTGGGATATGGGGCGTCGGCCATGCGAGTACGATCCGGGGGTCGATCAAGTAGTGCAGCGGGAAAGCCGCTGCGCATCCTGTGCCGGACCCTGCTGAGCAAGAGATTTCGCTAAACATTGGATACAGTCCGGTACCGGACGGATGCTGAAATCGCCGCAACGCTGCTTCCTGTCGTGCCTAAGCAGAAGTCGCCGGAAAGCGGCTCAAGCTGAAAGACCGTACCGAAATTTAGAAGACGCGGCGTGCGGGCGATACAAGCAAAAGCCCGTGATGCAGGCAATAAAGCCCACTAGAAAACTATAGGGTGGCGGGGTGAGGGTGTCAACGAAGATGCCTCCGCTATAACGTGACATTCACAAGGACGCATGAGTCGGATGAAAAAGCACTCTGCTCCTACATGCCGGCGCAGACGCGGAGAATGTCCTCTCCAAACTTTGCAACCTTGGCAGGGCCGAGGCCGGCAATAGCGCGCAGATCGTCCTCGGAACCGGGGCACTCTTCGGCGATCGCCTGGAGGGTGCGGTCGGCAAACACGCAAAAAGCGGGCTGACCCAGCTTTTGCGCTTCTCCCTTGCGCCAGGCGCGCAGCTTTTCCTCCAGGGCGGCAGCCCTGCCGGAGAGTTCCGGGCGGGCATCGCGGGCCGGCGCGGCCCTGCGGGGGCGCTTTCCGGCAGGTTCGCTCGCGGCGGAAGCATTGAGCGTGCGGATGGAAACAGTATCAGCGTCGCGGTCCGAAAACGTCGCGCCCTCGTGGGTAAGCGAGGCCTTGCGGTATGGAATGGTACGGCCGTCCTTTTCAAAACTGGCATCGTCGAGGCGCACGAAGCCGGCGGACGCGAGCGCGGCAAGCAGATCCTCAAAGCTGTCGCGCGTGAGGCCGTTTTTCGCGCACAGTTCCGAGTGGAGCTTGCCGGTGGACTTGGACCCTCCTCCGTAGCCGGACCCGCCGAGGGCGGCAACCACCGCATGGGCCAGGCGGCGCTCCCCATCGTCCAGCGAACGCGTGGTTTGGGTGCGCGAGGCATCGGGGGCGCAGCTGTCGCATAGGCCGCAGCCGTTGCGGTCGTCCTCCGTATCGCCGAAGTGGCGCACAAGCTGCACCATGCGGCACTCGCCCGACTCGGCAAAGCGCACCACGCGCTCCATCTGCGAGCCGCGATGCGTGCTTTGCGCCAGATAGGGCGCGCGCCAGCCTTCGCGGCCGCGGGTGACAAAACCCTCATAATCGAGCACGGCACCGCCGTGAATGAGCAGTTTTTCAAGCGCCTTGTCGAGCTCTTCCGGCTCCAGCCGAACCTTCCGCTTCTTCAGCAGGTCCGGGAGCTCTTCGCGGTGCCGCGGGTCCTCGGTCAGCACACCGAAGATGGCATCCAGCCGCTCGACCGGCGGGTAGTCGCGCTCAAAGAAAAAGTCGTGCTGCTTTCGGTCGGCGAAGGAGTGCATCAGCACCGTGCGCGAAGGCAGGCCGTCGCGGCCGGCGCGGCCAATTTCCTGGTAGTAGCCTTCCAGCGTGGCGGGCAGGGCGACGTGGAGCACCGTGCGGACATCGGCCTTGTCGATGCCCATGCCGAAGGCGATGGTGGCGACAACCACTTCCAGATCGCCCGCAAGAAAAGCGCGCTGGACGCGGTCGCGGTGGTCGGGCTCCAGCCCGGCATGGTAAGGGGCGGCGCGGAAGCTGCGGCCAAGCTCCGCGGCCAGCATCTCGGCCTCTTTGCGGGTGGGCGCGTACACAATGGCGGGGCGCGCGCCGGGCTCGGCGAGCAGCTTGGCGGCAAAAGCAGCGCGCTTGGGCTTGGAAACCTCGACAACCTCAATTGCCAGGTTGTCGCGGCGAAAGCCATGAATAAAAACAGCCGGCTCCTCGCCGTGGCCGAGTCCGAGCTGGGCCACAATATCAGCCTGCACCTGCGTGGTGGCCGTCGCGGTCAGCGCGATCACCGGCGAAGGCCGCAGCTGGCGCAGGTACTGGCCGAGCAGCCGGTAGTCGGGGCGAAAATCATGGCCCCACTGCGAGATGCAGTGGGCTTCGTCGATGGCAATGAGGCCGGGCTTGCGCTTGGCAAGCATTTCCGGAAAGCCGGGGACGCGGAGGCGCTCGGGAGCGATAAACAAAAACTCCAGGGTGCCGTTCAGATAGGCGCGGCAGGCTTCGCGGGCGGCCTCGCGCGGCAGCCCGGAGTGGATGCGCGCCACGTTCAGGCCGAGCGCGGAAAGCTTCGCGGCCTGGTCGTCCATCAGCGCGATCAGCGGCGAAATCACCAGCGCCGGGCCGCCGCGGGCCAGCGCCGGCAGCTGATAGCAGAGCGACTTTCCCGCGCCGGTCGGCATAACAAGCAGCACGTCGCGCCCTTCAACCGCGGCCCGGCACACCGCTTCCTGGTTCGCGCGGAAGGCGCGAAACCCGAAGCGCTGCTCAAGAAGACGGTGGAGGGTGGAGGCGGACGGCATTTGTTCCAGTATAAAGCGTCTCCGCGCAAGGTACACTCCCGCCATGGAGCACCTTTGGACGCCCTGGCGCTACGGCTACATCACAGGCTCGCCCGGTCAGGAGGCGCGCAAAGGGGTTCCGCCGGAGCTGCGGGCGTGGGAAGGCGATTTTGACTGCGTGTTCTGCAACCTCCTGGCGGCGACCAACGACGCAATCGGCCGCGGGATGCCGCGGGACGAGGCCGAGCGGGCTTCGCTGCTGGTGGCACGGGGCGAGCAGGTGTTTGTGTGCCTCAATCGGTTCCCTTACAACTCCGGGCACCTGATGGCGGTGCCGTATGCGCACGGGGCCTCGCTGGCCGGGCTGCCGGCCGAAACCGCCGATGAGCTGATGCGCTGGGGGCAGCGGGCGGAGCGGGCGCTCGGGGCGACCTACCGTCCGGACGGCTACAACCTGGGGCTGAACCTGGGCGCGGCGGCCGGCGCGGGCGTGGCCGGGCATCTGCACCTGCACGCCGTGCCGCGATGGGTGGGGGATACCAGCTTTCTAACGACGCTGGGCGAAACGCGGACACTGCCGGAGTCGCTGGAAGTGACGTGGAAGCGGCTGCGGGAGGCGTTCGCGGCTCCAGCGTGAAGCCTCGCTGATGTGAACTTATACTTTGCTCAAGCAGAGGGCAGGAATGTTATGGCAGCGATTGCAACGCGCACCATCACGATTGAGCAATACCTGAACGGGCCGGTACCGGACCCGGATGTTGAGTTTATCGATGGAGAATTAAGGGAGAGGCCCGTGGTGATGTCCATCCACGGACGTCTGCAAATCATCATCGGAGCATGGTTTGAACGTCATGCCGAGCAATGGGGCGTCCTGTCCGCGGTGGAGGTTCGAACCAGGGTGACTGTTAATCGAGTGCGCCTCCCTGATATTGTCGTCGACGCGGCGGGTGCCTGGCCTGAGACGCTGACAAAACCGCCATTGATTGTGGTAGAAACCCTATCTCCCTCAGAAACGTTCTCGGACTTATTGGAAAAGATTTGCGATTACCGCGACATGGGCGTGCTGAATATCTGGATAATAAATCCGAAAACACGACAAGGGTGGGTCGCCGCTGCCGCCGGACTGATGGAAACCTCGCGGTTCACGGTGGAAGGAACCGGGATTTATCTCGATCTCGCGGACGTGTTTGCGCGGTATGACCGGTTTCGCTGATACCTATTTAGCGCTTTACTGAGTAGAAAAGCTGGATGAGTCCGGTTGAATATCGCTAGCAGTGTGTAAGTTGAGGTTCAAGTTCCGGGTAAGGCGACGGAAAAAGCGGTACACCTTTTCCGAGCAATCTCGGATGTAGGGTAAGACCTGACCTGCCCCCGATTTCTCAGCCAGTCATAACTGGAGATTCTCGGTTAAGG
>CAXTSG010000157.1:0-7026 GCA_964246825.1 uncultured Acidobacteriaceae bacterium | reverse complement strand
CATCACGCCGGAGGTGCCAAGCCGCGAAGCCTCACCCGCATCCAGGTCGCGCAGGCTCACGCCCAGGTAGCCGGGGCGCTGCATGCCGCGCATGGGCAGCGGCGGGCGTTCCCCGTCCTGCGGCGGCGCGGGGCGCGGCGAGGCCAAAGCCGGGCAGCACAGCAGGGCCCCCAGCCCCAGCACGGCTGAAGCCCGGCGCGGAAGCAGCGATGCGGCGCGGCCGAAAAGGTGAGGCGCGAAGATAGGGAGGCTCTTCAGCATGGAAAAGTGCGGCAAGGCGGGAATCGACCGCAAAAACCCCCGGCCGCCCACAGCCGCCTGAACTATTGCACCTGCGGCACGGCGCGCAGCGCTTCCAGGGAAGCGGAGCGGATGCGCGGGTCGCCGTCGCGCAGGGAAACGGTATGGAGCGCCTGCCGCACGCTGGAGTCCACATCGACTGACTGGAGGAGGCGCACGGCCTCGATCCGCACAGCCGCGCTGCCGTCGTTGATCAGCACCCCCAGCACGGCGTCCCGAACCGCGGTGTCTTCCGCGATAAAGGGCTGGAGGCCGGCCAGGGCTTCGCGCCGCACCTCCGCTGTTTTCTCGGTTTGAAGCGCGTTGAGCAGGGCATCGCGCACCGGGGCGGCATCGCAGGTCGCGCCCGCCGGGCAGCCGCCGGAAAGCAGGTGGACAGAGATGTCGCGCACCTCCGGGCTGACGCCATTCTCGGTGCCGGCCATCAGCAGTTCACGAATGGAAGGGTCTTCCGCCGGGGCGGTCAGGGTGTCGGGCAGGAGGCGATCGTAATGGATTTCCACCAAGCCGGTGCCGGGGTCGCGGCTCACGGCGCTGACATCCGCGATGACGGACGGGCTTTCCGGCTCGGCCGGCGCGAGCAGAAGCGCTGTTTGGTCGGCCTGGTGCGCGGCATGCCCGGCGCGGTAGCCGCCCAGGCCCCCGGCCAGCAGCCCCAGGCCGAGCAAGGCCGAGGAAAGCGCCGGTGCCGCCCGCAGCCGTCCGGCGGTAAAGGCAATCTGCTGCCCCATCCGCGTCCAAAACGGTGCCTGCTCGCAGGAGTCAAGCGTTTGATCCAGCTGCATGCGCGCCCGGGCCAGTAGCGTGGGCGAGGGTTCCGGCCCCGGCTCCCGGGCCAGCGCGCGAAAAAACGCAGTGGTCGCGGCCATCTCCGCCTGGCAGGCGCGGCAGCTTCGCAGGTGCTCCGCCAGCGCGGGATTTTCAGAAAAAACGGTGCCTTCCGGCTCGTGGGCGTCGGTCGGCTCACCTTCCGGCCAAGACAGCGCAAGAAGCGCGATTGCCCGCTGCGCCGTGTCGCAGGTCATGCTGTTGCCTGTTTCGGCTTGCTTCACACTTGCTCTCCAAAAAAGAACTGATACCCGCTGCGCCGCCGCTTTGCCGCGGCTGGCGCGCTCTTGCTGTCCGTACCTTACCCATGAACCTCGGCCAAATGGAGACGCAGCTTGCGCGTCGCCCGGAAAAGCGTGTTTTTAGCTGTTTCTTCCGTGGTTTGCAGCATGTCGCCGATGGCGCGCAGCTTCAGCCCCTGGTAGTGCTTCAGCTCAAAAACCATGCGCTCGCGCGGGGTCAGCCGCCCCAGCGCTTCCTGAATCTTCTCGCCCAGCACCTTGCGCTCCAGCTCCCGCGCCGGGTTGGCCGCGGCGCGGGTGTCGGAAATGTTGCCCAGCAGGTCCATTTCCTCGCCCTGCCCGTCCACCACCACGGTCTGGTCTTCCCGCCGCGACTTGCGCCGGCGCAGGTGGTCCAGGCAAAGATTGGTCGCGATCCGGTAGATCCAGGTGTAAAACGAGCATTCAAAGCGGAAGTTGGGCAGGTAGCGGTAGGCCTTCAGAAAGGCTTCCTGGTGGATGTCCTGCGCGTCCTGCTCGGATCCGGTAAGCCGCAGCGCCAAACGCAGCACCGCGCCGTCATACTGGCGTACCAGCGCGTCAAAGGCCGCGCGCGAGCCGCTCTGCGCTTCCCGAATCAGCAGCATCTCCGCGGCGCGGCTGGCCTCGTCGGCCCGGGCTTCCGCCGTGCCGGCCTCCGCGCGGGTGCGGCCGTGGGGGCGGGCGGCCGGAAGGGCAGCGGACGGAAGTCGATAGGTGTCAGCAGCGGACATCGGCAGCTTCTCCTGCCGGCAAGGGGGCTGCCGGGCTTGAAAGTAGTGAGACGCTTGTAACAACCCGAAGTAAGCAGGGAAGTTGCCTCGCGCTCCGGAACCGGAGGAGGCTTCCTCGTCTCAAAGGAATGCCCGCCCGAAATCGTGCCGTCCCGATGCCGTCCCGGGTTTCACGCATTAGAATAATGCGACAGGGCTTGGCATCCAACCCCTTGCTTCACCGCGACTCCCGATCCCGTCTTGGAAGAGGAAAGCGGGCGTAAGCGGCAGCTATATTTCTACAGGAGAGCATTGTTTGGCTGACCAACCCGAGCCTGTACTGCATTGCCCGACCTGCTACTCGACCAAATTCCGGCTGTCTAAAATACGCCCCGAGGACCGCTTTCAGCTTCTGCTTTTCCGGTACCCGGTGCGCTGCCGCAAGTGTACCGCCCGTATCTATGCCGGCCGGTCCTACGCCAATTATTTGAAGAAGATCGGGCAGCTGCCGCCGGAGCGGCCTTTATCAAGCACGGACTCGGCAACGGATTAGGTGGGAGAAGAGGTTGAAGCCGCGCCGTCAGATGGTCGGGACGGGCAGATTTGAACTGCCGACCCCTCGCACCCCAAGCGAGTGCTCTACCAGGCTGAGCCACGTCCCGACAGGGGGCTTCACGCATGAGTTTACACCAGGGCCCTATTTTGTGGGCGGAACGTAGTCCTGCGGCAGCCCGGAGCCTTCCCCGAAGAAGTACTGGTTCATCTGCTCCACCAGGAACTCCTGCGCCTGCGGCGTCCACGGCTGTAGGCGGTACTCGTTCAAGAGCATCTTTTGGTGCTCCACCCACTCGCCCCATGCCTTGCGGGACACGTTGTTATAAATCTTGTGCCCGAAGTCGCTGTCAAAGGGCGGCTCGTCCAGCCCTTCCATCTCCTGCTTGTAGCGTGCGCAAAAAACAGTGTGTGCCATGTGCCCTCCCTCCCATTGTAATCAGGGGGTGCCGGCCGCCCACCAATCATCCAGCGTCACAAAGCGGTAGTTTGCCGCGTGCCCCCTCTCCAAGAGCCAGCCCAGGGCGGCGACCGTGCGCCCCCGATCGGCACCGGGCCCGCGCGGGCCGCCGTCATGGAGCAGGATGGTCGACCCCCGGCCGGCCTTCCGGTTGCTTCGGATGCCGCGCTCCACGGCCTTCATAATCTGCTTCGGGGGCCGTCCGGAGCGCCAGTCGAAGCCCATGCTGTTCCACATTACCGTTTGGAGCCCAAGCTCGCGCGCCGCATGGAGCACCGCCGGCCGGCGCTTCCCGTATGGGGGGCGAAAGTAGCGCACCTTCACGCCGGCAATGTCCTCCAGAACCATGCTGCATCCGGCAATCTCCGCCCGTATCTGCTTGCTGCTCATTAGGAGGAGATTGCGGTGCGACAGGGTATGGTTCGCAAGCACATGGCCTTTTTCGGCGACCCGCCGCACCAGCCACGGCAGCTGCCTGGCATAGCTGCCGACAAAGAAAAAGGTCGCCTGGACCCGCGCTTCGTCCAGCTTTTCCAGGACTTCTTGGGTGTACCGGTCGTTCGGCCCGTCGTCAAAGGTCAAGGCCAGTTCGCGCCCGTTCGGGCCGCCCAGCAGCGTTTTGCCCCAAATTTGCGAGGTGCACCACTGCGAGCGCTGCCACGCACCCACGGCCGCCGCCGCGGCAAGGCCCCCTCCGGCTGCTTCCGCTCCCCATGCCATGCGAGCTAGTGTACCTGCCCGCCCCGCGACGGCTTTTCCTCAGGAGAGGGAAAAAGAAAGCTGTTCTTCCGGGCAATCTTCGCTTAGTATTCGCCTAGTTCTTTTGCACAGCATGCCGAAACCTGTGGATCGGTCGGCATGGACTTTCATGCATCTTGTTAGAGGAAGTGAGCGTACTCATGCCGAAGCGTCCTTCGAAGCGCCTCCTGTCCGCCATGCCTTCGCTGTTTCCCGTCCCTTCGGTTGGGGAGCTTGAGGCCGCTCCTCCGCCGGCGCGGAAGCCCATCGCCCGGGAGGTTGCGGGCCAGCAGCGGCCTTTGCGGATCGCCGTGGAAGGGCCGCTGCGGGTCGGCAAATCGACGCTGGCCCGGTTGCTGGCCGCGCGGACAGGTGCCCGCTTGATCGCGGAGCCGGAAAATAACCCGTTTTTGCCGAAGTATTACGCCGATGAGCCGGGCATGGGCTTTGCGGCGCAGATGTGGTTCCTTCGCGAGCGCGTAGCCCAGCTTTACGAGGCCGAAAGCCTTCCCGGGTCGGCCGTGGCGGATTATATGCTGGAGAAAGACAAGCTTTTCGCTTTTCTGAACCTGTCCGACAGGGAACTGGCTATCTATAAAGAAGCGCATCGCGAGCTCCTGGCTGCCCACCGCGAGCTGTGGCGGCCGGACCTGGTCGTGTATCTCCAGGCAAAGCCGGCGATCCTGGCCGAGCGCCGCCGCCGCAAGGGCCTCCCGGCCGAGCGCGAAATCGGCGAGCCGTACATCGCGCAGGTGTGCGATGCCTACGACCACTTCTTCTCGCGCTACACCAGCAGCAGCCTGCTCGTGATCGATACCTCCTCCATTGACTTCGTCCACAGCGAGCGGGAGCGCGAACTGCTGCTGGATCGCATCCTGGCCCCCGTACACGGCCGCGAGCACATCGCCCCTCTGGCGCAGATCGCTTAAAGCCCTTTGCGGGCGCATGGGGCTACCATAGCTTTATGCCTTCTGAGGAACCCGCAGCATCGGACCGGCAGCACGGCTACGGCTCGGGCGCGGCCCCTGCCGGGCCCCGGCCGCCCGAGCCTTCCTATGCGGAACGGGTTCGCACCCTGTTTTCGCTCGGCACCGCCGGCACGCTTTCCTCCCTTTCACGCAAGCGCCCCGGCTTTCCCTTCGGCTCGCTGATGCCGTATGCGCTTGATCGGGCCGGGCGGCCGCTGTTTCTCATCAGCAACATGGCCATGCACACCCAGAACCTTCGCGCCGACCCCCGCGCCAGCCTGTTTGCCGGGGAAGCCGGTACGGAAGGAGACATCCTGGGAGCGGCGCGGGCCACGCTTGTCGGCCTTGCCGAGCCGCTGCCCGCGCCCGACCTCCCCGCGGCCCGCGAGCAATATCTTCAACGGCACCCGGGCAGCAGCTACTGGGTCGATTTTTCCGACTTCCACTTCTTTCGACTCCAACCGGAAGATGTGTACTACGTCGGCGGCTTCGGCAGCATGGGCTGGGTGGATGCCGCGGACTACGCGCGGGCCGAGCCTGATCCGCTCGCGCCCGCCGCTGCCGGCATCCTTGCCCATATGAACGCCGACCACCGGGACGCCATGCTCCAACTGGCGCGCACGCACGCAGGCATGGATGCAGCCGACGCCGCCATGACCTCGGTCGACCGGCTCGGCTTTACCCTGCGGCTCACCGTGGGCGAGGGCGTCAAGGGGGTACGCATCGGCTTCCTGAGGGAAGTGCGCTCGCCCCGCGAAACCCGCGCCGTCTTGGTCGAAATGGTGCGGGCCGCCGAGAAAGCCTAATCGGCCCCTGCCGCAAACATGCAATCTGTTCAGCAATGGAGGAAGTTCGGCCCATGAGCCTTTCTGTTCCGCGCGAGCCTGTTGAGGCCAAGGTCACTTTTCCCGTACTGGCCGCGCGCAAGCACGCCGGGACGCCGATCGCCGCGTTGACGGCCTACGACTATCCCACGGCCCGCATCGTGGACGAGGCCGGGATTGACCTCCTGCTGGTCGGCGACACGCTCGGCATGACCGTGCTCGGCTATGATTCCACCCTGCCGGTGACAGTGGAAGAAATGCTGCACCACACCCGCGCGGTGCGCCGCGCCGTGCGCCGCGCCCTGCTGGTTGCCGACATGCCTTTCGGCTCCTACCAGGCCGAGGAGCCCGAAGCCGTTCGCAACGCCGTGCGCTTCCTCAAGGAGGCGGGCGCGGAAGCGGTCAAGATCGAGGGCACGCGCCCCGCGCTGGCCCGTCGCCTTACCGAAGCGGAAATTCCGGTCGTGGCGCATCTGGGACTGATGCCGCAGGGCGTCCACCGCATGGGCGGCTACAAAGTGCAGGCCCGCACGCTGCCCGCCGCTGAAGCCCTGGTGGAGGACGCTCAGGCCATGCAAGAAGCCGGAGCGGCGCTGCTGGTTTTGGAAGGGGTTCCCCGCGAGGTGGCCGCGCGCATCACGCGCCTGCTTCGGATCCCGGTCATCGGCATCGGTGCCGGGCCGGACTGCGACGGGCAAATCCTGGTGCTGCACGACCTGCTGACCTTGACCTTCTCCCCGGCCGCCAGGTTTGTACGGCGCTATGCCGACCTTGCCGCGCCCATGCGGTCCGCGATCGAGGAGTATGCCGGGGATGTGCGCGGGCGGCGCTTTCCGTCGGAAGGGGAAAGCTACCACCTGCCGGAGGAAGCGCGGCGAGCCTGGAAAGAGGACGCTCCGAAAGCGACCTGAACCCTTGCTACATGCCGGCCGTGAGATTCGGCCGCGGCAGCAGGTCAAGGTCGAGCAGCTCGATCTCCGGCGTCAGATGCCCCCGGCGCTCCGGCTCCTCGCCCAGCAGCGCGGTGCTGAGATATTTCTTGTTGTCGTCCGGGAACACGGTTGCCGTTACAGGGTCCGCCATGCCCCGCGAGGCAAGCCGCTCCGCCGCCATGACCGCGGCCAGAAAATTGCAGCCTGAAGAAATGCCGAGCCCCAGCCCCAGCGTCGAGGCCAGCTTGCGCGCCATCAGGATGGAGTCGCCGTCCGAAACCTGGAGGATGCCGTCCAGCTCGCCGAGGCGCACGATCGCCGGGATAAACTCGTCGGAAATGCCTTGAATCCGATGCGAACCCACCTTGTGCCCGGTGCTCATGGTGGGCGACTCCGCCGGCTCCGCGGCCCACACCGCGGTTTGGGGCGAGCCGGCGCGCAGGGCCCGGGC
>CAXTSG010000156.1:5066-7046 GCA_964246825.1 uncultured Acidobacteriaceae bacterium | reverse complement strand
CCGCTGTTGGGAGTGGAGCACCGGGACGGCTTCCTCGCTCCGGTCGTTGCGGGCCCGCGGCGGCAGCGGCTCTGGAGCCGGGTCGCCAATGATTGAACTGCGGCTGAATCTCCCGTCCGCAAAGGTGCCCGCGCCGGAGCCGGACGAAGCCCATCGTGGTGCTGTCGTGGACGCGGCTGCTCCGCAACCCGACCTGCCGCAGATCGCCGCACGGCTGGCCATCGGGCTCGGGTCGCGATGGGAGCTGCGGCAGCCGCTCGCCATCGGCGGTACCTCGACGATCTTTCTGCTCCGGCACAGGCTGCACGGCGGCAGCTTTGTCGCGAAAGTGCTGCACCCGCTGCTGGCGGAGCAGGCCCCGCTGCGGCAGTGCTTCCGCAGCGAGGCGGCGCACCTGGCTTTGCTGAGCGGGCATCCGCGCATCCCTGCGCTGCTGGATCTTGACCAGTTTGACGGGCTGCTTTACATGCTGATGTCCTACATCGAAGGCGAGGACCTGGATCACCTTTTGACCCGCATTGGACCTTTCACGCAGCATGAAGCCCTCACGATGGCCGCACAGATTGCCGGTGCTCTTGATTTCGCGCAAAGCCGGGGCGTGCTGCACGGCGATCTTTCTCCAGGCAATCTGCGTCTGGACCCGCTTGGCCAGTATCACCTGCTGGATTTTGGGCTTTCTCGCAGGATTGCCGGTGTCCTGGAGGAAAGCAGCTCTCACTGGACCGGGGCAACTCCCGGCTATGCCAGTCCTGAGCAGCTGCGAAAGGAACCACCCGACATTCGGGACGACTTGTATTCGCTTGGAGTAATCCTGGCGGAAACGCTGACCGGCCGGCCGCTCTTTGCCGCCGCGAACCTGAAGGAACTGGAAGAGCGGCGCGCCGGCGGCTATGAACTGCCGCCGGCGCTGGAACAAAACCGGCCCATCGCCGAGCTTTTGGGACTGCTGTTGGCAGAAAACCGCCGAGACCGGATCGGCAGCCCCGCTCTGCTTCTGGACAGGCTCGCCGCACTTGGGTATGCCTTGCCGGAGCGCCGGGAGCGCCCTGCCGTTGCGGATGCCGCGGTCCAGGCAAACACACACCGACCGCGCCTGAGTGCCGCGGGCAGCGAGAAGCAAAGTGCCTGAGCACGCCGCCCGGCTTTGTGGAAGGCACTGCTTGCCGCGATTTTACTCCCGCTCCGGAAGCAGCTGCCACCATCGCACGGCGGAACTGCCTTCTATCTAGCCAAGTACCGCGCCCCGTGTCCGGATGATCTCGGCATACGTCTGGGCTGAGTCCTTGACCAGGCGCTTTTGCGTCGCGCGATCGACATACACCAGCCCGAACTGCTCGGTAAAGCCTTGCGTAAACTCCCAGTTATCCAGCAGCGACCAATGGAAGTAGCCGTGAAGCGGCACCCCTTCGCGGCCGGCGCGCAGATAGTTGCGAAGGTAGTCCCGCAGAAACGCCGAGCGCCGCCCGTCGCGCACCCGCCCGTCCGCGTCCGGTTTGTCGGCGAGGGAAATGCCGTTTTCCGTGACCACGATCGGCTTGCCGTAGCGCTCATGAAGAAAGCGCGGCCCCCAGTAGAGCAGCTCCGGGTTGACTGTCCAGCCGGAATGGCTGCGCGGCATCTCCGGCGGGTCCGCCACCGTTTCCGGTTTACCGTCGGCACCGGCGCGTACATGCGGCGCGAAGTAAAGGTTGGCCGCGCAAAAGTCCAGCGGCTGGTGGATAAGGGCCATGCTTGCCGGCGTCGCGAGTTGAGCGAGCGAGGGCGCGTAGTCAAAACAGGCCGGGCTATAGCTGCCCCGGTAGATCGGGTCAAGCCACCAGCCGTTCCCGGCAAAAAGCACGGACTTCGGCCCCATCGGTGTAGGCACAAGCGCGAAAGACTGTTCCCGGGCGGCGGCGACATCCGCGGCGCTTTCGCTTGCGGGCAGGCTGAACATGCCGGCAAAGGGAAGTCCCACCTGCGCCGGGCGGCGAGCGGCTG
>CAXTSG010000156.1:0-5056 GCA_964246825.1 uncultured Acidobacteriaceae bacterium | reverse complement strand
CCCCGCGGCGGGGGGGCGGGGGGGGCCGCCGCCCCCCCCCCCCCCGCGGCCATGGCCTTCCAGCAGATGGTGCGCGCCCAGCGCCAGGTCGTCGCGCCCGAGACGGCGCGTGGACGGCGGCATCCCGCCCTCCACCATCAATCCCCAGTAGATGTTGGGCTCGTTGATGGTCATCCAGTGCTGTACGCGGTCGCCGTAGCGCGCCGCGACCAGGTGGGCATAATCACCGAGCCACCGGGGCGAGTCAGGGTGCAGCCAGCCGCCCTGCCTGTCGAGTGCTTCCGGGTAATCGAAATGGTAAACCGTGACCCAGGGCGCAATCCCGGCACGGAGCAAGCCGTCGAGCAGCCGGTCGTAATAGTCGAGCGCCTTCGCGTTGGGCGTTCCCCGACCTTCCGGCAGGATGCGCGGCCAGGCCAGCGAAAGCCGATAGCTGTTCAGGCCCATTCCGCGCATGATCGGGATATCGTCCGCCCAGCGATGGTAGGTATCGTCCGTGAGCAGGTTGTTGCTGCCGTCCTTGATCTTGGCGGGATCGCTGTCGAGCACGGACCAGATGGAACGGCCGCCGCCGTCGGCATACGGATAGCCTTCGACCTGCATGGCGGAGGTGGAAGCGCCCCAGGCGAAGTCCGCGGGAAAGGTCGACGCAGGGGCGAGTGCCGAGAGTTTCCGTCTGGATGCTGTGAGGGCTGCGGTTTGTGCGGCGCGGGCGAGAAAGGTACGGCGGTTGACAGCCATCGCGCTTAAGCCTGATGTGCGCGCCATGAAGCTGTCAAACCGCACCGAGAAGAACTACTTCACCGCGTCGTACCGTCGCGGGCGCGGCGTGATGTATTGCGTATCCACCGCTTCAAAGCTGAACCGTGGCTCGTCCGCATCCGGCGCGAAGCTCGCTTTGGTCGTTTTCAGGAAACGTTCGTCGTCGCGCTCGGGAAAGTCCGGCTTGTAGTGCGCGCCGCGAGACTCATCGCGCAGAGCCGCGCCTTGCGCGACGACCCGACCCAGCTGCAGCATGTTGTAGAGCTGCCTTGTAAAGGCAAAGGAGGTATTGGCCCAGGCGCTTTTATCGCTCAGGTTGATGTTCTGGAAGCGCTCCAGCAGCTCGACGATCTTTTCGTCCGTCTCGGCAAGCGCCTTGTTGTAGCGGATCACCGTAACGTTTTTGGTCATGGTTTCGCCCAGCTCGCGCCACAGCTTGAACGGGTTTTCCGTGCCGGAAGATGACAGCAGCCGTCCGTTGATCTCTTCCTGGCGCTTCCGCTCGCTGTCGCCATGGCCGTTGGCCGGTGCGCTTGCGAGCCCCTGCGCGTACCTCAGCGCGTTCGGTCCGGCCTGGAATCCGCCGTAGATGCAGCTTAGGAGCGAGTTCGCTCCAAGCCGGTTCGCCCCGTGGTAGTTGTACTCGCTCTCGCCCGCCGCAAACACGCCGGGGATGTTGGTCATCTGGTTGAAGTCCACCCAGAGCCCGCCCATGGTGTAGTGCATGCCGGGAAAGATCTTCATCGGGACCTTGCGCGGGTCGTCGCCGACAAACTTCTCATAAATCTCGAGAATGCCTTCGAGCTTGCGATCAAGCGTGGCCGCGTCAATGTGCGTCAGGTCGAGGTACACCATGGGCTGCCCGTCAATGCCGAGCCCGTGCTCATAAACCACCTTGTGAATCGCGCGCGTCGCCACATCGCGCGGAACCAGGTTGCCGTATTTCGGATACCACTCTTCCAGAAAGTACCAGCGGTCCGCCTCGGGAATCGAGGTGGCTTCGCGCGGATCGTGAAGCTTGCGCGGCACCCACACGCGCCCGCCCTCGCCGCGCGCCGACTCCGACATCAATCGCAGCTTGTCCTCGCCGGGGATGGAAGTCGGATGTACCTGAATGAACTCGCCGTTGGCATAGTACGCGCCCTGCTGGTACACCGCCGACTGCGCCGAGCCCGTACACACCACCGAGTTGGTGCTTTTGCCGAAGATCGCCCCGATGCCGCCTGTCGCAAGAATGATCGCGTCCGCGTCAAAGGTGCGGACCGACATATCGCGCAGGTTCATTGCGCAGATGCCGCGGCACACCCCGGCACCGTCCAGCACCGCTGAAAGAAACTCCCAGCCCTCGTACTTGGTGACCTTGCCTTCCGACTCGTAGCGCCGTACCTGCTCATCAAGCGCATACAGCAGCTGCTGGCCGGTCGTCGCGCCGGCAAACGCGGTGCGATGGTACAAGGTTCCGCCGAAGCGCCGGAAATCGAGCAGCCCCTCGGGCGTGCGATTGAACGGTACTCCCATGCGGTCGAGCAGGTCGATGATCGCCGGCGCGGCATCGCACATATTTTTGACCGGCGTTTGATTGGCTAGGAAGTCGCCGCCGTACACTGTGTCGTCGAAGTGCGCGGCGGTCGTATCACCCTCGCCCTTCAGGTTTTTGGCGGCATTGATGCCGCCCTGCGCACAGACCGAGTGCGAGCGCTTGACCGGAACGATGGAAAACAGATCGACGGTCCCGCCGGCCTCGGCAATTTTGATAACGGCGGATAAGCCTGCAAGCCCACCGCCGACTACGATAATCCTGCGCGCTGCCGCCATTCCGCGTACCTCAGTCCTTGGTATGCGCCTGCCCAAGGGGCGCGGGCGCTTGCGTGCCTTCAGTGATTTGTGCCGGTGTCAGATCAGATGGAGCATTGCGGTACTTGGGCTCAACAAAGGCCCACATGCTTGCAAGGCCGACCGCGCACAGCCCCAGCCCGGCCGCGCCGCATACGTAGCCGAAGCGCCTGCGTGCGCGCTCGCCCGGCGTAATGCCCCACTTGGCCGAAAACAGCCACACTCCGTAGGCAAAGTGGTAGCAGGTGGCAATCATCGCGATCGCGTAAACGGCAAACATCCAGGGGTGCAGCAGCTCCGCCTGTACCTTATGGAAAGCCGCGCCCGGATGGTCCGGCAGATTGACGCCCGAAAAGCGCTGCCGCCACACATGCTGAACAATATAGGCAAGCGCGATGCCGCCCGACCAGCGCTGCGCGGTATAAAGCCAGTTGCCCGCCCAGGGATAGTAGATAACGTTCGACTTGCCGCGCAGCCAGATATACATGCCGTAGCCGGCATGGTAGGCGAGCGGCAGAAAGATCAAGGCCCACTCCAGCACGCGCACCAGCGGCAGGGCATTGAGCCATTTGACCTGGGCCGCGTAAGCCGCGGGGCCTTTCAGGGCCTCAAAATTTGAAAGAAGATGCTCGATCAGAAAAGCGCCGATCGGCACGATGCCGGAAAGCGAATGAAGCCGCCGCAAGAGAAAAGAATGGCCCTGGCCGGCACGCAACGGCTGCACCCCGCGATTTTTCGTACCTTTGCGTGCGCCGGAGTCCGGTCCGGAAACCGGGAGCTGCGTGCGGGGCCGTGCGGGAGCTTGGACAATAGTCGCCATGGGTGCTCGGAAGCGCTCCTTGCCGGCCGCGCAGGTGTCAGCCAACCTCTTATTATTCGTGCGCATCCCGCCAGCGTCAAGTGACGGCGTGTGATGCGGCGACAACCGCCCGCGCTCTACAATCGGGAGCAATGATGATGCACTTGAGGGTGATGGGAATGACAATAGCGGCAGCCGGCGCGCTCGCGCTGGGCAGTGCGGCCACGGCGCAGCCTGGCTTTGGCTCGGCAAACCCCTTCTACGCGGAAAGCACGCTGCCGTTTCACGCGCCGCCTTTCGACCGTATCCACGACGGGGATTACCAGCCGGCGATCGAGGCCGGCATGGCCGAGCAGCTGCGCGAGATGGACCAGATTGCAAACAACCCGGCTCCGCCGACTTTCGAGAATACTTTTGTCGCCATGGAGCGCACCGGTGCCCTGCTGAACCGCGTGCAGCATGTTTTCGGCGGCGTTACAGGGTCCAATACCAACCCGACGCTCCAAAAAGTGCAGGAGGAAGAAGCCCCGAAGCTCGCCGCCCATGCCGATGCCATCCACCTGAACCCAAAGCTTTTTGCCCGCGTTAAGGCGGTATATGATGGGCGGGCGTCGCTGCACCTGGAACCGGAACAGCTGCGCCTGGTCGAGATTACCTACGGCCGCTTCGTCCACGCGGGCGCGCAGCTTTCCCCCGCGCAGCAGGCGGAGCTGCGCCGGTTGAACAAGGAAGAATCCACCCTTTCCAATGCCTTTGAAACCAAGCTGCTGGCTGCTACCAAGGCCGCCGCCTTTACCGCGGCCGACAAAAACGCGCTCGCGGGCATGAGCGAAGCGCAGCTGGAGGCAGCCGCCGGCGCGGCCAAGGCGCGCAAGCAGGAGGGCTACGTCCTTCCGCTGCAAAACACCACACAGCAGCCTACGCTCGCCGTACTGGCCGACCGGAAAACCCGCGCCGCTCTGTTGGCAAGCTCCATGAGCCGCGCCGAGCAGGGCGGCGAAAACGACACCCGCGACACGATCGCTCGCCTGGCCCAGGTACGCGCGCAAAAAGCCAGGCTGCTCGGCTATCCGACCTATGCCGCCTGGAAGCTCGAAGACCAGATGGCAAAAACGCCCGAGGCAGCGCTGCATTTCATGGATGCCCTGGTGCCCGCGGCCACGGCCAAGGCGCAGGGCGAGGCTGCCGAAATCCGCCAGGTGATCGACGCGCAGCCGAACGGCGCTCCGCTCCAGGCCTCCGACTGGGAGTTCTATGCCGAGCAGGTCCGCAAAGCCAAGTACGACCTGAACGAGGCCGAACTGAAGCCTTACCTGGAAATCGACAATGTGCTCCAAAACGGCGTCTTTTACGCGGCGCACCTGCTGTACGGCATCTCCTTTCGGGAGCGGCACGATATTCCCGTCTACGAGCCCGACGTACGCACCTTCGAGGTGACAGACGCCAACGGCAAGCCGCTGGCGCTCTTCTACTGCGACTACTGGAAGCGCGACAACAAGAACGGCGGCGCGTGGATGAGCGAGTTTGTCGGGCAGTCCAGGCTGCTCGGCACGCTCCCGGTCGTCTACAACGTCGCCAACTTTACCAAGCCCGCGCCCGGGCAGCCCGCGCTCATTTCCTTCGACGATGTCATTACGATGTTCCACGAGTTCGGCAATGGCC
>CAXTSG010000155.1:0-7050 GCA_964246825.1 uncultured Acidobacteriaceae bacterium | reverse complement strand
GTTCGAGTCTTCCGAGAAAAACTCGCAGATGCTGACGGAAACGCGCGGGCCCACCTCGGTGACGCGCTCCAGATCCTCGGCCGAGGCCGCCATCAGCGCGTCCATGGAGCCGAACTCCTCGGCCAGCAGCTCGGCCGTGCGCTCGCCTACAAAGCGGATGCCGAGGCCGAACAGGACGCGATAAAGCGGCGCGGAGCGGGATTTGGCGATCTCGGCCAGCAGGGCGTCGGCGGTTTTTTTGCCGATGCGCTCCAGGCTCAACAGCTGGGCTTCGGTGAGCGAGTAAATATCGGCGACCGAGTGGACGAGCCCGCGCTCCAGCAGCTGCGCCACGACTGCTTCGCCGAGGCCTTCGATGTTCATGACGCCGCGCGAGGCAAAGTGGAGAAGGCTGCCCGCGACGCGCGCCGGGCAGGTCGCGTTGACGCAGCGGTGGTCGGCCTCGCCCTCGGTCCGCTTCACCTCCGCGCCGCACACCGGGCACTCGGCGGGGAACTCGAAATGCCGGGTTCCGCGCGGACGGTCGGGGAGCACCTGCACGACCTTGGGGATGACGTCGCCGCCGCGCTCAACGCGCACCGAGTCGCCGATCAAGAGGCCCAGGCGCTCGATTTCATCCGCGTTGTGCAGGGTCGCGCGCGCGACCGTGATGCCGCCGATCAAGACCGGCGCGAGCACGGCCACGGGCGTCAGCTTGCCGGTGCGGCCCACCTGTACCTTGATGTCCTCGACAACCGTAACGGCAAAGCGCGAAGCGAACTTATAGGCGACCGCCCAGCGCGGGGCCTTGCCGGTGTAGCCGAGCCTGCGCTGGAGCGCGGCCAGGTCCAGCTTGATGACCACGCCGTCAATCTCGTAGCCGAGCGCGTCGCGGCGGCTTTCGGCGCGGGCGATAAAGGCTAGAAGTTTTTCAAAGTCGGTAATGGCCTCGCGATGCGGGTTGACGCGAAAGCCTGCCGCGGTGAGCGCGTCGAGCGCCTCGGACTGGCGCGCGAACAAGGGTTCGCCCTCGGGCGTGAGCGCGAAGTAGGCGTAGAAGTCGAGCCGACGCTGCGAAACGACGTTCGGCTCCAGGGTGCGGATGGTGCCGGCAGCGGCATTGCGCGGGTTGGCCGCCGGGGCGAGCCCGGCGGCTTCGCGCTCCTCGTTGATTTTTAGAAAGCCCGAAACCGGCATGACGACCTCGCCGCGAATCTCAAATCGCGGGGGCAGCGCGGCCTCCCGAAGCCGCTCGGGCGCGATCACCAACGGCACGGAGCGGATGGTCCGGACATTGCCGGTGACGTCTTCGCCGACGGTGCCGTCGCCGCGCGTGAGCCCGCGTTGGAGCCGGACCTCCGAGCTGTTTTCAGAGCCGTAATGCAGCGCCATGGAAAGCCCATCGAGCTTGTACTCGCACACGTAGCTGATTTCGGCGTTTGCCCCGGCGTGGTCGCGCACGCGGCGGTCCCACTCGCGCAGCTCCGCTTCCGAGTTCACGTTGTCGAGTGAAAGCATGGGGCGCGAGTGCGCGGCTTTTTCAAAGCCGTCGGCGGCTTTGCCGCCCACGCGCTGCGTGGGCGAGTCGGGCGCGATCCACTCCGGGTGCTCGGCTTCGAGCGCCTGTAGTTCGCGCATCAGCGCGTCATAGGCCAGGTCATCGATCTCCGGGGAGTCCAGCACATAGTAGAGGTATTCATGGCGGCGCAGCTCTGCGCGCAGCTCGGCTACCCGCGCCTGCTCGCCCGCGGTCTTCTTCGGCATGCGCTTATTGTCGCAGCGATCGGGGTTCCAGCTCCAGCGCGAGTACCGGGTCCTGAAATACCGATGCGCCCACCTGGAATTGCCGCTGCCCGATGACCCGGAAGCCGTTGCGGCGGTAGAACCGGAGCGCTCGATGGTTTTCCGGGTGGACGCCCAGCAGCACCCGTTCCGCGCCCTGCGCGCGCGCGCCGTCCAGGGCGGCATCCATCAGGAACTGCCCCGCGCCCGAACCGTGGAAGCGGGAAAACAGGTAAATGCGGCGCAGCTCCAAATCTCCCGCCCGGGTCAGCCCTTCGGGAAACTCGGGCGCGGTCACGAGCGCGTAGCCGACCGGCGCGGCGCCCGGAGCGACCTCAGCCAGCCATGCGCGGGTTTCCGGCTTTTGAAGATACTGCCGGTACGCCTCGGGCACATGATGCCGGGCGCAGTGCGCCAGCAGGGCATCGCCGGGGATGAACCCGGCAAAGGCTTCCAGAAACGTAGACGCCCCAACCAGCGCGAGGGTAGAGGCGTCTGCCTCGGTGCAGAGCCTTAGTTCAACGCCCATGCCTACACATTGATGGCGAGCCCCTCCACCGCGCCGAAGCCGTCCAGCATGGCCTCGGCGAGGGTCGGGTGCGCGTGGATGGTGAACATCAGCTCTTCGAGCGTCGCTTCGAGTTCCATGGCGACCACGGCTTCGGCAATCAGCTCCGTGGCGGAAGGTCCGATGATGTGGACGCCCAGCATTTCGCCGTACTTGGCATCCGAGATGACCTTGACGAAGCCCTCATGCTGGTTGACGATGGAGGCCTTTGAATTCGCCGAGAAGGGGAACTTGCCCACCTTGATGTCGAGGCCCTGCTCGCGCGCCTGCTTTTCGCTGATGCCGACGGAGCCGATCTGCGGCTCGGTGTAGGTGCAGGCCGGGATGCGGCTGCGCTTGACCGGCCGCGCGTACTTGCCGGCGAGCTTGGACGCGACCACGATGCCGCACATGGAGCCGACGTGCGCCAGCTGCGGCAGCCCGGCCACGATGTCGCCGATCGCATACACGCCGTCGACGCCGGTCGCCATCCACTCGTCGGTTTCAATATAGCCTTTCAGCAGCTTGATGCCGGGCAGGTTTTCAAGCCCGATGCCGTCGGTGCGCGGCGCGCGGCCGACCGCGACCAGTACCTTCTCAGCCTCCTTCGAAACCTGCTTGCCCGCGGCGTCGGTCCAGGTCACGGTTGCGCCGCCGGCGGACTTTTCGACCTTCTCGACCCTAGCCCCCGTATGGACGTCGATGCCGCGCTTGCGGAAGGTGCGCTGGAGCTCCTTGGAGATATCGTCGTCCTCGGCCGGAACAATCTTCGGCAGATATTCGACGATGGTGATTTCCGCGCCGAAGGAGCGGAAGATCGACCCGAACTCGACCCCGACCGCGCCCGAGCCGATGATGACCATGGACTTCGGCACCGACGGCATCAGGATGATTTCGTTGTTGGTTAGCGCGTAGCCGTCGGCCACGTCGATGCCCGGCAGCATGCGGGCGTCGGAGCCGGTCGCGATGACTACGTTCCTGGCGCGCACCTCGCCCGGCGCGCTCACGCCGTTCGCGGCCTTGCTCATGGCGACCGTGTGGACGCCGTCCCTGGCCGGGCCGGTGAGCTTGGCCTGCCCGCGCACGACCGTGACCTTGTTCTTGCGCATTAGGAAGTCGAGGCCTTTGACGTGCTTGGCAATGATGCCGTTTTTGCGCTCCAGCACTTTCTGCCAGTTCAGGGTCGGGGTGCCCAGGCCCTCAATGCCGTACTCGGCGGCGTGCTCCATCAGTTCATAAACTTCGGCGTTGAACAGCATGGCCTTAGTCGGGATGCAGCCCCAGTGGAGGCAGGTGCCGCCGAGGGCGTCTTCGCGCTCCAGCAGCGCGACCTTCAAGCCGTTCTGCCCGGCGCGGATCGCGGCCGTGTACCCGGCCGGGCCGCCGCCCATGATTGCTATGTCGTACACCGTCTGCTCCGCCAAAACCGCACCCCGTAGGAGGAAAATTGCCGGTGCCCGCCGCCCCATCGCGGCTGAACACGCAATTTCTTATTCTACGCGCCGAGGTTGGTTCCCTGCGATCGGCGGTACTCTGAGTGCCGGCTGGTATCGTCTTCAGCTTCACGACTTATATCGACATCGGAGCAGGTTTTCTGTTTCCGGCCGGCTCCAGCTGTCCGCCCTCCAATGCTTCCAGCGCGCACCCTCGGCTCAGTACCAGGATTGCTGAATCCTCTTCGCTCTCACGCACATACAGCTGCACGGGCCCGAGCCAGGCATCCATCTGGATCGGTGTGGCCGCCGCCAACGCCGCGCCGCCGATCAGCGGAAAGTAAAAAGGAAAGTCGCGAAAACTTTCATCGGTGATGTTTCGGCGCAGAGGCTCGCGCACGGCATCCAGCAAGCCTGATCCTTCCCCGGAGGTAAGCGTGATGAGCAGGCATCCAAGGCCGAACATCATCTGCCGCGCTTCGCATACCGCACTCTCGGCACCGCTGAGATATACGACGGAGTGCATAGATTCTCGAATACTTTGACCGAACTCCAAGTCTAGGAAGTCGCTGTCTTTAAACATGCGCGGCGGTTCACGATCCGGCCACACACCCAGCCCGAACTCCGGGTCCCACTCGCGGCCGTGCCTGCTTAACTCTCGCACGGCACCGTCCTTGTGCAGATTATCCATAAGCAGCCAGGTACTTGGATTCCATGATCTCCGAGCCTCGTCCACAACTGCTTGGACTGCCTCAAGGAACGGCTTGCGCAGCTTTGCTTTTATAGGGAAGCTTTCCACGGGGATGGCGTAAATATGCCAGCCTCCCGGCGAGCGGAGCTTGTCCACCCGCAAGCGCGGGGTTCTTTCCGGGGGCTTACTCCCAATACCAAAGGTTGTCATCGCGCATACTTTCGAGAACGGCTACCAGGTATTTGTCAAATTCGGGGTCCTTGCAGACCAGCAGGATGCCCCTGTCAGGCTTACTTTCGATGCAGTAGCCGTCAAACAATTCAAACCACTCCGCCCTTGCTTCCGGGTCTGCGCTTACCAGGCCGGAGCCTGTCAGCAGCGGCAGCACAAACAGCAGTCCGCGATAGCTCGGGTCTTGCTGAAACGGCTTGCCGAACATCTCCTTGCTTTTTGCAAGGAAGCCGTCCCGGAGAGACATCAGCATCGCATACTGGCGGTCCGACTCCGGGTTATAGGCGGGGTGAGAGGTGATAAAGCGCGGCAGCTTCGGCGGCAGTTCGGCTGTCTTCGGGTCCTGCTTGAGGTACAGCGAAAACATGCCGCCGTAGCCGAAAAAGTCTTCCCGCTGCTTTTCGGGTGCTTTCATGGCGAACCAGTGCGCCTGGTCCGGCATCCATTGGGTCACATCCACCGGCGTACCCTTCCGGGTGCTTTCTTCGACGACCCGCTTCACATCCTCGAAAACCGGGGCACCCACGGGAGCGGAGTTCGGAATCAGGGTCATCCCCGTCATCGGGACGTACTCGCTCGACCGGTCAATGAAGCGGTTCAGCAGGTCCGGATACAGCGCCTTGAACTGGAGGAACCACTCCTCGCGCAATGCATATTCATCCCGCAATGTGACCGCAAGCCGCTTCAGAAACGCCCGCAGCCACTCCCGCTGCCTCAACGGTATGGGAAACTCCCGGACGCCGAGCCAATACACCGAGCAGTCCTCAATGGCCGCGGCCCGCAGAAAGGGCTCGATGGTCGGCACTTTCAGCGGTTGAAGGCGGGTTCGTTTCCTTGTCGTCGCTTCCTGCATGTGCCGAGTCTCCGCAATCTACTGTTTCGTTGAACCTGCCCTGTGTTCCCGCAAAAACTTGTTGATTGCTTCGGCTGCTTCGTCGGTACCGGATGTCTGGTTAAACCCGCTCAGCTGAATCGTTTTACCGTTTGCGAACCTGAGGGACAATGCTTCCGTGAGATCCGTGTCCCCAACGAAGGCACCGCTCACATCGGCTAAAGGCATGGTCCTGGTGCGGGGGATGAAGAGAGTCACCGTTTTTATTTCGGCTTTGTTCTGTTCCGCGTCCAGTATCACTCTTGCCGGGGTGAAGCCCAGCGCCAGGAAGATGAAAAAGAACACAAACGTCACAGTCCAGGCGATACGCCACGCTCGCGTGGTTACGCGTCCGCGCGTTCTGACGAGATAGCGAAGGACGAGGGCACATACGAGCACAAACCACAGGGACGCGGGATTGTAAACGGTCAGCCTATTTCCTACTTCCCGCCAATGATCTGAAAAGCCAAGGACACCGAACATTCTGGATAGACCCGATTCCTACTGGGAAGACTCGTCCCCGCTGTGTTCTCCGAGGAACTGATTGATAGCCCACGCTGCTTCATCAGCGCCTGATTGCTGGTTGAATACCGTCATTTGAATGCCGTGACCGCCTGCCAGGCCCACAGCCAGCGCCCACGACATGTCGGCTGTTACCACCGCAGCGCCTGACACTTGCGAAAGCGGCAGGGTATGGTGGTGCGGGATGAAAAACATCATGGTCGAAATGCTTGCCGTGTTGCTTTTGGCGTCGAGAACGATTCTGCCCGGATTAAAGAATGCCCCGATTACTGCAAGATTTATAATAATAGATATTATAAGGCTACGCTGGCCGCGGTGCGTGGTACTCTGACGCAAAGCTCCCACCCACATCAACATTGGTAAGGACGTAAAAAGAAGCACCTAAAAATCAGTTGGGATATTAACAATCAATCGATCGCTCCTGCTTACTGCGTAAATGGAAAAACCCAACATTAACAGGCGCTCCAGCTACATAAATTTAATTTAGCGCTCTGTTCACGCAAAAGGGCTATCTCTATTTGCAGCTATGCCTGCATTTAAGTTTGCCCCAATTGCTTTCAAGTGCGAAGCTGCGGCCTTCACTTCTACGCCTTTGATCTCCGTAAATGCTCCTCGCGGATGTTCAGGTGATGGGATGCAGCCGGAGCTCTCTACCCAAACGATTTACGGCTGTTCCGCACCCCCGTTATGTTCCTCCAGGAACCGGTTGATCGCAGCGGCAGCCTCGTCGGTGCCGGACATCTGGTTGAATGAGGTAAGCTGGACGGCGCGGCCGTCCGCGAAACTGATGGAAAGCGCTTCCGTGAAATCTGCGTAGCGAATGAATGCGCCGCTCACCTCGGCCAGGGGCACGGTCCTAGTGTGAGGAACCAAGAATGCAACCGTCTTTATCTCGGCCCTTTTGTGTGCTGCGTCGAGCGTCACCCTTGCCGGAGTGAAGCCTACAAGCGGTCTCATAAACATCTGAGGCGCGTTTGGCGTCATACTGGAGTTG
>CAXTSG010000154.1:0-7111 GCA_964246825.1 uncultured Acidobacteriaceae bacterium | reverse complement strand
GTGCCGGGTGCGGGCACGTAGACCCAGGCATAGCCGTCGCGCTCCACGCACGGGTAGGCCGCGCCGTAAATGCGCGTCGGATCGAGCGCGTCGCGCGAGGTGAGCGACGGGATTTCCGTACACTGGCCGGTGACCGGCTCAAACTTCCAACCGTGGTACTTGCAGGCTAGCGCTTCGCCGTCGAACCAGCCGCAGGAAAGCGGGATGCCGCGGTGCGGGCACAGGTCGCGCATGGCAAAGGGCGTGCCGTCCCGCTTGCGCCCGAGCACTACCGGAAGGCCCAGCAGCATGGTCGTATGGAGGCGCTTGCCGCCGAGCCGCTCGGAGCGCGCCGCCGGATACCAATCATTAAAGATCAGCGCCGCCGCCGGACCCAGTTCTTCCGGCTCGCCCTGCGGGACAAGCTGCACCAGCTCCGGTGATTGTGTAAGAACAGCCATATTTCTTCTATTTTATCGCTTACTCCTCAGAGGGCGTGAGAAGTCAAAGATCAAGAGGATTGAACTTTTACACATTCTTTCCGCCTTGCCCGACGCGCAGGAGCCTGCCTTTGCGCACGCGAAAGTGCTCGCCGCGCCACTCCACGGCATCGCCGGCATAGCTCCACACCCACAGCGCCAGCCCGAGGCAGTCGCGCAGTGGCAGCCAGAGGAGGTCGCGCAGCACCTGCCGGTCGCGGAGCACCCCGTAGCCCACCATGACGGCCACGGCCATGCGCGCCAGCAGGGCCGCGAGCAGCAGCAGCAAGGCCTCCGGGCTGCCGCCCGCGGCCGCGACGTAAAGCAGCGCCCAGGGCACCGGGTGCGTAAATACCGTTCCCAGGTAGCCCCATGGGCGCGCATCGCGCACCGTGCGCGCCCAGCGCAGCTGGTGCCGCCACGCGCCGCCCGGCGTGTAGGCGGGCACGGCGGTAGAAACGACCTCGGGGCTTAGCACGATGCGGTACCCGGCCCGCAGCACGTTCTGCCCCAGCGCGTAGTCGTCGGCCAGCACGCCCGTCAGCGCTTCCAGGCCGCCCGCGGCCGCAAGCGCCGCACGGGACACCAGCAGCGTGGAGCCGAGGGCGAAGCGCATCCCCCGGTCCAGAAACAGCGAGGTCAATACGCCCGGCGCAAAGTCCGTGCTGATGGTCAGTGCTTCCAGGCGGGCGGGGAGCGTGGGCCGGCCCTCGGGCTCCGAGCGCCCGCGGTACGGTGCCGTGACCAGGCCGACGCACCCATCGATAAAAGGTGCCGTGACGCGCTGCACATAATTACGGCCGACTGTGATATCAGCGTCCGCGATCAGGAGCAGTTCGTGCCGGGCATGCGGTGCCAGCTGCGCAAGGCTGCTCATTTTGCCGTTCGTGCCCAGCACCAGGGGCGTTTCCACCACCTCGATGCGCATGGACGGGAACTCGGCGGCGAGGGCGCGCAGGCCCGGCACCGCCGGGTCGTCGAGCGAGCGGACGGCGCACAGCAGTTCGATCTTGCCCGCGTAATTCTGCACGCAGTGCGAGCGCAGCGCCTGGGCAAGCCCGGGCTCCTCGCCCTTGATCGGCTTCAGAATGGAAACGGGCGGTGCCGCCGGATATTCCAGCGGCAGCCCGCGGCTCCTTTGAACAAAGCTTCGCGCCGACCACAGGGCCAGCGCACAAAACAGGATGCCTCCAAGAGCAAACAACCCCGGCACGAGAGCGGCGAGAAAAGGCAGAGAAGGCACGCTGCCCCAGTGTAAGGCTCCGGGCGCATCCAACCCTTTGTGCTTTGCCGAATAGAAGGTTTGCCGTCCAACTCGGCTGTAGGCTGCATCGGGGAGAAGGCATGCTGCCGGTTACTGATCTACTGATTCGCGGAACGGAGCGGGCCGACGCGCCCACTCTGGTTCTGCTGCACGTTTTTGGGGGCTCCCGCCGCGAGTGGATCGAGGCCGCCGTCGCCCTCGGCTCGTCGTTTCGCGTCGTTTCCATCGATACCCCAGGCTTCGGCGACGCGGCTCTCAGCGAAGGCTACTCGGTGGCCGAGATGGCGGACTGCTTTGAAGAAACCATCGCGCAGCTCAAGCTGGGAGCTTTTGTGCTGGTCGGCCATTCCATGACGGGCAAGGTCGCCGCCGTGCTTGCGAGCCGGCAGCCCCCGGGGCTCCAAAAGCTGGTGCTGCTGACGCCTTCGCCCTTGAGCCCGGAGCCGATTGCCCCGGAAGACCGCGCAACCATGCTGGCGCAGACGATCCCGACGCGGGCCGATGCCGAGTAGTACATCCGCTCGAACAGCGCCCTGCCGATTCGCCCGGAGATTTTCGAGCGCGCCGTCGAGGATCGCCTGCGGGCAAACCCGGCTGCCTGGCGCGCCTGGCTGGAAAGCGGCAGTCATGAGGACTGGAGCGACCGCGTTTCTTCCCTTTCACTGCCGACGCTGGTGATCGCGGCGGAAGAAGATAAATCGCTCGGCCCGGAGGTGCAGCGGCGGCTGACCATGCCGCGCCTCGCGGAGGGATCTCTCAAGGTAGTGCCGAAGAGCGGTCACCTGGTGCCCATGGAGGCCTCCGACAAGCTCGTGGAACTGCTGTGCGACTTTGCCGGCGGCGGCCCGCGCCTTTACTCATAGCGCAGGGCCTCGATCGGGTTCAGCGTCGCGGCTTTCCACGCGGGGTAAATGCCGAACACGAGCCCGATCAGGCAGGAGATGGTGAAGGAAATTGCCGTCCAGGTCGTGGACATGCTGGCCGGCAGCGCCGCGATGGTAAGCCGCACCGCAAGCGTCACAAGGCCGCCCAAGGCCACCCCCAGCAGCCCGCCCAGCGCGCACAGCGTCACGGCTTCCGCCGTGAACTGGAGCATGATGCCGCCGCGCGTCGCGCCGATAGCCTTGCGCACGCCGATTTCGCGCGTTCGCTCCGTGACCGAGACCAGCATGATGTTCATGACGCCGACGCCACCCACCATGAGGCCGACGCTGGAGACCGCGATCATGAACAGCACGAGCCCGCCCGTAAGCTGCGACCAGAACTGTACGAGCGCGTCCGGGGTAAAGATGGCGAAGTCGTCATCAGCCGCGGTCGGCACCCTGCGCGCGATGCGCAGCAGGGTACGCATTTCATCCTCAACCAGCGCCTTGTTGCGCGCCTGGTCGTAGCGCACGGTGATCCACACATCTTTCTGGTCCGGCAGGATTTTACGAAAGGTGCTGACCGGCATGTATGCGATGTTGTCCTGCGGGTTCGCGCCCGAGCCGAACAGCTGCTTATGCCGGTCCATGACGCCGAGCACGGTAAACAGCTCGCCGCGTATCTCCACATCCTTGCCGATGGGGCTCTCCTGCCCGAAAAGCTTATCGGTGGTATCGCTGCCTAGGATAACCACATTGGCGCGGTGGTCGTTCTGCTCCTTGGTCAGGAAGCTGCCCTGCCGGATTTTGAGGTCGGCGGTCACGGGCATGTACTCGGTATCGCCTTCCAGCAGGCTGTTCTGGATGGCCTTGCCGCGGTACTTGATCGACTCCTGCCCGATGCCGACCTGGGGATCCTGGTAGCGCATGGCTGCGTTGACGGCAACGACGTGCGGCAGCTGCCGCATGGCGACGGCCTCTTCCACGGTAAGGCGGCGGCGGGCCAGCAGCTCGGCCGTCGGCTGCATGTCGATGGGGATGTGAAAAGCAAAGATGGAGTTGGTGCCGAAGGAGTTGGCGAAGTCCGAAACCTTGTTGTTGAGCCCGGTGATGATGGACGAGATGATGATGACGGTGGCGACGCCGATAACCACGCCCAGGATCGTCAGCAGCGAGCGGAGGCGGTTGGCGCGCAGCGAGTCGAGCGCCATGGTGAGGGTTTCGCGGATGCTGCCGAGGTTCATGGGTTAGAGCTCCGACCGCAGCGCGACGATGGGATCAAGCCGGGCGGCCTTGCTCGCCGGGTATACGCCGAAAAAGATACCCACCGCGGTGGCCACCAGCAGGCCCGCGACAATGGACCAGGGGCTGATGCGCGCCGGCCAGCCCACCCCGGCCGAAACCAGGTACGACACGCCGGTGCCGCCGGCCACGCCGAGCAGGCCGCCGAGCGCCGCCATGGTCGCGGACTCCACCAGGAACTGGAGGAGCAGGTCGGCGCGGCGCGCGCCCAGCGCCTTGCGGATGCCGATTTCGCGCGTGCGCTCGGTGACGGAAACCAGCATGATGTTCATGATGACCACGCCGCCGATCACAAGCGAGATGGAGGCGACCCCGACCAGAACCATGCTGAAGCTCGACGAGATGCTCTTCCACAGATCGACCAGACTGCCGTTGGTTTCCACCGTGAAGTCGTCTTCGGTGCCGGGCGGGTCGCGGCGCAGGTTCCGCAGAATGGATTTCACCTCGTCCGAGGTGTCTTCCATAGCGATGGGCCCGGGAAGCGAACGCACCAGAAACGTGAGCGACTCATGGAGCCCGTGCGAGTGCATGTAGGTCGTCAAAGGCATCTGCACGTAGTCATCCTGGCTTTGCCCCAGGGTGGTGCCCATGCGCTCGCCCTCGCCCACCACTGTGTACACGCCGCCATCCACGCGCAGGTCTTTGCCGACCGGGTCGCCGCCGCCCATCAGGTGATCCACCACATCCTGGCCCACGACCACGATGTGCGCGCCTTCCTTCTCGTCAGCCTCGGTCAACAAGCGCCCGGCGACGATGGTTTGCGCGGTCATGGGCTGCATGGCGGGAGTCCAGCCGCGAATTTCCGTGCTTTTGCTGGACTGCGTGCCGTGGGTGACCTTGCCGGCGGTTGACAGCTGCGCGCCGACAAGGCGGCAGCTTCGGCAGCTCTCGCCCAGCGCGAGGAACTGGTCGTAGGTCAAATCCTTGCGCTTGTTGAAGCGCATGTAGCTGTCGCCGTCGAAAACGACCGCAGGCCTTTTACTGATCGTGATGACATCGGCTCCGTGGCCGCTGATCTTGGTGGCGACGTAGTGGTTCGCGCCATTGACGAGCGTGATGACGGTGATGACCGAGGCGACGCCGATGACCATGCCGAGCAGCGTCAACACTGTCCGCAGCTTGTTGGCCCAGAGCGACTGCACGGCAATCCGGATGGATTCAGTCCATTGCATGGGAGGCGACTGCCGTGAGTGTAGCAGCCTCCGGCTCGGCGGGCAGCCCCGGAGAAGGCTGCGTCCAAACACATTGTTCTCAAGGTAGTTGCGGTTGCCGCGAGGAAGCAGGCTTCATCCGGTTTACGGAATTGTGGGAAGGAAGCACAACCTCCCGCCATCGCCTGTTCACTAACCAAGAGCAAACCGTTTCGATTGAGGACTTCCCCCGAGGGCACCTCAATGTTTGCGCACACAAACAGGAGGCTTCGCCCGTGCCCAAAGCAGTATTTACTTCTCTCCTAGCGCCCCATACCCGGGTCACTGAAGAGCAGCTTGCGACAGAGGAAGGGATTCTCGCGTTCAGCAAGAATCTCCGCGCCCTCAACCGCCGCCGCTTTCTTTCAACCCTGGCCGCCGCCGGCGCGCTTGCCGGCACTGCCGGTGTTTTCGGCAGGGAAGCGCAGGCGCAAACCGCCTCAACCCCGCCCATCAACGATGTGCTCAATTTCGCGCTGAACTTTGAGTTTCTGGAAGCGGAGTTTTACTCCTACGGCTTTAACGGCAAGTCGCTGGCGGCAAATGTCGCGGCGAGCGCGACCGCAGGCTCGGGCAATCCTATCCAGCCGACCGTACCGACGCTAACCGCGAGCAATGTAATGAACCCGCCGCAGGTGACGCTGACCGGCAACCAGCTGGCCGTGGTGCAGGCGCTGCTCCAGGATGAAGCGCACCATATCGCCCTGCTGCAAACCACGATTTCCGCGAACGGCGGCACGCCGATCACGGAAGCGACCATTGACTACAGCGCGGGCGGCGCCATGCCGGCCGTGACGACAAACATCGCGTTTTTTGCGGCCACGCGGCAGTTTACGGCGGTCGGCAACAGCGCGTATGCGGGCGCGGCCGTCGATCTCATCGGCAACACCAACATCCTGACCGCGGCCGCGCAGATCCTGGGCGCGGAGGCGCAGCACATCGGCGTTGTGAACTACCTATGCGCCATGCTGGGCATTCTGCCTTCCTCGGCGGGCGGGCCGGACAAGCAGGTGGACGCGCAGGATGTGCCGCCGAACGGAACGGGTGCCATCTTTACCGTGACGCCGATTCCTTCGCCGGTAACGGCGAGCGCGCCGCCGGCTTCCGGCATTGTTCGCACGCCGCAGCAGGTGCTGGGCGTGGTGTACGGCGTTTCCACGTCAATGACGACCACCCCGCAAACAGGGATCACCAAGGGCGGCTTCTTCCCGAACGGGGTTCTGGGCAATATTACCTCGACCTAGTCCGCGGTTCGCCCGGGCCTTTGTTTTTTTCTTGAGCGCCGTTTACAGATCCGTTTGGGAGACCGTTCTTATGTCACATCGCGATGCATCCCTGCTTGAGGCTGAAGAGCAAATTTTGAGTGAAACAGACCGAACAAGCCGCCGCGCCTTTTTGGCGCGCACCGGCATGGCCGCGGGCGCGGTCGGGGTCGCCGGTATGGCCGGCTGCTCCAGCTCCACGACCGTAACCCCGACGCCGACGGTCTCCACGCCCGCCCCGGCGGACGTGTTGAACTTCGCACTGAACCTGGAATACCTGGAAGCCACGTTTTACCTGACGCTTGCCACCGGCAGCGGTTTGCAGACGGCCGACATGGGCCCGAGCCCGGGCGCGGTGACGGGCGGCCTGGGCAAGGTCAACTTCACGCTGCCGGGCGTGCAGGACCTGGTGAACCAGCTGGCGGCCGATGAGCAGGCGCATGTGCAGTTCCTGCGGGCGACCATCACTTCGCTGGGAGCGACCCCGGTCAGCATGCCGCCGCTCAACCTGGGGGCTCTGGGTGCCGTCACCAACGATACGGAGTTCCTGGCCATTGCCCGCGCGCTGGAAACCACGGGCACCAGCGCGTATGAGGGTGCTGTTCAGTATCTAATCTCGCAGCCGGCGGGGCTTACCTATGCCGCGCAGATTCATGACACAGAAGGGCAGCACGAAGGGGTTTTGCGGCAGTACTGCATCAACAACAACATTGTTTCGCCGGCTGTGGACGGCAACGATGTGCAGCCTGTCTCTTCTTCGGGGACGGTGAGC
>CAXTSG010000153.1:4442-7186 GCA_964246825.1 uncultured Acidobacteriaceae bacterium | reverse complement strand
ACATTGAAGTCCACGCGAAGGAGGACGTGCTTGTTCTTCAGGTCGAGGTCGCGGATGGAGAGCTTGGGCATGCGTTCTTGTACTCCGGGGCCGGACAGCGGCTTGTGACGCGAGTGAGGTTGGGTTTACAAGCCCTTGGATGCGACGAACAACAGCAAATCGCGCACCCTGCTCGAATAGCCCCACTCATTGTCGTACCAGGACAGCACCTTGACCGACTGGCCCACAACCTTCGTCAATTCCGCGTCCACAATCGAGGAACGCGAGTCGCCGCGGTAGTCGACCGAGACCAGCGGTTCCGTCGAGTAGCCCAAAATACCTTTCAGCGGTCCGTCGGAAGCAGCCGTCTTGAACGCCTGGTTGACTGTTTGCACCGTCACCGGCTTTTCCGCGATGAACGTGAGGTCCACGATCGAAACATTCGGCGTCGGCACGCGCATGGCAAAGCCGTCCAGCTTGCCGACCATCTCCGGGATGACCAGCTTCAGCGCCTTGGCTGCGCCGGTCGAGCTCGGAATCATGGACAACGCCGCCGCGCGGGCCCGGCGAAGATCCTTATGGGGAAAGTCGAGGATGACCTGGTCATTCGTGTAGCTGTGGATCGTTGTCATGATGCCGGAAACGATGCCGAACGTGTCGTGCATCACCTTCACGACCGGGGCCAGGCCGTTTGTGGTGCAGGAAGCGTTCGAGATGATCCTGTGCTTCGCGGCGTCGTATTTGTCGTGGTTGACGCCGAGCACAACCGTGACATCCTCATTCGTGGCCGGGGCTGAAATGATGACCTTTTTCACGGAGCCGCCCAGGTGCTGGCAGGCTTTGGTGGCGTCGGTAAAGTGACCGGTCGACTCGATAATGATCTGAGCGCCGGTCGAACTCCAGTCCAGCTTTTGCGGATCGCGTTCGGCGAACACTTTGATGGTTTTCCCGTCAATTGTAATCGCGCCCTCGGTTGCCTGAATCTCATTCGGGATGTTGCCGAGGATGGAGTCGTACTTGAGCAGGTGGGCCAGGGTCACCGGACTGGTTAAATCATTGATCGCGACGAACTCGATTTCGCTGCTGCCCAGCGCCGTGCGCAATACATTGCGTCCGATACGTCCGAAGCCGTTGATGCCTACCTTGACCGCCATGCTGGTATGCTCCTTGCCGCGCGGAAAAACTTTCAGCACGATGCTAAAACATTTGCGCCCCGGCTGTCTGGATGCGGCTGCTTGAGAGCAGAATACCGGCTCGGGCGGTTTTTTGTCGGCTAGCCCGCTTTGCAGACACCTCCGCATCAGCTGCACCACGATTGCAGCAGCAAAGCGACCTGTGTACCATCCAAGGCATGCGCGAATGGTGGCGCGAAATAATCATGAGACGACGCGGAAAGCGTGGCCCGAACGATTCGGAGTCCACTGGAAAGATCGGGCAGGAACTGCCCCAGGGACAATAAGCCCCACTGCGGCCCTCCTATGCCGGGGACTACAGCGAGAACATAGACGGCACGGAAGCGGAAACGACCGGAAGAAAAGTGTCGGCGGAGCCGGAAGGCACGTTTGCCGATGCCGAGGCGACGGTACCCGAGCCGGAGCCGGAGATTGCCGAAGCCGCGCTGCCTCCGGCTCCTATGCCGGATGAGCCTGCCGGCAGGCTGGTGCATGAAACGCAGCCCGACTCGCCTTCCACGCCGCCGCCCGCGGCACAGGCGGCCAACCCCCGCCAGCCGCGCGGCTTTGTGGTGCTTACCATCGGGCTGCCGGGCTCGGGTAAAACCACCTGGTTCAAGCGCCGCGCCGTGCAGCCGCTGTCGAGCGACATGCTGCGCACCATCCTGTTCGACGACATTACTGAGCAGCGCTACCAGGGGCTGGTATTTTCAACCCTGCGCTCCCTGCTCCGGGCGCGCTTGATCGCGAAGATGCCGTGGAACTACGTGGATGCAACAAACCTGAGCCCCCATGAACGCCGCCAGTGGATCAAGATGGCAAAAAGCTTCGGCTACGATGTTCATGCCGTGTTCTTCGACGTGCCGTTCGAGGTTTGCATGGAGCGCAACCGCCGCCGCGAGCGCGTCGTTTCGGAGGAAGTCATGCAGAAGATGGCCGAACGCCTCCGCGCGCCGTCCTTCAAGGAAGGCTTTTCAAAGATCACGGTGGTGCGCGTCAAGGGTTCCGGCCCGTCCACGGCGGTAGCCCCGGCCGGTTCGCCTGAAAGTGAAGCCGAGCCGGCTCTTTAGCAAACCGGATCGGCTTGCCGGCTTTTAAACGTTCTCGCGCGATGGTACGGAGGAGCAAATATGGCGGCAGCCGTGGAGTTCGCCGCCGTAAGCCTGCTGCTCAAGAACCGGCAGGAGGAGCCCCGCCCCCTGTTGCACAACATCACGCTGGGGCTTGAGGCCGGGTCGGTCACGGCGATGCTGGGCCGCTCGGGCTCCGGCAAAACCACGCTGTTGCGCATGGTCAACCGGCTCGCCGCGCCCACTTCAGGCACGGTCCGGGTGCATGGCGCCGATGTTGCCCAAGCCAGCCCCATCGCGCTGCGGCGCGGCATCGGCTACGTCATTCAGGAAACCGGGCTGTTCCCGCATCTCTCTGTCGCGCGCAATATCAGCATGGTTCCGGAGCTGGCTCGGCAGCCGCGCCGCGGCTTCCCGGAGCTGGTGCGTACCGGGCTTACCGCGGTCGGGCTGGACCCGGCGCGTTTCGCGGGCCGCTACCCCCACGAGCTTTCCGGGGGCCAGCGGCAGCGCGTCGGTCTGG
>CAXTSG010000153.1:0-4432 GCA_964246825.1 uncultured Acidobacteriaceae bacterium | reverse complement strand
GCTCGCCGCCGAGCCCCCCATCCTGCTCTTGGACGTGCCCTTCGGCGCGCTCGACCCCTTGACCCGCGCGGAAATGCAGGACATGCTGCGCGGCCTGCTCGGGCGCGAGCGCGACCGGGGCAAGGCCAAAACCGTCCTGCTAGTCACGCACGATCTGGACGAGGCCATGTACCTTGCCGATCGCATCCTCTTGGTGGAGGAAGGCCGCATCGCGGCCGATCTTCCGCCTGCCGACTTTCTCCACTCGCGGCAGCCCGAAATTGCGGAGTACGTTTCCGCTTACCGCCGCGGCGAAAGAAGGGCGGCCGCGCTGTGACCGCTCCTTCCGGCTTCTCCTCCGATTGCGCGCAGGCGCTGCCCCTGCTCCTGGCTGACGCGTTTTTGCGCGAGCACGGCACGGAAATCCTCACGCTTACGCTTGAACACATCTGGCTTACCGGCGCGGCGCTGCTGTTCGCCGCGGCCATCGGGGTGCCGCTCGGCATCCTGCTGACGCGCTACCGCCTGCTTGCCAAGCCCGTACTGACGGTGGCGAACATCATCCAGACCATCCCTTCGCTCGCGCTACTCGGCTTTCTGCTGCCGCTGCCGTGGCTGGGCGAGCGCGCTTCCCGCATCGCCATCGTCGCGCTTACCGGCTATGCGCTGCTGCCGATCCTGCGCAACACGTATGTCGGCGTTCTCGGTGTCGAGCCCGCCGTCGTCGATGTCGCGCACGCGCTCGGCATGACCGGCTCGCAGCGCCTGTTCAAGGTCGAGCTGCCGCTCGCGGCCTCCGTGATCCTCGCCGGACTGCGCACCGCGACGGTGACCGCGGTAGGCATCGCAACCATTGCCGCCGCGGTCGGTGCCGGAGGGCTGGGCGAGTTTATCTTTCGCGGGGTCGCGTCCGTTGACAACCGGCTGGTGCTGGCCGGGGCAATCCCGGCGGCCCTGCTCGCGCTCGGGGCGGATACGATGTTAGGGTGGGTGGAAAACAAACTGAGAGTGCCTGGTCGCTAAGGGATACACTCAAGTGCGGGTCCTATACGAAGCTATATGAACGGACAGCTTGGCGTTTGTGGAAGAGAACAGCTTCTGCCCCAAACCATCCGGTCTACGTACCAGGAAGTAATTGCTTCGCAGAAAAGTTTTCCGGAGAATGGAATGCCGCAAGCTCACACTAGAGAACACGCTCATGCGCTGATTGACCGTATGGCTCCCGTCCAACTCTCCGCTCTCGTCGGCTTGATGGAGATTCTGCTCGACCCAGTGACACGATCACTTATCAAGGCTCCCTTTGAGGATGAATCGATAAGCGAGGAAGAAAATCGCTCTGCTGCCGCATCAAAGGCGTGGCTCGAACACAATGAAGCAATTTCCCATGAAGAAATTCTCACTCAGTTCGGACTCTCTGCCGAGGACTTTGAGCGCATGAGTCAAACGCCTATGAAGGCAAGCGGCGCAGACTGGTAAGCACGGGTAGAAAGATCGCATGGACAGAGGAAGCGAAATTCAATCTGCATGCTATAGAAAAGGATACTGCTCTCCGCATTTTGCACACCTTCGCCCGCTACCTGGGCACCGGCGAAGGCGATGTGAAACGTCTACAGGGCGTTGAGCCGCCTGAATTTCGGCTGCGTTGCGGAGACTACCGCATGCGCTTTTATGATTTCGGAGAGGCTATTCAAATCCTCACCATCAAGCACCGCAAAGATGCTTACCGCTAGCCGCAATCACTGCGGTCTACTGGCAGCTATATCGCCCGCGTACATTGTTCTCCGGTCAACACGGATGAGAGTTAGCCGTCGCCACATACTGTTGTTCCTTGCCCTGCTCACGCTCATGGGTTGCGCCCCGCCGCGCCCCGATCGCCCGGTGATCGGCGCGAAGAACTTCACCGAGCAGGTCGTGCTCGGCGAGCTCCTGGCCCAGCACATCGAGGCCCGCACCGGCCTCAAGGTTGAGCGGCGCTTCTATCTCGCCGGCTCCTATATCGCGCAGCAGGCCATGCTTTCCGGCCGCATCGACGCCTACGTGGAGTACACCGGCACCGCGCTGACCGCGATCCTGAAGCAGCCGCCCGTGCGCGAGCCCGACCCGTCCGAAAACGAAGCCGCCTCGCTGGCCACCGTGCGGCGGCTCTACCGCGAGCGCTTCGGCATCATCGCCACTGAGCCGTTGGGTTTTGAGAACACCTTTGCCATGATCGTGCGGCCCGAGGTGCAGGCTGCCGCGCTTTCAGAAGCTGCCCCGTTGGCGCCGCACTGGAAGCTCGGCGTGGGCTACGAGTTCGAGGAGCGGCCCGACGGCCTGCACGGGCTTGCGGCAGCCTACCGCCTCCGCTTTGCCAGCGCGCCGCGCACCATGGACCTGGGCCTGCTCTACCGCGCGCTCGCCGCCCGTCAGGTGGACATGATCGCCGGCAACTCAACCGACGGCCCCATTGCCGCCGAGCACTTAAAGGTGCTGGCGGATGACCGGCACTACTTTCCGCCGTACCAGGCCGTGCCTCTGGTGCGGGCGGCCGCGCTCGCGCATTGGCCGCAGCTTCGCCCCGCCTTGGCCGACCTGGCCGGCAAGGTCACGGCGGACGACATGCGCGCAATGAACGAGGCAGTGGACGGCGAGCATCGTGATGTCGCGGAGGTCGTTCGCGCTTTTCGCGTCAAGCACGGTTTATAACGAGGGTATGCCTGACGAAGCCCAACCCGAGCCCTGGCTGCGCGGCACGCTCACCAACATCCCTGCCATCCCCCGCGCCGTGCTCCACGCGCTTGTGCTGGCCGAAGAGAATGTCGCCCGTTGGCTGCCGCTGCTTGCCGATCAAGAGATCCACGCGCAGCCGTTCGGCCTCACGCCGTTTGCCTTCCATGTCCGCCATATCGCGCACTCGCTCGACCGGCTGCTGACCTATGCCGAAGGCTCCCCCCTGAATATCATTCAGCGGGCCGCCCTGGGCGTCGAACTCGAGCCCGGCATCACCCGCGAGGCCCTCCTGGCCGAGTTCCGCAGTGGGGTGCGCGAAGCGGAAGGGCGCATCCGCTCGCTGCCGCTGGCCGAGCTGGAGCAGCCGCGCTTTGTCGGCGCGAAGCAGCTGCCGGCCACGCTTGGAGGGCTGCTCGTCCATCTTGCCGACCACACCCAGCGCCACGCAGGGCAGGCGGTTACGACGGCGAAGCTGCTGCTGGCCTTGAGGAAAGTGCGTACCGACAAAGCAGCCCGCTGAAGTGCAAGCCATTGCCGAACGTTTTAGCATGGTGCCAGCCGGAGGTTTTCCCATGCCCTCACTCATGAACTTTCGCATCGGCCTGGTGCAGATGCACTGCACCCCTTCCCCCGAGCAGAATCTGGAGCGCGCCGTCGACTTCGTGCGCCGGGCCGCGCGCGCGGGCGCGCAAATCATCTGCCGGCCCGAGCTGTTATGCACGCAGTACTTTTGCCAGCGCGAGGATATTGCCTGTTTGACCTAGCCGAGCCGATTCCCGGCCCCGGCACCGAGCGGCTTGCCATTGTGGCCCGCGAGGAAAAAGTGACCGTAATCGCTTCCCTCTTCGAGCGGCGCGCCCCGGGGCTCTACCACAACACAGCCGCGACGATCGGCGTAGACGGCGCAATCACAAGCCTTTATCGCAAAATGCACATCCCCGACGACCCGCTTTATTATGAGAAGTTTTACTTCACGCCGGGCGACCTGGGCTACCGCGCATTTGATACTCCGGTCGGCCGTGTCGGCACACTGGTCTGCTGGGACCAGTGGTACCCGGAAGGCGCGCGCATCACGGCGCTCGGGGGTGCAAGCGTCCTGTTTTATCCCACGGCCATCGGCTGGCATCCTCAGGAGAAAGCCGAGCACGGCCCTTCGCAGTACGACGCCTGGCAGACCGTGCAGCGCGGCCATGCCATCGCGAACGGCGTCTACGTAGCCGCGCCCAACCGGGTCGGCATGGAGCACGGCGACATCCGCGGCAACCGCGCCGAAGGTCCGGGCCTTGAGTTCTGGGGCGGCTCTTTTATCGCCGACCCTTTCGGCCGCGTCATCGCTCAAGCCTCGCACACAAGCGAGGAGGTCCTGATCGCCGAGGTCGATCTGCACGGCCTGGAGGAGCAGCGCCGCAACTGGCCGTTTCTGCGCGATCGCCGCATCGATTCCTACGAGCCGATCGTGCATCGCTACCTCGACGCGACCACGCTCGGAGACGGCAAGTGAGCACGCCCCGCAAGGCCGGCTACCGCATGCCGGCCGAGTGGGCTCCGCACGAGGCCACATGGATTGCCTGGCCGCACAACCGCACCGACTGGCCCGGCCGCTTTCAGCCGATCCCCTGGGTGTATACCGAGATTGTTCGCGCGCTGAGCCGCATGGAGCAGGTGCATATCCTCGTCGAGGACCCTGCCGCGGACGCGCGGGCAATCCTGGCAGATGCCGGCAATGAGCTGGCCGAGGCCGGGG
>CAXTSG010000152.1:3959-7315 GCA_964246825.1 uncultured Acidobacteriaceae bacterium | reverse complement strand
GTCCGGTCCATCCGGCCCTCAAGCCGATGGCCGAGCAGGAGAGTAACCGCAAGACTCACAAGACTGCCGAAGGTGGGAATGGCAGCGGCCATGAAGAGCTGGGCGGCAGCTGGACTGAACATAAAGCCTCTTGAGAGGCAGCTTCCCTTGGTGGCCCCGGCAAGATTCGAACTTGCGACCTGCGGTTTAGGAAACCGTCGCTCTATCCACCTGAGCTACGGGGCCGACGCTTTATTCTCTCACTGGAGCGGGTGTCGGGGGCAAGCGGCGGAACCTGCATCCAAACCGGGGCACGCTCAAAAACAATGGTTAGGGGTTCGATGGCAGAGATGAAGCGGTACGAGGTAAAGGAAGGCAGCCCGTTCAAACGAGGGGCGCATTGGGATGGGCAGGGCGTGAACTTCGCGATGTTTTCAGCCAACGCGACGGCGGTAGAGCTTTGTCTGTTTTCGGATGACGGCACGGAAGAACTGCAACGGATTGCGCTGCCGGAAAACACGAATGAGATATGGCACGGCTACATCCCGGGCCTGAAGCCCGCGCAGCGGTACGGCTACCGGGTCCATGGACCGTATGAGCCGGAAAAAGGGCATCGCTTCAATCCGAACAAGCTCCTGCTCGATCCTTACGCGTATGCGCACCTGGGCGAGGCGCGGTGGGATCCGGCGCTGTTCGGCTATGAATTGGAGTCGGGCGACGACCTTACGTTCGACACGCGCGACTCGGCCCCGTTCATGCCGAAGTGCATCGTCATCGACCCTAATTTCGACTTCAGCGGAGCCCGCGGGCGCAAGCATGTTCAGTGGGAAGAGACCATCCTGTATGAAACGCATGTGCGGGGCTTCACCAAGCTCCGCAGCGACGTCCCGGAGCACCTTCGCGGCACCTACGCCGGCCTGGCCCAGCCGCAGATTATCAAGTACATCAAGGACCTTGGGGTGACCTCGGTCGAGCTGCTGCCGGTCTTCAAGTTCGTTGACGCCGGCGATCTTCTGGACAAAGGGTTAAAGAACTACTGGGGCTACGACACGATCGGCTTTTTCGCGCCGGCGACGCGCTATGCCTCCTGCCATCCGGACTCTCTCAAGGAGTTCAAGGAGATGGTGGCGCGCTTTCACGAGGCAGACCTGGAGGTCATTCTGGACGTGGTGTACAACCACACCGCGGAAGGCAATGAAAAAGGACCGACGCTCTGCTTCAAGGGCATCGACAACTCCAGCTACTACCGCCTGCTGCCGGACCAGCCGCGCTATTACATCAACGAGACCGGTACGGGCAACACGGTAAATGTAAGCCACCCGCGCGTACTGCAAATGGTGATGGACTCGCTGCGCTACTGGACGGAGGAGACGCATGTGGACGGCTTTCGCTTCGACCTGGGCACAATCCTGGCGCGCGAGCCGAACGGCTTCGACAATCGCAGCGGCTTTCTGAAAGCCTGCTCGCAGGACCCGACCCTGGCCAAGGTCAAGCTAATCGCCGAGCCGTGGGACACGGGCCCGGGCGGCTACCAGGTCGGCGGCTTTCCGCCGGGCTGGGCGGAGTGGAACGATAAGTTCCGCGACAAGGTGCGCGGATTTTGGAAGGATGCCGAGCCGGCCTCGGCCGTGACGGAGGTGATGTGCGGCTCGGGCAGCATCTTCAACCACAAAGGCCGCAAGCCCTGGTCTTCCATCAACTTCATCACGGCGCATGACGGCTTTACGCTGAACGACCTGGTGACCTACAACGAAAAGCACAACGACGCTAACGGGGAAGGCAACAAGGACGGCAACGACAACAACCTTTCCTGGAACTGCGGTGTGGAAGGGCCCACGGACGACGCGGAGATCAACGCGCTGCGTCAGCGGCAGATCCGCAACATGCTGGCGACGCTGCTGCTCTCGCAAGGGACGCCGATGCTGCGGGCCGGCGACGAGTTCGGACGGACGCAGAACGGCAACAACAATACCTACTGCCAAGACAGCGAACTGAACTGGCTGAACTGGGAGCTGAAAGACAAGGGCAAGCACCTGGTGAACTTTGTGCAAAGGCTCACCGCCCTTCGGCACCGCTTCCCTATCCTGCGGAGGAACCGCTTTTATACCGGGGCCTACAACGAGGCGCTCGGCGTCAAGGATTTGACGTGGATCAACGCCAACGGCAAGGAGATGGAGGACGAGCACTGGGGCGATACCAGCATGAAGTGCTTCGGCATGTTGATGGACGGCCGCGCGCAGCCTACCGGCATCCAGAAGCGGGGCGGCGACGCGACGATGCTGCTGGTCGTGAACGAGCATAACGATCTGGTGGAGTTTACGCTGCCTGATTCTCCGGGCGGCGAGGAGTGGGCTCTGCTGATCGATACCAACGTGGAAGAAAGCGCCGTGGACGGATGCTTCCGCGCCGGCGAGTGCTACCAGGTGACAGGCCGTTCCGTGCTGCTGTTCGCCTTGAAATCGGAGAACTCGCAAAGCGGGCAATACTAGAACGCACACAGGGCCGCTTTCCTTTTGAAGGCGGCCCTGTGTGCTAGGCTGCTGCTGGATGGTGGAGCAGCTGAACCGGATTTTTGCCGAGGAATATCGGGCGCTGCGGCCGCGGGCCCCCTTGCCGCCCGTTCGCGCCCGCTTTTATCCGTTTACAGGTCTGAATACAACTATCCGCCTGCGCGAGGGCGAGCTGCGCGTCCACCTTTCCGACCTGCTCCAAAGCGCGCCGGAGCCGGTTTTGAGGGCGATCGCGCATATTCTTTTGTCCAAGCTGTACCGCAAGCCGGTGGAGCCGGCGCAGTCGGCGCGCTACCGGCGCTACACGCTGTCAGAACCGGTACTGCGGCAGACCGAGCGCATCCGGCAGCTGCGCGGCAAAAAGCGCATTACCGCGGCGCAGGGCGCGCGCTGGGATTTGAACGAGGTGTTTGAATCGCTGAACGGTCGGTTCTTCCACGGACTGCTGGGCCGCCCGATCCTGACCTGGAGCGAACACTCGGCGCGCCGGCTGCTGGGCCACTACGACGCCGCGCACAATACCATCATGGTCAGCCGCATCTTTGACCGGCCGGGTACGCCGCGCTATGCCATTGAGTACCTGATGTACCACGAAATGCTGCACCTGAAGCATCCGGTAACGGTGCGCCGCGGCCGGCGCTGCGTCCATGGAGAGGCTTTTCAAAGCGATGAGAACCGCTTTCCGGACCTCCTTGCCGCGCGCGCTTACCTTCAAACTCTCCGTTGACTCGGGCTTTGTACGACAACATTCAAGGCAGGAAGCGAAGCACACGGCTTGCAAACAGATCGGGAGCCTCCTCAAACGGCAGATGGCCTACCCCGGGCAGCACTTCCAGCGGAGCTTGTAGGACGGAGCGAAGCCGTGCC
>CAXTSG010000152.1:1904-3949 GCA_964246825.1 uncultured Acidobacteriaceae bacterium | reverse complement strand
AGTCCAGCGAAACAGCGCGATCCAGCGCGCCCCAAAGCATGAGCGTCGGCAGCCGGCGCAGCCGCGGAAGCAGCGGCGCAAGCGCGGCCATGTCCGACTTCCAACTCCGCAGCACGGAAAGCACATAGTCCACGGTGCCGGGAACGCGGAGTGAGCTGACGTACTGCTCCAGGGAGCCGGCGCGAAGACGCCGCGCGTCGCCGTACATCCGCGTAAGCGCCGCGGCATGAACCCAGCCCGGAGCTGCCGGAAGCCGGCGTGCCACGCCGCGGCCCAGGACCGTGCCGGCAAAACGAATCTGCGGACGCGACCGCACGCAAAAGGGATTGGCCGGGGCATGGAGCACCAGCGAGCGGACGCGCTCGGGAAACAGCGCGGCGAAGTACATGCACACCGCGCCGCCATGCGAGGTGGCGACCAGGTCAGCCTGCCGGATTTCATAGGCATCCATCCAGCGGCGCAGTCGCCGGGCGGATGCGGAAAGGCCGGCATCCAGCCCGGCCACCCGGTCGGACCGCCCGATGCCGAGTGCATCCACGGCATGAACGCGCGCGGAACGAGCCAGCAGCTGCATGGCGGGCTGCCAGCACACCGCCGCGCCGAGCAGGCCGTGGAGAAGAATCATGGGGAACCCGGAACCGGCGGCAAGCGAGTGCATGCGGTGCCCGTCCACCAGGGTTGTCTGCTCATCAAATTGCGCGAAATCCTCAAGAACAAGGGAAGGACGCGGCAAGTCGAGCGTTTTCTCATCCTTGCCGCTGAACATTGTTCCTTGACACAACGTACCCACAGCTTGATCTCCCGTGCGGCGTAATTCATTGTTACAGGAAGATGAATTAGAACAAAGCCGCAACTTAAGTTTTTTGAAGAATGAGGACGGTCCCGGGAACGCGGCTGTATAGTTTCCCATAGTCTTCTTCCAATAAATCAAGACTTTAACGAAGATTGCCTGTTCTTCCATTTACTGTAGGTATGTCCACGAACGCCCGGACGCAAGTATCCGGACTTCGGAAATGGCCCTCTACTTGCTAGTAACATGTTCAAGGTCACGATAGGGTGACTCGCTCGAGTATGGAACGGTCGCTGCAAATCCGTGGGGTCGCCCTTGCATTGGCGCTTTTAACCGCCGCGGCCGTCATCTTCGCAGCACTCAACTTTGAGCAGGAACGGCATTTTCAGCAGCCGACGGACGGCATCTGGTGGGTGGAAGCGCACGGCGCGCTGGAAGCGCAGCGCGTACCGTCGAACTCGGCCGGGGAGCGCGCCGGCATCAAGACGGGCGATCTGCTTCTTTCGGTGAATGGACGCGCAACCAACCGGATCGCGGCGCTCACCCGCGAGCAGTTTCAGACCAAGGTTTACGGCTCGGCCGGCTATGCGATCTCGCGCCATGGCATTCGCTTCAACGTTCCGGTGATCCTGGACAGCGCCGACACTTCCTTTCACTTGGGAATGCGCCTGATCGCGCTGGTGTATCTTGGGATCGGCCTGTACGTCCTGTTCCGCCGGTGGACGGCACCGCACGCAACGCACTTCTACTGCTTTTGCCTTCTGTCGTTTGTGATGTACGCCTTCTGGTACACGGGCAAACTGAACACGTTTGACCAAACCGTGTACTGGAGCTGGATTGTGGCCGGGGCGCTGCAGCCGGCGATGTTTCTTCACTTTGCCTGGTCGTTCAGCGGGCGCACCCAGGGTCGTAAAGCGCTTTTGCTTGTGCTGACTTATGCACCGGCGCTGCTAGTTGTCGGGCTTCAGGCCTACGCCCAGCTTCGCTGGCAGGCGACGGAAATCCTGGCGCACCGGCTCGATCAAACAGCGATGGCCTACCTGGATGCCGATTACCTGCTGGCGACCGCGCTGTTTGCTCTCCAGTATCGGCGGGTCGCGAACAATCCGGCGCAGGTACTGCGGCGCCAGCAGCTCAAGTGGCTGGCCCGCGGCGCGGCACTCAGCGTGCTTCCGTTTTCGCTGCTGTACGTGCTGCCGTACCTGCTGGACTGGGGCATCGCCGATGCATGGCGCGATGCGGCCATTCTGGCGCT
>CAXTSG010000152.1:0-1894 GCA_964246825.1 uncultured Acidobacteriaceae bacterium | reverse complement strand
TCTTCTGCCGCTGACCTTCAGCTGGGCCATTGTTCGCTACCGCCTGATGGATGTGGATTTGATCTTTAAGCGGGGCGTAACGTACACGCTGGCCACGGCCTCGCTTGTGGGTTTTTACTTTCTGATTGTGGCGGTCGCGGCGGAGCTGGTACATACCAGGGTGCCGAGCGCGGGTGTGTACGGGCTGCTGGCCGCTATTATCATCACCTCGGCCCTGTTTGACCCGCTCAAGCGTACGATCCAGAGCCGAGTCGATCGGCTCTTCGACCGCAAGCGCTACGATTACCGGAAAACCCTGATTGAGTTCGGCCGGGGCTTGGGCACGCAGACCGACCTGGAGCCGATGCTTCAATCCTTGACAGGGCGGCTTTCCGGCACGCTGCTGGCCGCGCGCACGGCTGTGTTTCTGCCCACTGATGGCGGGCATTTTCGATTGGCCGCTTCGCACGGGCTTCCGGCGGCCATAGCGGGCAGCCTGCCGCTCAGCTTTCTTGATTTTGACCGTGCCGACGCCGGCTCGCATGTGTTTTTAGAAAATCCGCAGCAGGCTCTGCATCTTCCGGATGCGGAGCGGCGCACGGCGGCCTCGCTTGAGCTGCACTACTACCTGCCCTGCCGCGTGCAGCACCGCACCATTGCCGTGCTGGGCCTGGGCCGGACGACGAGCGGTGATTTTCTGTCGAGCGAGGATGTGGAGCTGCTGGAATCCCTGGCCGGCTACGTGGGCATTGCCATCCAGAATGCGACGCTGTATGCGAGCCTCCAACGCAAGATCGAGGAGTTTGAGCGGCTCAAGGAGTTCAACGAAAACATCGTTGAGTCCACCAACGTCGGCATCCTGGCCGTTGATCTCGAAGATCGTGTCGAAAGCTGGAATGCGCAGATGGAAGTTCTCTTTGCCAAGCCCAGGGCGATGGTGCTGGGGCAGCGGCTGCACGAGATTTTCGATGAGAGCTTCCTGCATGCATTCGATCGGGTCAAGAACGACGCCGGGGTGCATCACCTGTATAAGTTTTCCCTCCGCACGCGCCGCGAACCCAGCGACGGAGACGAAGCGCGCATTGCGAATATCTCGATCGCGCCGCTGGTTTCGCGTGAGTTCAAAACATTGGGCCGGATCGTCATGGTGGACGACATGACGGCGCGCGTCGGCTTGGAGTCGCAGCTGGCGCAGGCGGAAAAACTTTCTTCTATCGGGCTGCTTGCGGCCGGGGTTGCGCACGAGGTCAATACGCCGCTGGCCGTCATCTCGTCGTACACGCAGATGCTGACGAAGCAACTCCGCAGCCGGCCGGACGAAGCGGAGCGGCTGACGCTGCTGCTGGACAAGATCACCACGCAAACGTTTCGGGCGTCGGAGATTGTGAACGGCCTATTGAACTTTTCCCGCATCGGCGGCTCGGAGTTCCGCGCGACCGACCTCCACGCCGTGCTGCGGGAAACGCTGGCGCTGCTGGAACACCAGTTCAAGACCGCGCGTATCCGGGTGGTGACGGACTTTCAACCGGAGCTGCCGCCGATCCACGGCAACAGCGGCAAATTGCAGCAGGTGTTCCTGAACCTGCTGCTGAACGCAAAGGACGCGATGCGGGACGGCGGTACGCTGCACATTGCAACCGAGTTGGGCGAGTGCATTTCCGTGCGGATTGCCGACTCCGGCGCGGGCATCGCGCCGGAGCATATGCAGCGCATCTACGACCCGTTTTTCACCACAAAAACAGCCGTGCGGGAAGGCGAGCGCCGGGGCACCGGCCTGGGACTCGCCGTTTCCTACGGCATCATGCAGGAGCACGCCGGTAAGATTCACGTAGAAAGCCGGCTTGGTGCCGGCACTACCTTCGCGCTGGAGTTTCCGTTCAAGGAGAAAGGCGCGCATGTCTGAGATTGCTTACCC
>CAXTSG010000151.1:0-7338 GCA_964246825.1 uncultured Acidobacteriaceae bacterium | reverse complement strand
GTATTCGGGCGATGTTACGACGCCCGGCATCGCTTCCACGCCCGACCTGCCGGATTCGCAGCGCATCCCGCCCGATAAGGCCCTGAGTCAGCCCCACATCATGTCGCTGCCCATCTCCTACCACGATGCCGAGCCGATCCTGGCAAACCTGGGCGGTCCCGGCGCGCCCGCAGGCTTCCAGGGCGCGCTTCCCTTCCACTACCACATCGGCGGCGCGGCCGAGGTCACGGTTCACCTCCAGCTCAAGGAGGATTATGCGTTTCGCACCATCTGGGACGTGACCGGCTCGGTGCCGGCCGACCCCGCGAGCAAGGAAGACCCAAATAGCTGGGTAATTGCCGGCAACCATCGCGATGCCTGGACCTACGGCGCGGTGGATCCCAATTCCGGTACAGCGGCCATGCTGGAAAGCGTTCACGGCATCGGTGTGCTGCTTAAGGAAGGCTGGAAGCCGAAGCGGCGCATCATTTTCGCCAGCTGGGACGCGGAAGAGGAAGGACTGATCGGCTCGACCGAGTGGGCCGAAGATCATGCGAAAGAGCTCACCGGGGCGGTCGCCTACTTCAACATGGATGTCGGTGTTTCCGGCCCGGAGTTCAATGCCTCCGCCGTGCCGTCGCTGAAGGATTTCATCCGCGTCGTTACTCACGAGGTGCCGAGCCCCAAGGGCGGCACCGTGTACGACGCCTGGCTCGACACGCAGAAAAACCAGCGGGGCCGCCAGGCGAACAACGGCTTCAACGAGCAGCGCCCCGGCGCGGGCTCCAGCGCGGACCCGGTCCGCATCGGCGATCTCGGCTCCGGCTCCGACTACACGCCGTTTCTCCAGCACCTGGGCGTGCCTGCCGCCGATATGGGCTCCGACGGTCCTTACGGCGTGTACCACTCGGTTTTCGACAACTACGCCTGGTTTACCAGGTTTGCCGATCCTTCTTTCATCTACGAGCAGCAGCAGGCGCGCGTCTTCGGCCTGGAGGTGCTGCACATGGCCGACGCCGATGTGCTGCCGTACGACTACGTCACCTACGCGCAGGAGATTGCCGAGTACCTTGCCGCCGTGAAAACAAAGGCGCAGGAGGCCGGGCTCACGCTCAACACCACCGCGGCCGAGGCCGCGGCACGGAAGATGCTTGCCGCGGCGCAGAGCATGCACGCAAAGCAGGCAGCCGCGCCGGCAGCCGGCGACCAGGCGCTCAACACAGCTCTTCGCGCGGCTGAGGGAGATTTACTCTCCGCGCCCGGCCTGCCGAACCGCGGCTGGTACAAGCACACCATCTATGCGCCGGGCCAGTACACCGGCTACGCGGCGGTTGTGATTCCCGGCGTGAACGAAGCGCTCGATGCAAAGAAGATGGAAGTCGCGCAGCAGCAGTTGGCTGTTATTGCGGGCGCGCTTAACCGATGCGCCGCGACACTACAGGCAGCGGCGCGGTAGCGCTTTTATTTCAGGCGAGGCGATCGCCCGGCTGCTCGACCTGGAAGACCGCACAAAAGCGTTAGCGGCAATTACTACTTCGCCGCTACAAGCGCATCGCCTTCGCCGGGCGCGAGGAACAGGTTTTCTTCTATCCCGTGCTGCCGCGTGTACAGCTCGTGGTAGCGCCCGCCCAGCGCATAGAGCGAGCCATGCGTCCCGCGCTCGACAATTTGTCCGCCTTCCACCACAAGAATCTGGTCCGCCTTGCGAATCGTCGATAAACGATGCGCGATCACAAACGTTGTTCTCCCCCGCATCAGCGTATTGAGCCCCTGCTGAATCATGGCTTCCGACTCGGAGTCAAGCGAGGAGGTCGCTTCGTCCAAAATCAGCAGCCGCGGGTTGGCCAGCAGCGCGCGCGCGATGGAAAGCCTTTGCCGCTGCCCGCCTGAAAGCTTGACGCCGCGCTCGCCCACGATGGTGTCATAGCCTTCCTCAAAGCGCTCGGCAAACTCATCGACGCGCGCGATGCGGCAGGCGTTCAGGAACTCGTCCTCGCTCGCATGCGGCAGCGAAAAGATGATGTTGTCGCGGATGGAGCCGTCGAACAGGAATGACTCCTGTAAAACGACGCCCAGCTGCGAGCGGTAGCTGGACAGGTCCACCTTCGCAAGATCGTAGCCGTCCACTAGAATCTGCCCGGAAGAGGGTGCGTGGAAAGCGCAGATCAGGGAGATGATGGTGCTCTTGCCGGAGCCGGAGGAGCCGACCAGGGCGGTGGCCGTGCCGGGTTCCGCCGCGAATGAAATCCCGTGCAGCACCGGCTTTGATTCCTCATAGGCGAAGCGCACATCGCGGAACTCGACCCGGCCCTGGATCGAGGGAATCTCCTCGCGCCGATTCGGGTCGCCGAACTCTTCACGCTCGCCCAGCACTTCCATGGTGCGGTCCAGTCCCGCAACCGCTTCGGTGAGCTGCGTGCCTACATTCACTACCTGGAAGATCGGCGCGATCATGAATGCCAGAATGGCCGTGTACTGGAAGTACCCGCCGGCCGAGTGCAGCATGTGCTGTTCCGGATGCGCGGTCATCTGGCTTGCCAGCACCTCGCGGCCTCCGAAAAACATCACCAGGCCGCCCACAATCCCGAGGATCGCCGTAGCCGCCAGCGCCAGGAGGCTGGTCGCCGTCAGTGAGCTGATCACATTGGTCAGCAGCCGGTGCACGCCCGCGGAAAACACGGTGGCTTCGCGCTTTTCCGCGTGATAGCCCTTGACCACGCGCACCCCGCCGAGCGACTCGGTTAAGCGTCCTGTCACCTCGGCATTGATCTTGCCGCGCTCCCGAAAGATCGGCCGGATGGTCTTGAATGCACGTTGCAGGATAAAGACAAATACAAGCAGCGCCGCAAACAGCACCAGGGTCATGCGCGGGCTGGCCCGCACAAGAATGACAAAGGCGACCATGGCCGTCACGATACCGCCCACAAACTCGATCAATCCCGTGCCGATGAGGTTGCGGATGCCTTCCACGTCCGTCATGATGCGCGACACCAGCACGCCCGTGCGGTTCGCGTCGTAGAACGACACCGGCAAGCGTCCGATGTGCTGCTGTACCTGCTCGCGCAGCTCCGTGATCATGCGCTGCGCCGCCTTGGAAAGCAGCTGCGTGAGCGCATACGAGGTTGTCGCCTGCACCGCGGTCGCCGCGAACACCACGCCGACCAGCGGCAGCAGCAGCTGCGGCTTGTGGGGCGCAAAAACGTTGTCCAGCAGATACTTTGTGATGTAGGGCAGCACCAGGCCCGACGTACTCCGCACCAGCACCAGCAGCAGCCCGAACAGCAGCAGGAAGCGCCGCGGACGCAGCAGTTCCCACACCTTGGGCAGCACTTTTTTCAGGTCAGGCTTGCGCTTCGGCTGGTCGCCCGACTCCCCCTTCGCAGCCGCGCGCCTGCTGCCGCGCTCCGCGTTCAGCGCCATGCCGCCCCCGCGCATCGAGCTCAAGCAACGGCCCGGGCACGGCGAACCTGGATGAAGTTCCGCACGCAGAAAATAGTAAATACCAGCAGCAGCACAGAGGTCGCCGCCTTCTCCTCAACCGCAATCACCGACTTGACCTGCATACCGCCCTGCATGCGGATGTAGTCGACAATCGACTTCGCCGTCCCGAGAAAGCCGAGCAGCCCCACCGTGGCCGCGATATGCATGGCAAGACCCCGCCGCTTCAGGTCTGTTGTACGCGCCAGCGCCCCGCAGATTGCGAGGATCAGCCCCATCGCCGATGGAATCAGGGAGGTCGGGTGCTGGTGGCCTGTATTCATGAAGCTCAGCAGGCCCAGCAAGATCAGTACGATACCGAAGAAAATTGTAAGTCTTGCCATAAACCTTATTTTACCGGGTCCAGCCCGAGGCGCAGGTCCGGCAGCTACTGCTTTACCGCCGCGCCAAGTTTCTCCACAATCTGATCGACGGACTGCGCGGGCGTCCCCACCACGGAAACATCGATTGCGTTCTCGGGCAGCTCCAGGGTCGCCAGCTGGCTGTCCAGCAGCGCCGGATTCATGAAGTGCCCGGTTCGGTGCTCCAGCCGCTCGGCCAGCACCTGCTTCGGCGCTTCCAGCAGCACAAAGTGAACCAGCCCATCCGGCAGGTCCTGCGTCAGCGTCTTGCGGTAGCTTTCCTTCAGCGCCGAGCAGGTCATCACGCCGTTTTTTCCCGCGTGCGCCCAGCCCATCAGCACCCCGTGCAGCGCATCGAGCCACGGTACGCGGTCGCCGTCCGTCAAGGGCACGCCGGCCCGCATCTTGTCCTTGTTGGCTTCCGAGTGGTAATCGTCGCCTTCGGCGAACTCCCAGCCGGTTCTATCCGCCAGGGCGTGCGCGATGGTTGATTTGCCCGTGCCGGTTACCCCCATCAGAATAGCAATCATGCAGGGCTCCCGGCTGCCCGCGGCAGGTTGTGCTTCACGTCGGCCAACACTTCCTCCACTGTCCAATCGTTGCCCGGGAACCACTTCAGAATGTGCCCGTCGGGACCGATCTCGACAGTAGAAAGGGTGTGCGTCAGGGTTTGGCCGGCGGCCGGCACCGCGCCCACATCAAAAAAGCGCAGCAGGGGGTCCAGCTCCGCTTTCGGCGGCACCGCGAAGGTCCAATGCCCAAACGTCTCATTCGTATATTGCCCTGTATACGCGCCGCCGTAGGAGCGCAGAGCCGCGGGCGTGTCGCGGTCCGGGTCAAAGGAGATGCTTAGGAGATGCGTGGCTCCGTAGAGCGCCGGGCTCGCCGCCAACGCTTTATCCACATCGGCAAAGTTGCGGCTCATCCGGGGGCAAAAATCCGAAAGCGGGCAGTGGGTGTACACAAAGGTAACGAGCAGCACCTTGCCCCCGAAATCCTTAAGGTGAATATGCTTCCCGCTCTGATCCAGCAGCGTAAAGTCCGGCACCGCCTCGCCCGGCAGCAGCGGCTTTGCCAGGATCGTCGGGTCCAGCTCCCGCACTTCTTTGGTCGCATCGATCACCTTCACGCCGTTCAACAGCGTTCCGGTTCCGTCAACGTCAAGCGTCCCCTGAATCTGATCGCCGCGGTGGATGCCGCGCATGGCCGCGCTGTCTTTCAGGCGGTAGGGCATGGTCATCGCACCCATAAATCCGGGGATGGCCGCCGCATTGATCTCCACCTCGCCGGTTTCCGCGTTAGTGCCCACGACCGTTCCATGAATGGGATAGTGGCGCAGGGGACCGGCGTTGACCGGAGCCGCCTGTCGGCAGCCTACGCCCAAAACGGCGACGGCCAGGAGCGCGGATTGGAAGCTGCTGATGACTTTCGGCACGGTTTTCAGTTTATACGGCCTCGGCGTACCCCGTTACACTATCGTCGTGCCTCCCCGCCTCGCTCGCGAAGTTGCCGACGCCCTTGCGGCCGGTGCCCTGGTGCTCACCTCCTCGGCACGAACGGCGCGCAGCCTGATGCGCGGCTATGCCGAGGATAGCCGCGCCGCCGGGCTCACGAGCTGGCGGGCACCCGCCATCCACGATTGGTGCTGCTGGGTGGAGGAGCTCCATGCCGCGCTTGAGGTACCGGCGCTGCTGCCCTGCTTTGAGGAGCAGCTCCTGTGGGCTGAGATCGAAGCAGCCGAGGCCGCTCTGGTGATGTCGCCGCAGGGCCTGGCCCAGCTGGCACAGAGTGGGTATGCCCTGTTGAGCGCTTACCGAGCGCACGCAGGCCGCCGCGCGCCCTGGGCCGCCGCGCATGAGGATGCGGAGCACTTTCTTCGCTGGGCCGCAGCGTTTGACCTCCGCTGCCGCGAACTCGGGGTGATGCCGCGCGCGGAGCTGGAAGCGCTGCTTGCCGCGCACGTCAGTGCTCTTTCGCTGCCGCCTGCTCTTCTGCTGGTAGGCTTTGACCGCCTTACGCCGGCACAGAGGCACCTTCTCGACGCGCTCGCCCGCGCCGGTATCACGGTGACGGAGGCTGCTCCCGCCGGGCCGCCGGCCGAGCCCCGTCTCCTTTGCGCGGCCGACGAACGGGATGAGCTTGCCCGCTGCGCGGAGTGGGCGCGGGCGCTGCTGGAGGAGAATCCGCATCGCCGCCTCGGCGTGCTGGTGCCGGAGCTCGGCGGTAAACGCGCATCCCTGGACCGCGTGTTTCGCCGAGTTCTTACACCGACGGGAGCACGGGAGCCCGCGGGCCGTCCGCTTCCTTATGAGTTCTCCCTGGGCGTACCGCTCGGGACCGTGCCCATGGTTGCGGCGGCGCTGCTGCTGCTGCGCTGGCTTACCGGTCCGCTGCCGGCGGCAGAGGTCACCTCGCTTCTAACCGGGGACTTTCTTGCGGCGAACACGGAGGAAGCCGTGGTCCTTGCCGCCTGCGATAGAAAGCTGCGGGAAGCAGGGCTGCTGACCACCGGGCTGAGTCTCGCGGGCCTCCAGCGCACAGGCACCCGTGCCTTGCCGGAGTCTTTGCTGACCCGCCTGCGCGCCGCCGAACAATGGGCGCGGCGCGAAGGAAGCCGGAGCCGGAGCTGGGCCGAGTGGGCCGAGGCCGCCGAGGCGCAGCTTGAAGCGCTGGGATGGCCCGGCTACCGCGAGCTCGACTCGGAAAGTTTTCAAGCACGCGAGCGCTGGCGGTGCCTTGTGGAGGAAGTATCGCGTTTAGGTATCGCAAGCCGGGCCGCGCTTTCCTGGAACTCCTTCATGGCACAGCTTACGGGCTTCGCGCACCACACTCTTTTTGCCGCGGAATCGCTCCATGCGCCTGTGCAGATCATGGGTATCGCCGAAGCCGCCGGGCAGACTTTCGACGCGGTTTGGCTGCTCGGCATGGCGGAAGACCGGTGGCCCGCGCGCGGCCGCCTGCACCCTCTGCTTTCCCCGGGGCTCCAGCGCGACCACGGCATGCCGCATGCAAGCGACACAGGCGATCTCCAGTTTGCCGAGCACCAGCTGCGCCGCACCTTGGAAAGCGCTCCCGCGGCTGTGTGCAGCTACGCCCGAACAGCTAAAGGCGTGGAAGCGAGGCCGTCGCCGCTGCTGCCCGGTTTACCGACCGTGCCTGAGCCGGTGCCGGATGCCTTGCCGACAACCCGGTACGAGGCTGTGTGCGAGCCGGAGCCGTCAAGCGGAGCAGCATGGCCGCTCGACCGGGTTGCCGGCGGCAGCGAAATCCTGAAGCGGCAGGCTGCCTGCGGCTTCCAGAGTTTCGCCGTCAAGCGCCTGGGCGCGGCAGCCCTGGAGGAAGAGTCCCGCGGGCTCGACGCTCGGCAGCGCGCGATCCTGCTGCATCGGGCGCTGGAAGAGCTGTGGTCCGCCGAGCCCATGCCGGAAAACGACCCGGGCCGCCTCCACTCACACGAGGATTTAGAGCGCGCCTCGGCGGATGGCAGCCTTGCTTCCCTGGTCGACGCTGCCATCGCGCG
>CAXTSG010000150.1:0-7361 GCA_964246825.1 uncultured Acidobacteriaceae bacterium | reverse complement strand
CGGCGCGCGCTATTCTTGCGAGCGGCGGCTGGGCCGAGGACGTCTCCGACGTGGAGGTAGTTTCCGGCATTCGCGAATTGGCCGAGACCGAGGGCATCTTTACCGAAACAGCGGGCGGCGTGACCACCGCGGTCACAGCCAGGCTTTATGCGCATGGGCGCATCCGCCCCGATGAGCTGACGGTGACGTGCATCACCGGCAACGGGCTCAAAACGACCGACGCGGTTGCGGAGTGCTTTCCGAAGCGCGCCGCCGTGCGGCCGCGCCTGACGGATTTTGAGGAGTATATCGACCGGCACCAGTTTGCCGCCGCGCTCCAAACAGTGTCCTAGATAATCCTCGCGGCTTCAGTCATTCGCACAAGCTCCGCTTCAACGGCGGAGCTTGTGTGGAACATCATTACCAGCGGGTCGATAGACCGCTTCCCGCTCAAGGAGAGCTATGTCCGTGCGTGTTACGCTGCCCAATGCTTTTCAAAAACATACCAATGGGGAGCGCGAGCTGCGGTCCACAGCCGCGCATCTGCCGGAACTTATTACGGAGATCGAAACTACGTTTCCGGCCCTGAAAACACACCTGCGCGGCGAGGACGGGCAGGTGCGCCGCTTTATAAACTTTTACGTGAATGACGAGGACATACGCTTTCTCGGCAATGACAGCTATACCTTTCAGGATGGAGACGAGGTGCTTGTGATTCCGTCGATTGCGGGCGGCTGCGGCGCAGTATCCCGGTGGTAACTGTTTCCCGAAACTCTCGTTAGAAATACTTTTCTGTTTGTAAATATTACAGAGAAGTTCGTGTTACAAAATAGGAACGCTTTCGCAGCAGACAGGAGTGTGTCCTGCATGGCTTGCATGTGTGAGCAAGCTAGGTATTTCCATGCTCTTGTTTTGACATGCGGAAGCGGATTTAGGGATAAGGTTTGCACGATGACGCGAAACGAAATGGTTGCGGCGATTGAAGGAGAGATCGCGCGGCTAGAGCAGGTACGGCAGTTGCTTCGGAATTCCAGCAATCAACGGTTTCAAACAGCTGAGGCGCCCGCGCCGGAAGCGAAAAAGACGCGGGTGATGAGCGCCGAGGCTCGGAAGCGCATCGCGCTGGCGCAAAAGAAGCGCTGGGCCAAGCAGCGGAAGGCCGGTACCGGTGCCCCTGTAGAGGAAGCCTAGAACCGGATTGCGTCTTTAAGTAAAGCAATAAGGGTGTGCAGCTTGCTCGAAAGGCATAGCTGCCGTGCGCCGACTGCTTTTCCTCTAGGAGGACGGCTCCGGGATGCAAATCTGCCCATGATCAAGGTAAAGCTGCTTCATCCGGCGGCTCGGGTTCCTTCCGTTCACTTTTCCGGGCACGATCTCGGCTTTGACTTATACGCCGTGGAGCATGCCGTGCTTCCGCCCGGCGTGCCGGTACGGGTGCGCACAGGGATAGCCGTGGAAGGGCCGCCCGGCATGGGCTTCGTGCTGGGCGACCGCTCCAGCATGGCCGCCAAGGGCATTACTTATGTGGGCGGCCGCATTGACGCGGGCTATCGCGGCGAAATCCTGGTGTGTCTGGTGAATGTAAACCAGCCGCGGCACCGCCTCGCGCTCGAACGCGACGCGGAAGGCAGGCTTACGGACGCGCAGCTGCTTACGACGGATGTAAGCGTGGCGATCCGGGCGGGCGACAAAATCGCGCAGATGTCGCCGTTTCAGGCCATGACGCACCTGGAGTTTACAGTCGCGGAAGAGCTGGGCAGCAGCCTGCGCGAGGCGCAGGGCTTCGGGTCCAGCGGGCGGTAGAAACGAAAAGGCATCCCGCAAGGGATGCCTTTCACTGCACAGCGAGAGCTAGTTGGCGGCGAGCACGGGCGTACGCTCACTCGATACCAGCACCGGCGTGCCCATGTTGGGGCGCACGCGGAAGCGCTTGATCTTGATGTTGAGCTGGCGCTCGATCTTGCGCAGGTCGCCTTTCTCGTTCGGCGTGGTGAAGGTGGAAGCGATGCCTTTTTGCGCGGCGCGGCCGGTGCGGCCCACGCGATGCACAAAGTCCTCGGCTTCCTTCGGCATGTCGTAGTTCACCACATGGGCAACGTGCGATACGTCGATGCCGCGGGCAGCGACGTCAGTAGCGACCAGCACACGCTGCCGCCCTTGGGAGAAGGAACGAAGCGCCGCGTTGCGCTGCGACTGAGTGCGGTCGCCGTGGATGCGCGCCGCTTCCACGCCGCCGCGCTCCAGGCGCGTGGCGATGCGGTCGGCCCCGTGCTTGGTACGGACAAAGACAATGAACGAGCCCGACTCGGACTTGAGAAGGTGCTGGAGCAGCTCCATTTTTGAGTCTGCGTCTACCTCAAACGCCTGCAGCTCGACGTTTTCAGCCGGCTTCAGTACGGAGCCGATCTCGACCCGGACCGGGTCTTTCAAGTAGTCGCGCACAACTTCCCGGATTTGGGCGTCGAGCGTTGCCGAGTAGCACAGTGTTTGCCGCTCCTTGGGCAGTACGTCCGCGATGCGGCGAATTGCCGGCTTGAAGCCCATGTCGAGCATGCGATCCACTTCATCGAGCACCAGGACCTTGATGCCGTCGAGCTTGGCCAGCCTGCGGTCGATATAGTCTTCCAGGCGGCCCGGGGTGGCGACGATCAGGCGCGCGCCGCGGCGGATGGCCTCAATCTGCGGGCCTTCCGCCATGCCGCCGACCACCAGCGCGACGCTGATGCCGGTCGTGATCTGCCGGAAAGCCTTTTCCACCTGCATGGCCAGCTCGCGCGTCGGCAGCAGGATCAGCGCGACAGCGCCGCGGGTTTTTTCCTTCTCGATGGTTTCAATGATCGGCAGCAGGAAGGAAAGGGTCTTGCCGGTGCCGGTCTGGGCCGTGGCCAGGACGTCCCTGCCTTCCAGCGCCGGAGGAATCGCCCCGCTCTGTACAGGCGTCGGGGTTACAAAATTGCAGGCGGCAATGCGCTTCTTGAGTGTTTCAGAGATTGCGAATTCAGAAAATTGCATCATGTTTTGCGGGAGTTCCCTTCAGGAACTGCACCTCTCGGCATTTTGCGGCCGCACGCGCGCTTCCTGCGCGGCGTCGGCATGGCCAAGGGATGCGGTAGCGTCACCTTTTCAGGCGACCAATAAGATTTGCGTAAGGCCCGGAGAAGTCCGGTTTGAGGAGGAGCGTCAAGCCCCTGTCCGCACTGCCGCACGCAGCCACAAGTCCACCGGCACAGGCCGTGACTCTCGACCACACCTCCCGATGGTTCGGGGTGGGTACGCTGTAGGGCTTGGTGGAAGAAATGTGCAGGGCGTTCGGCTTTGCGAGCGAGAACTACTGACAACCAATCACTTGAGCGCAAAGTAAGAATAGCACGGAGTGCAAATGCTGCAAAATGTGTGCAGGCAGGTGAGCTCGTGCCGCGTCTTGGGACGGGAAAATTCAATTTTCCGGGCGATTGCATCCTGAGACGGTGTACGAAATCTTTAGATTTTAAAACGGCGTCATCCCGAGGAGCGAAGCGACGAAGGACCTGCTTATTTCACCGGACAAGCAGCAAAAGCAGATCCTTCGCTGCGCTCAGGACGACGCCTTGATGGAGGGTCGACCAAGTTAGAACTCCAGCTTGAGCGACACCTGCCCGGTGCGGTTGCCGCCGAAATCGGACCCGCGCGCCTGCGTAATGGTTCCGAATGCCGGACTGGTGACATCAATTGTGGGGTCGGCCAGGTTGGTGTGGTTCAGCACGTTGGTAAAGGTGCCCTCGGCGCGCAGATGGACCTGTTCCGTAATGGCAAGCGTTTTGTTCACGCCCGTGGAAAGGTTGACGGTGCCGGGGCCTTCCACGCTGCCGACCGACTCCGTTCCGAAGCGGCCGATCGGCGCGGAACCGACGCCGACCGTGCAGCCGCCGCTTTGCAGCACGGCAAAGCCGCCGCCGCCGGGGCAGGCAAAGGCTGCTGTATTGAACCATTGACGGCGGCTTTGCGCGCCCGTGTTGCCGCGGGCCACGCGGTCAGGCCGCTGCGCGCGCAGGTACAGGACGCCGGAGCCGGTGCCGGAAGGGTCCGCCTCGCCGCTGGGAATGAACGGGGTGAGAAACGGGCCGGTCTGATACACGAAGATGTTGGTGACCTGCCAGCCGCCCACGACGGCATCCACGGCACGAGGCATGCTGCCGCCGAACTGCCGACCCCGTCCTACCGGGATGTCGGTAAGCCCGGTCAGCAGTAGGCGATGCCGCCGGGTGGAGGTGACATTGCCGTAGTCGAGCGCGCGATTGCCGGCCCAGGTGGCATAGTAGCCGCCCTGTTCGTCAGAGAACGAGGCCGAGTTGGTGCCGTAGGCCCCGTAAGTGCCCTGGTTATCCGCAAGGTTCTTTGCCAAGGTGTAGGCCGCGGTAAAGGAGAGCCCGCGCGCAAAGCGCCGCCGCAACTCGGCCTGGAGCGAATTGTAGTTGGCGCTTGCCTCGGTGTTGCGGCTGTTGACGGTTTGAAAGTTGGGGAAGGGAAACGCCGAGCGGGGCTGCGCGAGCGCGGGCGTGGTGGTGGAAAGCGGCAGGTCGTTGTAGTTGGGCTGCCAAACCAGATGCCGCGTGCTGAGTCCCACGTAGGACAGCCGCGCCGCGAGCCGGCCCGCGAACTCGTGCTCGACCGAGAGCGCGGACTGGAGGGAGTAGGGATCGTGCCAGTGGATGTCGACGGCGGAGTTGAATCCCGCGGAGCCGTACTGCGGGGTCAGCGCGCTGCCGAGCCCGACGTTCGGGAAGACGATGGACGGCTTAGTGCCCGGCGTGGAGTTGTTGAAGATCTGCTCGTCGGTTTGCAGGGTGCCGGTAAGCGCATAGAAGATCGCGCCCGAGGTTGTGATGTTGTAGTAGCCGGCACCGCCGCTCACAACGGTCTTGTCGTTGCCGAACGGCCGCCACGCAAAGCCGAAGCGCGGCTCAAAGCGGAGCTTGGGCGCAAAGCGCAGGCCCGAAGGGATGCCCGCGGCCGAGCTCGACAGCACCGGGGTGCAGGGCGCGCCATTTTCAGGGGCGCCGTTGGCTGCCGGGTTATTGACGCCCGCCGTTTGGCAGGCATTGAAGTTCGCCAGCTCCGGCGCGGACAGGAGGTTGGCATGGCCGGTCGGGTAGATCAGCTCGCCGGACTTGGCGACGCTCGGGTCGAAGTTGCCGAGGTTGCCGTCGAGCGCCTGGAACGGCGGATGGTACTCGTAGCGGAGGCCGAAGGTGAGGTTCAGGTTCGGGGTCGCGCGCCAATTATCCTGCGCGTAGAAGGCAAAAGCATTGCTGCGGCCGCGATTGTTGGTGGTGATGTTGTCTGTATAGGACTGGTACGGCGTGCCGTTGAGGAAGTCAGCAAACTCCTGCCCGGTGTACTCGCCGGGCGCAAACAGAAACGAGCCGTAGTTGTCGCCGGCGGTCGCGTCCAGCGGCGTGTTGGCCTGTAGGGTACGCACATCGGCACCGAAGCGGAGGGTGTGGCGGCCTTTTTGCCAGCTCAGGTTGTCGACATATTGGAAGAGTCGCGACTGCTCGCTGTAGGTCAGGCGGCCGTTGAGGTTGGGTGTTTCCAGCGGCGTAAGCTGGCTGAACTGCAGGTAGCTGATGCCGTTGAAAGGGTAGCTGGGCCCGATGCCCTGAAAGCCCGCGGCGTTGGTGTAGGTAGCGCCGTCGAGCGGGTTGGCCGAGCCGTCCTGCTCCAGGGTGAAGCCGAACCGCAGCTCATTCGATACATTCGGCGTAAAGCCGTAAGTGAAGGAGCTTGCGAAGATGCGGTATTGGGTGGTTGCTTCCGAGTTCGGGATGAGCAGCACGTTCGGCTGCGTTTGCGCAATGTTTTTCCAGGTGAAGCGGCCAAACACGAATGCCTTGGACCCGAAAGCCTGATCGCCGCGCACATCGAACTGGTTGGAGCCGATGGTGTTGTCCTTGAGCGTGCGATAGTTGTAGCCCAGTCCGCTGAGCGCGGCCGCTACGGACTGCGTGTTGCCGGTGTTCGGGTCAGGGAAGAGCGACAGGAAGGCCGCGGCGCTCGGATTGACCGCGGGCAGCGTGCTGTTCGGGTAGGTTCCGCCCTGGAACGGGTTGGCGAGCGCGGCGGTTTCCTGCGAGAAGTTGCCCTGCTTCATGGCAACGGTCGGTACCACGTACTGCTCCAGCGTGGACTGCGGAAAGCGCAGCCCTTCATAGGTGCCGAAGAAAAAGGTGCGGTTGTGCCCGTCGTACAGGTGCGGGATGACGACGGGGCCGCCGAGCGAGCCGCCGAAATCGTTGGCTACCTTGTGCGGCTTGGTCGCCGAGCCATACGGGATCGCGTCAAACGCCTGATTCTGGAAGTACCAGAAGGCCGATCCGTGCAGCGTGTTGCTGCCCTGCTTGGTGATGGTGGTGATCTCGCCGGGCTGGCCGTACTCGGCATTGTTGTTTACGCCGTCGACGCGGATTTCCGCGATGGACTCAGCGGAAGGGAAGGCATCGGCCTGGACGTTGTTGGTGGTCTGGTTCTGCGCCGAAATACCGTCCACTGTGGTTTCCGACTGCGACGGCAGCCCGCCCTGGATCGAGAACTTGACAGCCGGATTCGGCGAGGAAGAAGCCGCCGCCGGGAAGCTGGCGGAGTCGGGCTGCACGCCGGGCAGCGTTTGAATCACGTTGAGCGGGCTGGTGGAACCGTTGCCGCGGTAGTTGGCGGGCAAAGCCAGCACGTCAGACGGGGTGAGGGAGTCGGAGATGGAGGAGTCTTCCGTGTTGAGCGCGCTCTCGCTGACGGCCGAAACCGTGACCTGCTGCTGGACGCTTTCCGGCTGGAGGGTCAGGTCCAGGCGCAGCTGCTGCCGCGCGGTAAGCTGGACCCCCTGCTGCGCGCCGGCAAAGCCCGTGTGCGCGGCTGTCAGGGTGTAGGCATCGGGCTCAAGATTCAGCAGGGTAAACGCGCCTGAAGCGTCGGTCTGCACCTGCTGCGTGATGTGGGTGAGGTTGCTGACTACCGTGATCTGCGAGTCGGGAACGGCCGCGCCGCTTCCATCGTGAACGATGCCGGTGATGGCGGCTTTGGTGGATTGCGCATATGCGGGGCAGGCAAGAGTGAGCAGAGGAAAAAGCAGGATAGCTTTGCCGGGGCGGCATGAGTGTTCGCCTGAAACCGTAACGGAGGACTTGAGACCAAGGCCGGAGAATGTCATAAGAGCTACAACTTTACGGGGAGTGCGAGGAAATTGCCGCAGCCTGCCGCACAAATTCTTTCCACAGCTTCAAAGGCGGGAACGCTCTCACCAAGCAACCGTTCGCGCGGAAGCGTACGGGTGTCTGGACAAGGCAGCCTTCGCTGCCTGAAAGTTCTTGCTATGCGTCTTTTTCATGCTTCCCGGATCGTCCATGCAT
>CAXTSG010000149.1:2629-7428 GCA_964246825.1 uncultured Acidobacteriaceae bacterium | reverse complement strand
CCGCGTTGCGACCAGCCCCGACAGCGCATTCTTCTATGTAGTGACCGGCAGCCATGGGCTGCATATCCTTGCCGGGATTATCTTGCTGGCCGGGGGCGCTTTCGGCCTTTATCGTCTGCGCCGGGTGGAACAGCGGCAAATCCTGGTCGACTGTATTGCATGGTTCTGGCATGCGATGGGGCTTTTCTGGGTCTTGCTGTTTGCCATGCTGGCCTGCTCGCGTTAGTGCTGCTGCCTGTACGAGCTTGAACCGCCGCCGACAAAGTGGACGATCTCTAGTCGATCGCCGGCGGCTACTGGCTTTTGCGCCCAGCCGTCCCGAGGCACAATTTCGCCGTTCTGCTCCAATGCAACCCGTCCCTCGGCAAGAGCGAGTGCCTGGACAAGATCGGCGACCGTGCTGCCCTCATGAAGCCCGTCCAGCTTCCGTGCCTGCCCGTTGATGATGAACTCCATATTGCCAGCCTAACAAAGCGCGGGTTCAATTTCTCACCATCACAACGGAGCCGTCGAAGTCAAAGGTGAAGTCCATTTCTGAAATAGCTGCTGCTTCCATCACGGTACGGAGACGCTTGCGGTCCTTTGTTTGCAGCAGAAGGAAGCCGCAGCCGCCCGCGCCCACCAGTTTGCCGCCCGTTGCACCGCCTTCAGCCAAGGCAAGGTCGTATAACTCATCAATCCGGCTGTTGCTCATGCCCGCGCTGCGCCCCCGCTTGCGCTGCCAATGGTCGTGCATCACGGCTTCGAACTGGAGCAGGTCCCCTGAGGTCAAAACTTCTTCTACCGTGTGTCCGAGTTGTTTTGCATAGTGGAGGTCTTCCAGCATTTTGCGGTCACGGCTTTCGGATTTGGCCTTTTGCTCTCCCAGCAGCGTGGAAGCCGAGCGCGTTGAACCGATAAAGAACAGCATCAAGCTTTCCTTGAGCTCGCGCGCCCGCTCTTCTGTAATGTTGAGAGGGGCCACGCCGACAGTGCCGTCGCGCCGGTACTCCTGGCAGAGCAGCCCGCCATAGGCGGCGATATATTGGTCCTGCTTCCCGACCGGCTGCTGAAGCCGGTTCATCTCAATTTCCACGGCTTCCTGCGCAAGCGTTTCACTGGCTACGTGCTTTTGCCGATAGGCATACAAGGCGTGGAGAAGGCTGACGGTAAAAGCACCCGAGGAGCCCAAACCCGTACCTGCCGGCACATCCGCGACGCTGGTCAGCTCGATGCGGTCTTCGATCGCATGCATGCGCAGCGCCTCGCGAAAGATCGGGTGACGGATGCCGTCGGCGGTGGATGCATGCTCCAGCTCTGAGTACTTGAGAAAGTAACCCGGGAAGAACGATCGGCTCGCGGAAATATATACGTATTTGTTAATAGCGGCGGAGATCACAAAGCCGCCAAACTCGCGGTAGTAGGAGGGCAGGTCGGTACCGCCGCCGCCGAGCGAAATGCGTAAAGGTGTTTTGGCGATGATCATGCGCGCGCTCCCTGCCCCAACAGTATGTTCAGCTCAAGCAGCCCCGCGGGCGAGCCGATTTCGTAAAAGCGTTCGCACACCTCGCAAGCGGCAAGCTCTCCGCGCGCGAGCAGGTCCATCATGACGTCGGCAAGATCAAACCGGCTGCCTTCCGGCCAGGCAGCGAACACCTCGGCGCAAAAACAGCTCAGCCCGTAGTCAATATGGCGCATCTCGGGCGTTTGAAACTCCTTGTTGTAGTCGCAAATTTTGCCTTCGGATGCTTCCACGTTGCTTGTATCCCAGCGGCCCGCATTGCGGTAAACGCTCATGAGGCCCTGCGCGCCCGAAGCAAGAAAACTTTGCCAGACCGGAGCAAAGGGAGCCTGAAGATAGCTGTCGCCGTACATCACAAGAAAACGCGGCCCGAGCAGGGGCAGCGCTTTGTGCAAAGCGCCGCCGGTACCGAGCGGCGCGGAACCGTCCGGTGAGTAGCGGATGCGGCAGCCCCAGGCCGAACCGTCTCCGGCATAGCGGCGGATTTGCTCCTCAAAATGGCCGCAGCAGATCACGATATCGCGGATGCCCTGATCGACTAGAAGATGAAGCTGGTGACCTAAAAAGGGCTCGCCCGCGACCGGGAGCATCGATTTAGCAGTCCAAAGCGTCTGCGGGCGCATCCGGGTTGCGAGGCCGCCGGCGAGCAGCGCCAGGGTCGGCATGGTGGTCTCAGGCATAAGCCTCCTTCGGCAACGGAACCGTAACGATGCGCTCTTCGTCGCGCATGGCATCCAGCGCGGCCCGCATGGCTTCACGGCTATTTCGGCGCGGGCTCCAGCCCAGCGCCCGGATGCGTTCGCTTTTCAGACGCACCCGGGGAACGTCGCCCTTCCAGCCCCGGCTGCCGCCGGTATATTCATAGTGAGGCGCTTGGGAAAGCTCGAGGCATCGCACGGCTTCGTCCGCGATCTCGGTTACGGTGAGCGCGTCGGGCGTTGACACGTTGAAGACCTGAAAAGGAGTACGGGAGCGCTCCCCGGCCAGCAGCACTGCCGCAACCACGTCCAGCACATGGATGTACGACTTGCTTTGCCGGCCGTCGCCCAGGATGCGCAGGGTTGCCGGATCGTCCGCAAGCCGGCGTAGAAAATCAAAGCCCACGCCATGCGTCTGCCTAGGCCCTACCACGTTGGCAAAGCGAAAGGCGCAGGCTTGCAGGCCAAACATGGCGCAGTAGCTTGCGATCAGGGCTTCCCCGGCCAGCTTGCTGGCCCCGTAGGTGGAGACCGGCAAAAACGGTCCGTCATCCTCGCCGACCGGCTCGGTCCCAAGCTCCCCGTAAACGCCGCTGCCCGAGGCGTAAAGAAGTTGCGGCACACCGGCGCGGCGCATTGCTTCCACGACATTGTTGGTCAGCAGCGTTCCTTGATAAAAATCGATTTCCGGCTCGGTAGCCGCGCGCGCAATGTCCGGATTCGATGCAAGGTGAATGACCGTATCGCTTCCCGCCATGGCATCTGCCAGGTGTGGAAGGTCGGCTGCGTCGCCCTGCACCACGCGGAGGCGTGGGTCGGCTGCATGGTGCTCATAGTGCCAGGCGCGGCCGGAGGAGAAGTTGTCGTAGATGGTGACGCAAACTGCAGGCTCGGGCCGCGTAAGAAGCTCGTCGACAAAGTGGCTGCCGATGAAGCCCGCGCCGCCTATGATGAAAAAGCGTGAGGTCATCGGCATTGCGGACGCACCCTTCAAAACTGATGTTTGCTGCACAGCTGCTCCTTTTCTGCTTCCAAGCCGCCATGGGGCTGAAATCCCCCCCAAGGCAAACCTCGCCCCGCACTGGCTCTCGTACACAACTCAAGGTGATTGGTGAGGCAAGCATAACGGGCACGTCCTGCTTTTCAGTGGGAATAATTTTCCCGGTCCAAGACTTTCGTAACGTCCGAACGAGTGAAATCTTCCAACCCTTTCGGGCAAACGACCGATAGATAGCCCAGCTTCCTGTGCCCAATCTGCGCTGACGAGGATCCCATGAATCTGTGTACCGATCTCCAAGTGAAGTTGTTCTGCGATGCAGCCGATATTGAGAGTTTGCTGACAATGGCCGGCAAGCCATATGTCAAAGGTTTTACGACGAATCCGAGCCTGATGCGAAAGGCCGGAGTGAAGGATTTTTGCGCCTTCGCCCACGCTGTTTTGGCCGCTATTCCTGACCTGCCGGTCTCCTTTGAAGTCTTCGCCGATGATGAAGTCGGCATGGAGCAGCAGGCGCGCATGATGGCTTCGTGGGGCCGCAACGTTTACGTAAAAATTCCCGTAACCAATACGCAGGGATTCTCCACCATGCCGCTGGTGCGTCGGCTTTCGCGCGACGGCATCGCGGTAAATGTGACGGCTGTGATGACGCTGGATCAGGTAAACCGCATTGCCGCCGCTCTCGACCCGCGTACCCCTGCCATTGTGTCCATCTTTGCCGGCCGCATCGCGGATACCGGCGTCGATCCTGTTCCGTTGATGCAGCGGGCAGTGGGGATCCTGGCGGAGCGCCCGCGCGCTGAACTGCTTTGGGCGAGTTCCCGCGAGCTGCTGAACATCTTCCACGCCGAACAATCCGGCACGCACATCATTACGGCTACGCCCGACATCCTGGGCAAGCTCGCCCTTCTGGGGAAAGATCTGACCCAGTTCTCGCTGGAAACAGTACGGATGCTCTACAGCGACGGCGTCCAGGCCGGCTACTCGCTCGGACAGCGGCCCCTTTCGGCTGCCTACCCGCTCTCGACCGGCCGCTCGATGCGCCAGCTTGGTGCCGCTGCGTCTTAGCCGCTTGCTTTGGAACGGCCGTAGAATCACCCACATTCCAAATCGGGATGTGGGTAGTTCTACGGCTTCATGACGTACTAAGGACTAAGCCGGGCGCACCGAACGGAGAATGGCATCCACGGCGGAGGGCAGGTCCGCGCAATGGTAGTCGGCATCCTCTGGATTGGGGCGCTCCGGCTCTTCGCCGGTATTGATCCAGATTGTGCGGGTGCCGGCGGCGCGGCCGCATGCCATGTCCGTGGGGCGGTCGCCGATCATCCAGCTTTCCCCAAGCAGCAGTCCATGCTCCCCGGCTGCTTTCTCCAGAAAGTAAGGGCTGGGCTTACGGCAGAGACAGGAGCCGGTGAAGCGAGGATGGTGCGTGCAGTAGAAAGCTCCCGACAAGTGAAGCCCGGCAAGATCTAAAGAATGAAGCAGCTTGCCGTGCATGGCCTGGAGAGCTTCCGCCGACCCTTTACCGTTGACGACGTTGGGTTGGTTGGAAACGAGAAACAGGAGATAGCCGGCCTCGGTGAGTGCGCGAAGCGCCGGCAGC
>CAXTSG010000149.1:0-2619 GCA_964246825.1 uncultured Acidobacteriaceae bacterium | reverse complement strand
GGTGCCCCCCGGTGGGTGGGTGGCAAACCCTACCCCCGACCTCCCCGCCCGGGGTGAGGCCCGGCAGCGCCGGCAGCGCGCCTGGGGTCAGCACGAACTCGTGGAACAAACGCGGCGACTCCCACGCGCCCGTGTCCTCGTAGTACACGTTTCGATTCAGGACCCCGTCGCGATCAAGAAAGACAGCGCGGCGGCTCACAGCGGCAGGGCGGCAGCCGCGCTTTCCCACTTCATCTCGCGGGCGCGCAGCGCCGGGTGCGAAACCAGCAGGTGCCACACCACAGCCTGGAACGCTTCCGCGTGAGCTGTCACGGTGTCCGAGGAAAGCGTCGGAATGACAACGACCTCGTGCCCGACCTGCGCGGTATAGCCGCCGTCGCGGCCGACAACGCCGAGGATGGAAGCTCCCACGTCCCGCGCCAGGCGCAGGCTGTTAACCAAGTTCATGCTGATGTTGCGCTCCGCTGAACCACCGCCGACCGAGAAGACAAACACGGCGTCGCGGTTGTTGAAGCGGCTGCCGAGAAGCCAATTCGCATAGCAACTGTCCCAGCCGTCGTCGTTGATCCGCGCGGTCAGCTCGGAAACATTGTCGGAAGGAGCGTAGCACTCGATGCCGGCAATTTTGCGGAAGTCGTTCACGGCATGCCCGGCGTGGCCCGCACCGCCGCCCACGCCCAAAAAGAACACGCGGCCGCCCCGCTCCCGCACCGCGCACAACAGGGCCACCATGCGCTCCAGCTGCTCCGGCCGAATCGTTGCCGCGATGGTGCAAACTTCCTGCAGGTAGCGCAGGGTATAGTCGCTCATATCCCAATCCTCCCTTTGAGCAGCACATGGCTGCCCGGTAAGGAATCTATCGGCACATAGAGAGTTTTTGTTCAGCGGCTGCCCTGTGAATTTCCTATTTTGGGAATGGTGTGAATGAGGGATTACAGGGCCGTTTGCGTTTCCGGGGCCGTGGCAATCGTGAGCGCAGCAAGGGTATGCCGCCTGGCATAGAACAGAAGGCCCGCGCCGGCGGCCATGCTTCCAAGGCTTGCAATCTGCGCATTGGTCAATCCCCAATAGATGGGCGGATTGATGCGGATGAATTCAACTAGGAAGCGGGCAAATCCGGTCAGCAGAAGGTACTCCGCGGTCACCTGCCCGACATGGTGCAGGCGTCCCGCCGAGGGTGTGCTGCGGCGCCAAAGCCAAGCGGTGATGCCGATAGCAACGAAGCACTCATAAAGTGGCGTTGGATGGACCGGGTAGTTGACCGGGTCGATTCCGTGAGGAAAGCTCATGGCCCAGGGCAGGCTGCTCGCCTTACCGTAGTCGCCGTCGCCCGAAGTGAAGCAGCCGATGCGGCCGATGCCGTAGCCGAGCGCCGCCGAGGGCGCGCACAGGTCGAGCATGGTAAGCGGCCGCAGCCGCGCGGGGCGGGCCTGCAGCAGCAGTGCCGTAATGCCGCCGACAAGGCCTCCGAACCAGGCCAGACCGGCGCGGTCCCACAGCAAAGCCGGATGCGCCCGGAGCGCCCCGGGGTCCTGAAGGACATGCCATAGCTTGGCCCCAACCGCGCCCGCAATGGTTGCAATCGCGATGATGCCGACGGCCTCGGCGCGAATGCCGTAGCGGCGCAGGTTACGATGGAGCACGACGCAGGCGAGCGCAGCGGCGAGGTCAAGCATGAGCCCGAAGGTCGGCAGGGTAAAGCGCCAAAAGTGCAGGTAAGGCAGCATGGTCCTCCATGCAGTATAGCCAGGGCGTTTGCGGTATCGTGCGGCTTATAGACCGCAAAGTCTCCGATGGGAGCCGTTTCAATGGTCTTGAACCGGATCTCGTTGAAGAGATTTGCCGCGTCCAGGCCGCAGATGGGTCTCCTGCGTGCCCGGTGCTCTATGCTGCCGTGCAAACTGAAATTATGCCGAATTCTTCCGACGCTCCCGTACCCCGCCTGCCGCTGCTGTTTTCCCGCACTGCCATTCAGGCGCGCGTTGCTGAGATGGGTGCGGCCATCACACGCGACCTTGCCGGGGATTCAGTGGTGCTGGTGGGTGTTTTGAAAGGCGCGGCCATCTTTCTGGCAGACTTGGCGCGCGAAATCCAGGCCGACTGCACATTCGACTTTATGTCAGTGTCGAGCTACGGCAAGGGCACCACGACCGGCGGCCAAGTGCGGCTGTTGAAAGACCTGGATGAGTCTATTGAGGACCGCAACGTCATCCTAGTGGAAGATATTCTCGATACCGGGCTGACGCTTTCCTTTCTGCGGCAAACGCTGGAGCGCCATCATCCGCGCTCGTTGAAGATTGCCGCGCTGCTTGACAAGCCGGAACGCCGTTTGCAGCCGATTGAGGCGGATTATGTCGGCTTTCGTATCCCGGACCGTTTTGTTGTGGGATACGGGATGGACTTCAGCGAGCGCTATCGCAACCTGCCGGACATCTGCCTGCTGCCGGAGCCCGCGCGGGGTGTAAACAAGGATGCCGACCATGTATAACGAAGCGCCTGAGGCCGCGGAGGCGGAAAAGCTGACGCCGGAGAGAGCGCGCGCGGTCTTCCCTTCGCGCGCGGCTCTCGCGGCCATGCTCGACCATACGCTGCTGCGGCCGGAAGCGACGGAAGCCGAGG